>NZ_JAUMTY010000102.1 GCF_030530965.1 Corynebacterium sp. | reverse complement strand
ACCGCGGCCTTCCGGTGGCGCAGGCACGCGTAATAGGCGACGCGCTCAACGCCCATCGCGAAGCGTCGAATCGCGAGATATTCGTCGAAACTGTCGGAATATCGGAACGCCGAGCCGGCTAGATGAGCGACGATCTGCTCAAGGAACAAGCTGTGGTCGGCTTTCAGCCAGCGCTCCCCAAGCCGCGGGAAACGAGTGGCCATGCCCAGCGTGATGCGGTCGCGGTGCCGGATCGGGTGGCGGATGACGACGTCGACGTTCTGGCGCGGATGCGAAGGGTTGAGCGCCACCACACGCTTAATGCGTTGCGGCTCGGTCAGACCGGCGATCACCGCTGCAGGCACGCTCTCTCCGTGGGCGACCACAGTTGCCGACGTATGACCCAGCGCAAGGACCAGGCCGGCGATGTCTAGTGCCGTCGTGCCCAGGTCGTAGCCGTGGGGAGGTTTGTCAGAGAGGCCGTAGCCGCGGAGATCCATGGCGACGGCGTGGTGATCCTCCGCGAGCAAGGGGAGGACGGATTGCCAGTCGAACCATCCGCCAGCGAAACCGTGAACTAGCAGCACTAATGGGGCGTCGGGGCTTCCGCTGTCGGCGCAGTGAATGCGAACTCCCCGGCTGTGGTATAGGTGATGGGTCCACGGGCCATCGAGTTCAATGGCGGAGGGGTTCGTCGGGCGTTGAGGCACACACCAGGTTTACCAAATCATGAGGTTCGACGGTAGACGGAACCAAAAAACCGACGATGCAGCGGGGCATCGCCGGCGGGGTGGTGTCGACGTGGCTGAACTCACGTCGGTGCTGAGTTTTGGAGCTTAGCTGTAGAGACCTTCAGCAGTTTCGACGTTCTTCGAGCTCGCGGTCTTGGAGGAACCCGAGTTGGACGAACCGCTAGGGACGACCTCGGGGAGCTTGCCGAAGGAATCGATGGTCGCTTCTGGCTTCTTCACCTGCTTGACCTGCTTGAGCCCGATGAGTGCGAAAATGCCTGCGAGCAGGAGCATTCCGGCGAAGACGATGGCGAATGCTGCCCAGCGGTAGAGCCAGATGTCAAGCACTTCTGCCAGGGTGAAGAAGAGGAAGAACGCGCTGAAGAAAGCGATAATGCCGGCCACGGCGAACATTGCTCCGCCGATGGCGCCCTTCTTCACCGACTGCGTGAGCTCTGCTTTGGCGAGCTCAATTTCGGTGCGGACGAGGGTCGTGATCTGGCCGGATGCGTCCTTGACCAGGCGATTAATGCTGCCTTGACCTGCTGCGTGAGTATCGGCATCGCGGAGAGGGATGCTACCTACCTCGGGGAAAACCGAGTTTGAGCTATCGGTGTACAAGCCATTTTTGTTCGTGGAGCTCACGGGCATCCTCCTGCGCATTAAAACATGGGGAAATCAAAACTTTCTCACCTAATTGTGCCATGCGCTAGGGAAAATAGCGATTGAGGCCGTATTAAGAAATCCTGAACAGAAAAGTTTGTACATTGTTGGGCTTGTTAAGAGATTGAATAGCTCTAACGGGGGTGGATCACGGCAATAATGACTGATGAAACGGGCATTGTTTGGTTCGACGGCTGTGGGGACGATTTTCCAGACAGGGGTGGCGATTGTTTTCTTCATGTCCGGGTGGAGGGTAAACGGGGGCATTGTCAGTGGTGAGCGCGATTTTCCGCATCAG
>NZ_JAUMTY010000042.1 GCF_030530965.1 Corynebacterium sp. | reverse complement strand
CAGTGGTTTCAGCATGATGCACTCCTTTGAGATTGACTACGCCCAATTCAACAACGTGGGAGCGACTCCCAAGCAAATCTGGGTGTGCATCGGCGGAGTTCCGGTCACTGACTGGCTGGAGCTGTGAGCACCGCTTGGCACAGCGATTAGGCCCTTGGGAAGCCCCTTTTCTGTTAATTGAAGAGCTCTCCTATGACTTTGTCGATCGAGTCCAAAGGAGCTAAGAACCACTCAAGCCGCGACCGTCGAAGCTCCCGCACAGTAAGCGGCCTATCAGCAGAAACCATCGATAAAGTGAGCGAAGACGGTAATATTATAGCTGAGGCCCTAGCGCGCATCTGCCAAGCAATCGACTTCTATTTAGAACAAATGGGTCTTGCGGCAATGCGGAGTGGCAGGAACGAAAATAAACCCGAGTGTGCGTAGGGTCGTCAGGTGTCAATTCTCAGAGCGATGGAGCAACCAATGTCAGACCTAATTAATAGGGTTCCCGCGACTACGCCAAATTTCACAACTGAGGTAGCGAACAAACTCGCAGAGTTGATTCCTGAGGTTGTAGCTGACGGGAAAGTCGACCTCGAGAAGCTCAAAACCATTCTCGGTGCCGATGCTGATAATGCCCGCGAACGGTTCGGCCTAACGTGGCCAGGAAAACGTGACGCCATCCGTGCCGCCCAAATTCCGACCACAGCAACGCTCATGCCGGACAAAGAGAACTCCGTCGATTGGGACACCACCCAGAACGTGTTTATCGAAGGCGATAATCTCGAAGTGCTGAAGATCCTTCAAAAGCATTATTACGGGCAGATCAAGATGATCTACATTGATCCGCCGTACAACACGGGCAACGACTTCGTCTACGTTGACAACTATGCTGACTCGATAGGCAACTACCTCGAACTCACTGGTCAGGCTGACGATGGAGGTAAGCTCTCCACTAATTCCGAGTCGGCCGGACGCTTCCACTCCAATTGGCTCAACATGATGTACCCCCGTCTGAAGTTGGCAAAGAATCTTCTACGAGAAGATGGAGCTATCGCGCTCAGCATTGATGATGACGAAATGCCACGATTGCGTCTTCTACTTGATGAAATTTTCGGCGAAAATAATTTTTACGCGAGTATCTGTTGGCAGAAAAAATATTCACCTGCTAATGATGCCAAGCGTTTTTCTGATATGCATGACTATGTGCTAATCGTTGCCCGTTCTCAAAAGTTCGTCCGTGGTCTCTTTCCGCGCACTGAGGAAAATAACAAACCGTATTCACATGATGATGGTGATGGTCGTGGCCGCTATCGTTCGGACAATTTGTCAGTGAGAACGTACAGCGCGACGAACGATTTTCCTGTAACTAACCCCAATACCGGTGAGTCTTTTAATCCACCGAAGGGAAGCTGTTGGCGTTTTTCCGAGCAGAAGCTTGCAGAGATGATTGAAGACGATCGCATCTATTGGGGAAAGGGCGGCACAGGTGCCCCACAACTCAAGCGCTACCTTAGTGAGGTGCAACAGGGCACGGTACCTACGACGTGGTGGGATTTTAATTTTGCGGGGCACAACGACGAATCTCGAAAGGAAATTCGTGCACTCTTCGGTACGACGTCAGTCTTTGACACCCCGAAGCCTACCAAGCTGATCCGTCGACTCCTACAGGTTCTTACTACGGGTGCTGATGACGAAATTGTTCTCGACTTCTTCGCCGGATCAGGTACTACTGCGGATGCCGTCATGCGTCAGAACGCTGAGGACAATGGCGAGCGAAAGTTCATTCAAGTTCAACTACCAGAATCTTTGCCGGAGAAGGCAAGGAACGTTGAATGGCAGCCCAACACCATCGCAGATGTTGCCCGTGAACGTATCCGCCGTGCCGGATCGCATATCCTAGAAGAGGAGGCCTCGAAGTTAGATGGTCGGGGCGATTCTTTCGATGTCGGTTTCCGTGCCTACAAGCTTGTCGACACGAACTTTACAAAGTGGAAGGCTGATTCCGGTCTCTCGCAAGAAGAGATGGAGACACTATTTAGGAATCTTACCGACTCTAGCAACGATGATGCCCGTCCCCAGGCGCTTCTGACCGAAATCTTATTGAAACTAGGGTTCTCGCTCGCGGAGAAGATCGAGACCATCGAGGTCGCGGGTCTGAGCGTTTTCAGCGTCGCGGATGGACTGGTTCTGGTTTACCTCGATGAGAACGTCACGCCGACACTCGATCAGCTGCGAGCTCTTGTCGAAAAAGAGCCTGAGAGGCTGGTGATCCTTGAAGATGCGTTCAATGGCAATGATGAGTTGAAAACGAATCTGATGCAGGAGTGCCGCACCCACAACGTTGATGTGTGGACAGCGTAAGGCGAGGTGACATAGATGCGTTTTCAATTTGATCCCCGTCAGCCTTACCAAACCAACGCCATCGAGGCTGTCACTGGCCTCTTCGATGGGCAGCCCGCGGATGCTGATCAGCTCTTTACGAAGCTGGAATTTCAGACTTCAAGTCCCATGCTTGAGCTTTCAGGCTTAGAAAAGAATGATCTTTTTCAGGAGATCGGTGCCTACGGTAACAATCTTGTCCTTGATGAGGGCACGATTCTTCATAACCTCAAACTCGTTCAAGATAGAAATGGTCTCGAAATCAGCGAAGATCTAGTGGATGGCCTTCAGTTCGATATCGAGATGGAAACCGGTACAGGTAAGACATATGTCTACCTGCGCACTGCGTTCGAGCTCGCCAGCAAGTATCACTTCAATAAGTTCATCATCTTGGTACCGTCCGTCGCGATCCGTGAGGGGGTGAAGACCAGTATTCAGTTGATGCGTGATCATTTCCGCCACCTATACCCGCAAATCAATATGGACGCGCTCGTTTACTCGGGCGACCGTGCTGAGGACGTCCGAGACTTCGCTACGGCCACGTCGTTGCAGTTTATGGTGATGACGATCGACTCGATTAAAGGCGACAAGAACACGCGAATCATCCACCAGTACCGCGACAAGCTCTCTGGTCTGCGTCCATTGGATTACCTGCAAGCTACCCGTCCGATCGTGATTATGGACGAGCCGCAGAATATGGAGTCCCAGCTCTCGCAGTCAGCTGTGGCGGATCTGAGCCCAATGTGTACATTGCGATATTCGGCTACGCACCGCACATCACGCAATGTTGTCTACCGGCTTGATCCGATCGATGCGCACCGCTTGGGACTCGTGAAGAAGATCGTCGTTTCCGATGCTCTCGAACTTGGTGGCGCTGCGAAGCCATACGTGAAGCTACTGGAGGTCAAACGCGATCCGTTCAAAGCCATCCTCGAGCTGGTGGTTAAGAAGAAGAATGGTTCGTATGTGAAGAAGAAGGTTAGCGCCTCACAAGGGGCCGATCTCGAGCGCTTGTCCGGTGGAAATCCTGCCTATGAGGGGAACTGGCGGATCAATGAAATCAGCGTCCAACCGGAGCATATTGAGCTAACCAACTACGGCTACCTGCGTGTGGGTGAAGCAATCGGTGATAACCAGGATGTCTTATTCCGAGAGATGATCCGCGAAACCATCCGTGAACACATCCGCAAGGAGATTCAGGTCCACCACCGCGGCGTCAAGGTACTCTCGCTGTTCTTTATTGACAAGGTCGCCTCCTACCTTGGCGACGGCATTAACAATCTTGATGCCAGTGGTCCATTTGCTGAGGCTTTTGACAAGGCCTACGAAGAGGAGCGTGCGAAGAACCTCCCCGATGGAGCGTTCCTCCCAGCTGACCCCGTCGAAGTTCGCTCTGGTTACTTCGCACAGATGAAGGCAGGTAGAGGAAAGAACGCCCCGATGACGTTTAAGGACTCTTCGGGGAGAACGAAGGCCGACGATGATGCTTATGAGCTGATCATGAAGGACAAGGCTCGCCTGCTCAGCATGGATGAGCCGGTGCGGTTTGTTTTCTCCCACTCGGCGCTTCGTGAGGGCTGGGATAACCCGAACGTGTTTCAGATCTGTACACTGCGTGACATGTCCACCGAGACAGAGCGCCGCCAAACCATCGGCCGTGGCCTGCGCCTTCCGGTGAACCAGAAGGGTGAACGTATCAAAGATGCCGGCATTGCACAGCTCACTGTGGTGGCTAACGAGTCGTACAACGCTTTCGCTTCCGCCCTCCAGGATGAGTATAAGAACGCGGGTGTGGTAATCGGGCGCGTGCGTCCGACCGAGTTCGCGGCCCTTTCTTTTGTCAACCCAGACACCGGCAAGGAGACGAGACTCGGTACCAGGCGTTCTCGGCGCATCTACGACTCCCTCCTATCGCAGGGCTATATCAACGCTGCAGGCGAAGTCACTGACAAATGGACACCAAATCAGCTCGGATTCTTGGTCGATCTGCCCGATGATTTCGTCGGCTATGAGGATGACGTAATCCGCATCGTTGATGACTGCAAGTCCGCCACGATTGCCGAGGATAAGCGCGAGCGTGTAACCCGCACCCTCAACAAGCAGGTCTACGTCACCCCCGAGTTTGAGGCATTCTGGGAAGCAATCACGGCACGCACTACCTATCGCGTCGCCCTCGACCGTGAGGATCTCATCAGACGGAGTATTGAGAGTATCAAGCAGGCACCGCAAATAGACCCGATCCGTATCCAGGTGACCCGCACTGATATGGAGATCACCCGTGGTGGCCCGAAAGGAATGGAGCTTGGCTCGCGTTCGGCGGTGCTCGCAGATTCCTACCCGCTCCCGGACATTATTACTCAGCTCCAGGAATCTACCTCGCTGACGCGCAAGACGATTATCGACATTCTGCTCGGTTCTGGGCGTATCGGAGACTTTCTCGAAAATCCGAATGACTTCATCAAGATGGTGACGGACCGTATCAGGACCCAGCTAGCCTACGCGTTGATCGATGGCCTTCAGTATGAGCCGATCGGAGGTAGCATTTACGAGCTGCGTGAGTTGCAGGCTGATGGCTTGGAAGAGAAATTCTGGTTTATCAACAAACTCTATCAGGTGACGAACAAGGAAAAGACGGACTTCGACTACCTCGTCCTTGATTCGGACCCGGAGCGGCAATTCGCCCGTTACTTGGACGGGCGTGAAGACATCAAACTGTTTATGAAGCTTCCTAGCAAGTTCCTTGTGCCTACACCTGTGGGTGATTACAACCCGGACTGGGCGATCATCAAGGTCGAAGACGGCACCGAGCACCTGTATCTGGTGCGGGAGACCAAGTCGAGCCAGGATCCGATGAAGCGCCGTCCATCCGAGAACGCGAAGATTGAGGCTGCGAGAAAGCACTTCGCTGCCATCGGTGTGGACTATATGGTTTCTGCCCCCGAGCGGTGGGAAATCTAACGGGGCGGCCAACGTTGCAGCTTTTAAGTGACTATCAAGCCAAGCTCTACGCCCACGAGCTAGACCGCTCCTACGCGTCAGACCATGTCGGCAAGCTCGCCGGGCTGCTGTTCGATGCCCAGGTGGACCCCAAACCCCACCAAATCGACGCCGCTCTTTTCGCTCTGCAATCCCCTTTCTTGGAAGGCGTGATCCTCGCCGACGAGGTCGGACTCGGTAAAACGATTGAGGCTGGCATCGTCATCTCCCAGTATTGGGCACTGCGAAGCCGGCGGATCCTGATTATTGCTCCGGCGTCGCTGCGCCAGCAATGGAAGCAGGAACTGGATGAAAAGTTCGCCCTGCCTGCCTCGCTGTTGGATCGCACGAACATTGACGAGCTGACCGGTGCAGGTGCTCGGGATCAGATTCTGATCTGCTCGTACGAGTTCGCCAGTTCGCAGACCTTGAAGTTGATCCGCACCTGGGATCTCGTGGTCTGCGATGAGGCCCATCGGCTGCGCTCCTATTGGACTGGACAAGCGAAGATCGCAGCGAACGTGGCACGCATCTGCCAGGCCGCTACCAAGACCGTCATGCTGACTGCGACCCCGCTTCAGAACCGGCTCGAGGAACTCTTCGGGCTCGTCTCGGTGTTTTCCCCGAACTATTTCCACTCGCTCGACGCTTTCAAAGAGCGCTACCTCGATAATCCTGACGGCGTCGGTAACGACGATCTTGCCCAGCGCGTCGCGCTCGTGGCGAAGCGGACGCTGCGCAAAGATGCCGATAAGTATATTCGCTTCACGGAGCGTATGCCTCTAACTGTGGCCTTCACCCCCAGCGACGCGGAGGTCGAGTTGTATGACAAGATCAACGAATACTTGCAGCGTCCGGTCCTATGGGCGTTCGCAAAGTCACAGCGCCACCTGTCGGCGCTCATCATGCGCAAACGCCTGGGTTCCTCGTCCTACGCTGTCGCATCTACTCTTGAAAAAACTGCTGATCGGCTCGAGGCAGAAGTGTGGGCGGGGCGTCGCCGGAATGATGCCGGTGGCTTTGTTGCCGATCCAGACATCACTAGTGAGCTGCGTGAGGAAGCAGAAAACGCTTCTGGAAGCAATGAGGTTATTGACCCAGGGCAGCGCAAAGAGATGCTCGGTGAAGTAGAAGAGCTACGCGAGTATGCGAAGCTTGCCCGCTCTATCACGGTCAATCAGAAAGCGGTTAAGCTCGTTGATGCCCTCGAACAGGGCTTTACAAAGTTGCGTGAAATCGGGGCACCTCAGAAAGCGATTATCTTCACCGATTCGACCGTTACCCAGGACTATCTTGCTCGTTCATTGCGGGAGGCAGGTTGGGGTGACGGCTTGGTGTTATTCAATGGCACCAACAACGGCGCCGAGGCAAACGCCATTTATCAGCGTTGGCTTGAGGAAAACCAGGGGAGCGACCTTGTTACTGGAATTCCTGCTGCTGATCGTCGTAAAGCCCTTGTGGATGAGTTCCGTGAACGTGGGCGCCTGATGATAGCTACTGAGGCTGCTGCGGAGGGTATTAACCTGCAGTTCTGTTCGATGCTGGTCAACTATGATCTGCCCTGGAATCCGCAACGCATCGAGCAGCGTATCGGTCGTGTTCACCGATTTGGGCAGAAACATAACGTTGTGGTCGTCAACTTTTCCAATAAAGGTAATCTCGCCGAGGAGCGCATCCTCGAACTGCTCACTGAGAAGTTCGAGTTGTTCACATCCGTGTTCGGTGCCTCTGACGAGGTGCTCGGCCAGATCGAGGACGGCCTGGACTTCGAGAAGAACATCGCCCATATTCTCGACAACTGCAAAACCGCCACCGAGATCGATGCTGCATTCACCGCTCTCGAGGCGAAATATGCAAAGCAGATCAACCGGGAGATGAAGAAGACCCGGGCTAAGGTATTCGACAACCTCGATCCGAAGGTGCGTGACAAACTCAAGTCCTACGACGCTCAAACCGGCGTCGTCCTCAACGCCTTCGAGCGACTCCTCATTGATGTCACACGGTATGAGCTCGGCGATATCGCCACGTTCAACAAGTCCGGTACTCAGTTCGCCCTGCACGATGCCCCCGAGACCGGTATCCCGGTCGGCCAATATTACTTCAAGTCCGAGCCCCGCAAAGGAGCACACCAATACCGCTATGCAAGCGACTTGTGCGCGTGGGTGATCGACCATGCCAAGAGTCACGACACTCCGCCCGCGCGTCTTACCTTCCAAGTCAATGGCTCCGAGCACGCTACGGCTGTGGCAAAACGGCTCAGCGGCAAGTCCGGGCGGGTGCGCATCGAAGAAGTCACGTTCACCATGCGGGCAGGAAAACAACAGCTTCGAGAGTCCTACTTGCTTACCGCTGGGTTCCTTGAAGACGGGACACCCATGGATCATGAGCAAATCCGGGATCTCCTTGATTTAAACTGCACAGCCATTTGTATGGAACCTGTGGTGGACACCGGTTTCGAGCAGGCGCTAAATGAACAGCTTGCCGAGCTCGGCCAGGATGTGGAGGACCGCAATGCAGTGTTTTTCCTCCAACAGGAAGAACTCATCGAAGCGGCTCGCTTGGACCACAAAGCGAAGTTTGACGCGAAGATTCGCGAATACCAGGCCAAGGAAACCGCAGCGAACAAGGCCGCCCGCAAGGCTTCCAGCGCCGCCGAGGAACTCAAGCTCAGGCATGAAGCCCGACAGTGGCGGCGTAAGATCGATGACTCCGAAGACGAGTACAGAACCGAGCGGAACCGGTTACGTGACGAGTCTGAGGAATATCTCGACAATGCCCGTGACGCTCTCAACGCCTCTGAAAATCGCCGTGAACTCTTTAGCATTAACTGGGAGGTCAATTGACGGTGGTCGTTGTTGAGAGAGATGTGACTAAGGGCTAGGCCAGACATCTCGTACAATAAACTCTCTGACAACTCGCGCACTGCTATGCTCGCCGCAATCGAGATTTGCAACAAGCCGCAGACGACCAATCGAGAGTAAGTCGTGACTGTTCTCGTTGTGAACGCCGGGGAACTCATCTTCAAAGCTGCTTTCCGTCAGGCCAAGAAGAACATCTTCTACAAGAAGAAGGGCGGCGAGGACTATAGGTCGTTGTCTCTGGAGCGCTGCATGGCAGATATGGATAAACATCACCTCTGGCCCGACACGGTTGATGGTGACGGTGTACGAGTGAATCTCCAGGTTTTTATTGGTTATCGGAACTTCATTGGTGGGTTGGGCTTTTCCATTCTCGCCCCAGGCAAGAAGAAGGCGTAGTACTTATCGATCTGTGTGATCGGGAAAAATTCTGTTCTCGTGCCTCAACGGAATCTGAGATGTTGCGGTAGTACACGACATTCCTTTGTGCGTATTCTCGAGTGGGATCCTCAGCTACGTTGATGATCCATTGCGGAGGCGGGTGAGGCTATTGCTGGAGTGGTCGTATGTTGAAAGAAGATTGAAGAGCAGCTCGTCACCATAGTCTTCGCGTTCAGCGGGAGCTTTTACTTATTCTTTGATTGTTTTGACGCTGAGCAGGGGCACGGACAGAGCATTCTAAGTGTTACAGCCAAGATTAACAGTTACTAATTTATCTGACTGGGCCGGCCATTAGAATTGTCTTTCACGATGTGGGTGGCTTCCATGCTGTTGTTTTGCGAGCCACCTAGGGCGCGATAACGCTTTTTATTTTATTTTTAGGCGTGGAAAGTGCTGCAAACTCTCACTGAAATTTGCACAAAGTTACATTCAAACTGACAAAAAGTGACACTTTTGACAGTTTAGTGACAGTTTCATAGTTTGGAAACTATAAAAGCGCAGTTCAGAAGGCATTTTTAAACTACAAATGCGTTTGTAACTTTTGTCACTTTGCGGGTGTTTACCCCCACAAACTCTCACAAAGTGACACTGAGCACCGTAATTCACGCCAAATATGCAAAACTTTAAGACTTAACTCGAAGTTTTGTGACTTTGCTCGAAGTTTTTGTCAGTTTGTTTGTGACTTTGGAGGCATGGCGTCGGTTGTGACGCTCCCGCGCCATGCCTTTCATGATTCGGCGAGATTATGACTCACTAGCTTCGCGCTCGTGCAGCGTCTCTTTAGCATCCCGTGCAGCCAGCGGAGCAGCAGAATCGTCGCTAGTAGCAGCTCCCTTCGACGCACGTGATTTCTTAATCGCGCCGATAATCCCCGGCAGGATAGAAATGAACACGATCGCCAGGAAGATCAGCTCGATATTCTCGCGCACGAAGGTGAAACTACCCAACCACACGCCGAGAACCGTCACACCGCCAGCCCACAGGAAACCGCCGCAAATGTCGAAAAGGAAGAAGCGGGCATAGTTCATGCGCGCCATGCCGATAGTCATAGGAGCGTAGGTGCGGACAATCGGGACGAACCGGCACAGGATCACAGCCAGCGCCCCCCATTTCCTAAAGAACGCCTCGCCTTCAGTGATATAGGCCTTCTTAAAGATGCGCCCGTCGGGACGTTTCCGGATACGGTCACCGAGCTTCCTACCAATCCAATACGAGGACTGATCACCAGCGATAGCGCAGGCGATCGCGACCAAAAGCACCTGCCACACGGGAGCAAACCCATTGTGCTGGTTAGCCAGCATACCCGCGGTGAACAGCAGGGAATCGCCGGGGAGGAGGGGGAACCCAAGGCCGGTTTCCACGAAAATAATGAGCCCCAGGCCGGGGAGAATCAGGTGCCCGAAGGGGCTATCGGCACCCAGCCAGTACATCGGGTCCAGCAGTTTCGGAGCTGCTGTCACCGTCTCACTCGCCTGAGCGAGGATGTTGGTGCGCAGCTGCGGCACCAGGTCGGCAGAGGCCGCTAGGGTTGCTCGGGCCGACGTAGCAGCGTCGGCAAGCATGTGTGTGCCGTTAGCAAGAGCGGCGGAAGCGAATGTTTTTACCCCTGTGCCACCCATAGTGAACGCTTGGGTAAGAACAGTGAGGTCGACAGCGGTCAGTGCACTCATGATCCCACAGCATACTTGGTACCGATCCATCCTTTTGACTCCGAAACCGTGAATTTGCTGTGAAATTCCTTAATGGGGCATCACGATGCAGGTCATGAGTGGTAAAGGGCGCGGGGTGTGTGGGCACCTGATTTTCCGCATTCTTCCCCGCAGTGGCCGATTTTCCCCTGCCGTGCCGTATTTTCTTATGTGTGAACCATTTCCACGGCGTAGAACGGCTCAGCGACGGCAAGATGATCGTGATCCAAGGATCGGTGGCCGCCGGGATCGCATTTTGGTTTGCGCACCATGTGATCGGCCACCCGCAACCGTTCTTCGCCCCCATGGCGTCGGTGATCGCGCTCGGTACCAGCACCGTCGGTCGGTTGCGCCGGTCGGTCGAACTAGTCATGGGGGTCTCCCTGGGAATCGGTATCGGCGACATCATGATCTCCCACATCGGAACCGGATCCTGGCAAATCGCCATCACCGTGGCGTGCGCTCTGGCAGCCGCGTTATTTCTCGACAAATCCCCACTGGCTCCCATTCAGGCGACATGCTCTGCCGTCTTAGTAGCGACGATTATGCCCCCGGGAACGATGGGCGGGATCACTCGAATGATCGACGCTCTGGTCGGTGGTCTCATCGGGATCATGGTGATCGCACTGGTGCCCAATAGCGCCATCCGCCCGGCGCGACGCGAAGTAAGCCGGGTGATCGGCCACGCGGGGCATGTTCTTGACACCGTGTCGCGCGGTCTTCGGAGTAACGACGTCGGGGTGGTGTCCGACGCGTTAGTATCCGCCCGAGGAACCCAGGCGCGCATTAATGCCATGATCGCTGCTGTTCAGGGCGGTACGGAAGTTGCCGCGGTGTCGCCGTTTTATTGGGGTGCCCGCCGTGACATGCGGAAAATGAGCCAGATTTTGTCGCCGGTGGATAACACGATGCGTAACTCGCGTGTTCTTGCGCGCCGGGCGGCCACGATTATTTCGGACCAGAAAGACATTGATGAGCGTATTCCAGTTATTTTGGACGCCTTGGCGCATGCCTGTACCGAATTAGAATCGATCTTCGCTGAGCAGGGGAAATCGGGGAAGCTTCATGAGGCTCAGCGTTTGCCCGCCGTGATTGAGCAGCTGAAGAATACTGCGGCGGTGACGTCGGGGGATCATGGTGAGAAGTCCGGTATTTCGGGCATTGTTGTGATGGCGCAGGCGAGGTCCATCATTGTGGACTTGCTCCAGGTGTGCGGCTTGTCGCGTGAATCGGCTGTGGTTGTGTTGCGGCCGGAAGATAAGAAAGGCGACGGTTCGGACCTTCAGATTTGGGAAGGGTAACGGACCGTGTAGAGCAGCAGGGGAGGACAGCTGGGGCCAGTCGGAAAGGATAGAGCCTAAACGCGGGCGTGGGTTCGCGCGATGGCGTCGCGCTCGCTTTCGCTCAGTCCGCCCCAAATACCGTAGGTCTCGCCCACAGAGAGTGCGTGTTCTCTGCATTGGTTAATAACGGGGCAGGTTGCGCATACCAATTTTGCAGCGTGCTCGCGGGCTGCACGGGCGCGTCCTCGTTCGCCTTCCGGGTGAAAGAAGAGGGATGCGTCTGTGTCTCGGCATGATCCATGCCGTTGCCATTCCCAAGACTGGATAGTGGGGGTGGGCAGGTTGTGGATCTGAGGAAGCATGTTCTCCTCCGTCGGGTGTGATGTGGGTTTCGTTGTGCAGATATGTGGCGTCGTTTGTGTTTGTTTTTGGTTTTGTGGTTTGTGTGGTGGGACGTCTTATATCCGCGGGCGTGTGCGCGCCTGGTATTCAGTCAAGACCGCGTTGGTGAACAGAACGTAACGAGAACACGACTTTTAGATTGCAAAATTAATTGTTGGGTGGAGTAGCAGGTGTAGTGCCTGTGTGTGAGTGGTCACCGGGCTCGCTGCGGGCTGGCAGGGGGCGAATGTAAAAACCCCGCGGGACTCGTCGGGACGCTCCTCGGAAAACCGCCCGACACTCCTCGCTCACAAACCTAAAACCCACCCCCGCAACTCCCCGCCACCCCCTGCTGAGGGGCAGAAGAATCGCTAGCTCCGTGCATTTAATACATATAATTATTTTCATTCTTTTATATGTATTTTCGAGTCTCGCACAGCTATTCGCGCGTTCATGTACTCTGGTTTTTCAGGTTCTGTAGTGCTCATCCGCCTTCTATGGAATCGCCGTGATATTTTTTACGACACATCGTCGTCATGAATTGTCCATTTTCAATAAGCGAAAACACCGCCGACCAGGCCCTTTGTTTGCTTATATATTCATCGACGCAAATAAAATTGTCTTTTTCTGATCTTCACGTCAGAATGAGGCAAGAGAAATCGCGGTTCAGTGCCCGAGACTGCGATTGGGTGTGTTCTCGTCGGTGGTGACGGCGCCGACGAGCCATCGTCGACAGTGAAAGAAGAGGAAGTTAATGTCTGCAGCAGCTAGCGATGGGGCCATTAATGGCCTGGTTGCCGCAGCTGCGCGCGGGGATCGGGATGCCCTCCAGAAAATCATGGATTACATTCACCCAAAAGTGGTGGTGTACTGCCGGCATCGTCTGTCAGATGATTCTTTCCCTGGTCCGGAGGATACGGCTCAAGAGATCTGCATGGCCGTATTGAAGTCGATAGATCGCTTTGTTGACCGTGGAACGCCGTTCATGTCGTACGTGTACGGAATCGCTAGTCACAAGGTCAAAGATGGCTATCGCTCGATGGGGAGGGACCGCAGTCAACCGACGGATGAGATCCCCGAAGCCATCCATGATGTTGCGGGTCCAGAAGAGTTGGCTATTCAGTCGGATGGCCGTAACAAACTGTTGCGTTTGCTCGACATACTGGGTGAGAGACCGCGCGAGATCATTATTCTGCGAGTTCTTGAAGGGTATACCTCGGAGGAAACAGCCAAGATCATTGGCTCCACACCGAATGCCGTTCGAGTAGCTCAGTTCCGGGCGATTGCTAAATTGAAAAAGGCAATGGCTGAGTCGCCTGACTACGGTGAGGCGATTGCTTTGGCTAACAAGGCCAAAGAGGACTGACAGTGATCACGGGGGTCAACTTACAAAGGAAGTACATACGTCGCGGCGGCAACACCGTGCCCATGATGGTGATTATTGCCGACGACGGACGTAGTGCGGTGTCGCCCGCAGGCGGGGCCGTACAGTAATAACCGGTTTTGGTGTGGATGGAACAGCAGGAGCGAACAGATGAGTGGTTTTGATAACTGGGATCGTGAGGGGGTTGAGCACGATCCAGAATCCCTAGCTGCTGTTGACCGCTACCTTGATAATCTCTCCCGGGGTACTGACTCCGACGATGACCTCGGTCAGCTGTTCATCCAAGCTCGGCAGGACGCGGAACGTAATATCCCGGTAACGCCTCAGCTCAGCGACTTAGGCTTCTTTGACAGCTTCTCTGACGACGAGGCGCTGGATGATTCCCCCGTCGCTAATGCTCCGACGACTGTCTTCCGCCCTGTAAATGCGGAGGGGCAAAACACTCAATCCAGTGACGACGCAGGTCGCGATGCTGACGGCGACGCTACCGTGCATGACTTCGCGGCCTGGAAGAGTCAGCGTGACGCGTCGGGTGATGATGCCGCCAAGGGTTCGCGTTCGGGTCGTCCCCGTCACCGTTCGTGGCGTCATGGCGATAACCACAATCCGGTCCCGCGGTGGATGTACGCCCTCGGCGGCGCTGCTGCGTCCTGTGTTCTTCTTGCCGGTGGCGGAGCTGTTATCCACGCCTCGACCCCCGGTTCGCCTCTGTGGGGTCTGAATCAGAGAATGTTCGGCGATCACGCTGCCGCGGTTGAATTGGCCTCGACGCTCGATCAGGTCCGCGAAAAGCAGGAGGCCGGGGATACCCAGGGTGCTGCTGAGTTGCTGGAAAAGGCGCGCGAAGTTGCCCACAAGGCCAAGGACTCCGGCTCGAAGGATTCGAAGAAAGACGAATCAACGACGACGGTTACTGTCACCGATCAGTCTGTCGTGAAGGGCCCCGACGGCAAACCCACCACCATCGAGAAAACGATGAGTAACGGTGAGCCGAAGAAGGCTGAGCCGCGCAAGGACCCGACGACCACGAATGATCGCGACACTAAGGACACCAAGACGACCACTGAAACGTCGACGGTTACCGTGACCGTGACGACGACGGTGACGCCTGCTCCTGTGCCTGGGTCGAATAGCAGCAACAGCGGTTCGAACTCCGGGAGCGGAAATTCATCGCGTGGATCGTCGTCATCAGATGGTTCGAGCGACGACGTGACCGAGTCTCCGTCGTCGGGCGGCTCAAGCACCTCCGCCGAGGAGTAGAAGCCGGCCGGCGTCGCATCGACGCGCGGCCGCCCCCCTATCGGTACCCGGCGATCCCGTGGTTGAGTCCGTCCAGGAACCCGAGGCAGTAATCCCACGGGGCGTACTCGTCGGGATTGGGGTTGGCGCTCGGTTCATGAATGGGCGGCTGCTCGTGGTTATACAGCGCGAGCAGGTTGTTAATGAGGATCCCCCAGTCGTAGTAGTGCATCTCTTCGCAGTCATCGCACAGCATCTCCACACCGCGAATGCCGAGCGGGGTGAGAACACGCTGCATCTCCCGAACGTGGTGAAGTTCGATAATGACTTCGCCTTTTTCCTCGTCGGTAAGGGGTTCCATAGGCTCATCGGGGTCGAGGAAAGAGGCGGGATCGTTGGGATCTCCCGCGAATGGGTCCGGGGGCATATGGTCTGCGAAGTTCACCCCACTAGGCTAGCCCATGTGCCACAAAATTTTTGCGGTAGCATATGACAAAAGAGTGCGTGGTGGCACTTCGCTTTCGTCATGGTCCTAGGAGATAAATAGTGGAACGCACAGGTGGCGACGACCCCAACAAAGTTGCTCTTGTAGGTCTTACTTTCGATGATGTCCTTCTCATTCCCTCCGCCTCTGATGTGATTCCTTCCGAAGTGGACACATCTGCGCAGCTCACGCGCAACATCCGGCTGGGTATTCCGCTGGTGTCCGCGGCGATGGATACGGTGACAGAGTCTCGGATGGCCATTGCGATGGCCCGGCAGGGTGGCATCGGCATCCTTCACCGCAACCTTTCTATCGACGACCAAGCCCAGAACGTGGAAGTAGTGAAGCGTTCCGAGGCCGGCATGGTCACCAACCCCATCACCTGTTCGCCAGGCGACACGATCGGTCATGTCGACGAACTGTGTGCCAAGTTCCGTGTCTCTGGTTTGCCCGTAATTAACGACGAGGGCACGCTGGTCGGCATTTGCACCAACCGTGACATGCGGTTTGAGTCCGATCTGTCCCGCAAGGTTGCCGACGTTATGACGCCGATGCCGTTGATCG
The DNA here is from genome assembly GCF_030530965.1 of Corynebacterium sp. Taxonomy (GTDB): domain Bacteria; phylum Actinomycetota; class Actinomycetes; order Mycobacteriales; family Mycobacteriaceae; genus Corynebacterium. Next base: position 3,975 of record NZ_JAUMTY010000042.1, on the reverse strand, counting down.
TCGCCCAGGAAGGTGTCTCGGCGGAGGCTGCTCTGAACCTGCTGTCCACCCACAAGGTGGAGAAGCTGCCGATTGTTGATTCGGCGGGCAAGCTGACGGGCCTGATCACGGTGAAGGATTTCGTGAAGCGTGAGCAGTACCCGAATGCGTCGAAGGATAAGGAAGGCCGCTTGATCGTCGGTGCCGGGATCGGTACGGGCGAGGATTCGTGGAAGCGCGCAGGTGCGTTGGTCGATGCGGGTGTTGATGCCCTCGTTGTCGATACTGCGCACGCGCATAATTCCGGTGTTCTGGACATGGTCGCGCGGGTGAAGAAAGAATTCGGTGACCGCGTCGACGTTATTGGTGGCAACTTAGCGACGCGCGAGGCCGCTCAGGCCATGATCGATGCCGGTGCCGACGCCATCAAGGTGGGTATTGGGCCCGGTTCTATTTGCACGACGCGCGTTGTTGCGGGTGTGGGCGCGCCGCAGATCACGGCGATCATGGAAGCCTCCGTTCCGGCGCATAAGGCCGGAGTTCCGGTTATTGCCGACGGCGGTATGCAGTATTCCGGCGATATCGCGAAAGCCCTGGTTGCTGGCGCGAACACGGTAATGTTGGGTTCGCTGCTGGCCGGTACTGCGGAAGCTCCGGGGGATGTTGTCACCGTCAATGGCAAGCAATACAAGATGTATCGCGGTATGGGTTCGCTGGGGGCTATGCAGGGCCGCGGTCTGAAGGGTGAGCAGCGGTCATACTCGAAGGATCGTTACTTCCAGGCGGATGTTCGTAGCGAGGAAAAGCTGGTCCCGGAGGGGATTGAGGGCCGTATTCCGTTCCGCGGGCACATTGATGGCATTGCTCATCAGCTCGTGGGTGGTTTGCGTGCCGCCATGGGGTACACCGGTTCCGCAACGATCGACGATCTTCACGACGCCAAGTTTGTGCAGATCACGGCGGCGGGTCTTCGTGAGTCGCATCCGCATGACATCCAGATGACGGTGGAAGCGCCCAATTACTACCAGCACTAGAGGCGTCGTCGGCCCTGTTGGACGCTGAGTGAATTGTTTTTGTTGTCGGCAGCCGGTTCGGGCTGCCTGTCACTGTGAGGAAATACAGAAAAATCATGCGTGAAGTTGTGGAAATTGGTTTGGGGCGGGAAGCTCGCCGGACATATGGGCTCGATGACATCACGATCGTGCCCAACAGGCGCACGCGGTCGTCAAAAGATGTGGATACGTCGTGGACGATCGACGCGTACCACTTCGGCATTCCTGTCCTGGCACAACCGAGCGACGCATTAACCAGCGTGGATTTCATTAGTGAAATGGGCCGCCTGGGGGGCGCTGCGGTTATTAACGCTGAAGGCCTGTGGGGTCGAGTGGCGGACATGGACGCTGCCGTGGAGCAGATCGTGTCGACGGCCTTCGATGAAGAGGGCTACGACGATGGCCAGATGACCAACCGGGCTATCCCGCTGTTGCAGAAACTGCATGGTCTGCCCCTGGATAAGGATTTACTGTCGGACCGCATTCGCGACGTTCGCGCTTCGGGCGTGACGACGGTGGTCCGTGTGTCGCCACAAAATGCTCGGGAGCTGGCTCCGGTGGTGGTCGCGGCGGGTGCCGAGATCGTCGTCATTCAAGGAACGTTGATTTCTGCCGAACACGTATCGGCTGATGGAACGCCTCTGAACCTGAAGGAGTTCATCGGCTCGCTGGATGTTCCCGTCATTGCGGGGTCCGTGTTGGATTACACGACGGCTATGCATCTGATGAGGACAGGCGCGGCCGGCATTATCGTCGGCGGCGGATCGACGACGAACGCTGACACGCTGGGTATTGATGCTCCGAAGGCGACGGCCATTGCCGACGCGGCGGCTGCTCGTCGTGATTACTTGGACGAGACCGGTGGCCGGTATGTCCACGTGATCGCGGATAGTGAGCTGGAAACCTCGGGCGAGATGGCGAAAGCTATCGCGTGTGGCGCTGACGCTGTGATGTTGGGTAGCCCGTTGTCGCAGGCCAAGGAGGCTGCAGCGACCGGATACTACTGGCCTTCGGTGGCTGCGCACCCGCGGTTCCCGCGTGGGGTTATCGAGAACCTGGTCATTGAGCGCGATGAGGCTCCGTCCCTGGAGAAAGTTCTCATGGGGCCGGCGACGGAACCATTCGGCAGCTTGAATCTGATCGGCGGTGTTCGACGTTCGATGGCGAAGGCTGGATACACGAATTTGAAGGACTTCCAGAAGGTTCAGTTGAGCGTTCGCTCCTGGCTGTAACTGGTGAACTGGTGGCGCTGACTAGTGTTGACGCCGCGGCGTTGACGTCGACGGGTGAGGCGGAATGAGACGGGGTCGAGGTTTGTCCATCTGACGCGGTAGAGTCTTCTGCGTGAGTGAACAGCAACAAACCCCGTCTCCTGTTCTTGTCGTTGACTTTGGTGCCCAGTACGCCCAGCTGATTGCTCGGCGCGTGCGCGAGGCTCGCATCTATTCCGAGGTCATTCCGCACACCGCGTCGGTGGAGGAAATCAAGGCGAAGCACCCGGCTGCGCTGATCCTCTCGGGCGGCCCCTCCAGCGTTTATGCTGATGACGCACCTGTTTTTGATCCCTCGGTGCTGGACTTAGGCGTTCCCGTGTTCGGCATTTGCTACGGTTTCCAGGCGATGACGCACGCGTTAGGCGGAGTTGTCGCGCGCACGGGGGACCGCGAATATGGCCGGACGACGATGTCTATCGTCGGTGATGGTGGCCTCTTGCACGATGGCGCGGTCAATGATGTGTGGATGAGCCACGGTGATGCTGTGTCCGAGGCCCCGGAGGGCTTCGTGGTGACGGGCCGTTCGCCCGGTGCCCCGGTGGCTGCGTTCGAGGATGCCGATCGGCACATGGCTGGTGTGCAGTACCACCCGGAGGTCATGCATTCGCCCGAGGGGCAGAAGGTTCTTGAGCGTTTCTTGACGCAAATTGCTGGGCTGAAGCAGACGTGGACGCCCGGCAATATTGCCGATCAGCTGGTGGAACAGGTTCGCCAGCAGGTTGGACCTGAGGGCCGGGCTATTTGTGGTCTGTCGGGCGGTGTGGATTCGGCCGTCGCCGCTGCTCTGGTGCAGCGGGCGATCGGTGACCGCTTGACCTGTGTGTTTGTTGACCACGGTTTGTTGCGCAAGGGGGAGCGCGAGCAGGTCGAGAATGATTTTGTTGCGTCGACGGGCGCGAACCTGGTCACGGTCGACGAAACCGACGCGTTCTTGTCGGCGTTGAAGGGCGTGACGGACCCAGAGAAGAAGCGTAAGGCGATCGGTAACGAGTTCATCCGCTCATTTGAGCGCGCTGTTGCCGGTGTGCTCTCCGATGCTCCGGAGGGTGCGCGTGTTGATTTCCTCGTGCAGGGCACGTTGTACCCGGACGTGGTGGAGTCCGGCGGGGGCAGCGGCACGGCGAATATCAAGAGCCACCACAATGTGGGAGGCCTGCCCGACGACGTTGAGTTTACGCTGGTAGAGCCGCTGCGTTTGCTGTTCAAGGACGAGGTCCGCGCGGTGGGGCGCGAGCTCGGTTTGCCCAGCGCTATTGTGTCGCGCCAGCCTTTCCCCGGTCCGGGCTTAGGGATCCGCATTATCGGGGAGGTTACGTCTGACCGTTTGGCGACGCTTCGCGAGGCGGATGCGATTGTCCGCCAGGAGCTGTCCGCTGCGGGGCTGGACGATTCGATTTGGCAGTGCCCCGTGGTTTTGCTGGCGGATGTGAGGTCCGTCGGAGTGCAGGGCGACGGCCGGACCTACGGCCATCCGATCGTGTTGAGGCCCGTGTCGTCGGAAGATGCGATGACGGCGGATTGGACGCGCATTCCTTACGACGTCATGGAGAAGATTTCGACCCGCATTACCAACGAAGTCGCTGAAGTGAACCGCGTCGTGTTGGATTGCACGTCGAAGCCCCCGGGAACGATTGAGTGGGAGTAGCCCGCGTCGGCGTGTGAATCGGGGG
>NZ_JAUMTY010000041.1:8127-19890 GCF_030530965.1 Corynebacterium sp. | reverse complement strand
CCTGTGGAGCGTACGAGAATCGAACTCGTGACCTCTTGCTTGCAAAGCAAGTGCTCTACCAATTGAGCTAACGCCCCCTGTGGTTTTCACCACCCGAACCCCACCGAAGTGGTTTTCGTGGTGGGCCTAGGAGGACTTGAACCTCCGACCCCTTCGTTATCAGCGAAGTGCTCTAACCGCCTGAGCTATAGGCCCATGAACCGTGCAGAACTTTACCCACGAAAACGGGGTTTACCAAATCTGCAGGTCACAGTGTAAATAGATCGAATAAAAGTCTGCCCGCTCGGTTGATGTGGTGGCCCGAGTGATGTGCACACAGGCCCCAAATCACACAGGCCCCGATCGCAGGGGCCGGGATCGTTAGTCCCGCACCACCATTTTCACTCCACCAACAGCGCTCATTCGAGCCAACCCGTTGTAAATAGCTGCGGCAACAACGCCCAACAGGGTGCCGATGATGGCTTCGAAGACAGCGAGCGCGATGATCGCAATAATCACCATGCTCGTCGGAACCGAGGTATCTGCTACGTCGTTAAGGGCGTCGTTCATGTTTCCCCATGCCCCCATCCCCGCCAGGAGGCCGAACATGAGAAGGGCAGCGAGTATCCAGACGAGGGCGATGATCGCGCTGACCGCCCCTGAGATCCGGGCAGCTCGGTGGAGATCAATGTGGGTCACCTCCACAACGCGCTCACCCTGAGGCGCGCCGTGCGCGCTGGGGGAGCTAGGGGAACTGGACGCCGGACCAGCCGGGTCGTCGGCTAAGTTGCCTGTCCAGCGCCGCGTGCCCAGATCCTGATCAGCCTGGTTAGCCTGGTTTCCCTCGGGCGTCAGCCCGTGTGGTCCCGGCCCCGTCATTACTTCCCATCCTTAGCGTCGGAGGAGCCGTCACCGTCGGAACCGTCAGCATTGGGGTCGTTCGGGTCCGGTTCGGCCGGATCGGTAGGGGCGTTCCCCTTCTCCGCAGTCTTCGCCGCGTGTTCCTCGCCTTCGTCCTCGACGTTGCGGTCGATGGCGAGCAGCTCAGAGCCCTTGTCCAGGTGGACCAGCCGCACGCCCATCGTCTGCCGCGAGCTGGGCCGGATGTCCTTCACGTTGGACCGGACGACGGAACCGTCGGTAGTGATGCAGAAGATTTCGTCATCTTGGTCGACGACGAGTGCGCCGATCAGCTTGCCGCGCTTCTTGTTGTACTTGAACGTGGCCACGCCGAGCCCGCCGCGTCCCTTCGTCGGGTATTCCTCCATCTTCGTGCGCTTGGCATAGCCGCCGGCAGTGGCGACCATGAGGTAGGAATCCTCACGGACGACGGTCAGCGCCAGCAGCGCATCCTCGCCACGGAAACGCATGCCCTTGACGCCGGCAGTGGCGCGGCCCATCGGGCGCAGCGTGTCGTCGTCGGCAGTAAAGCGCATAGCCTGACCCTCTTCGGAGACAAGCAGGAGGTCGTCGTCGGCGGAGCAGAGCTGTGCGCCGATCAGTGAGTCGCCCTCGTTGAGGTTGATGGCGATTAATCCACCGGACCGCGCCGAGTCATAATCGGTCAGCTTCGACTTCTTCACGCGGCCTTGCTTAGTGGCCAGGACCAGGTAGGGCGCATCTTCGTAGGTCTGCAGCTGGATGACCTGGGCGATGTGTTCGCCAGGCTGGAACTCCAGAAGGTTGGCGACGTGCTGCCCGCGCGCGGTCCGGGACGCCTCGGGCAACTCGTAGGCCTTGAGGCGATACACGCGCCCGAAGTTGGTGAAGAACAAAATCCAGTCGTGCGTCGAGGTCACAAAGAAGTGCCGGACGACGTCGTCCTGCTTGAGCTCAGCCCCGCGGACACCCTTCCCGCCACGCTTCTGGTTGCGGTAGAGATCCACCTTGGTGCGCTTGGCGTACCCGGTCGAGGTGATGGTGGCGACGACGTTTTCGCGCGCGATGAGGTCCTCTTCGGTGACATCGCCGGTGGCCGCGATGATCTGCGTGCGACGGTCGTCACCGTAGTTGTTGACGATCTCCTCGAGCTCGTCGCGCACAATCTGCCGCTGGCGCTCCGGCCGGGCCAGGATATCCTTGAGGTCGGCGATGGTGAGTTCGAGTTCCTTCAACTCGTCGATAATCTTCTGCCGCTCCAGGGCCGCGAGTTGGCGCAGCCGCATCCGCAGAATGGCGTCGGCCTGGAGCTCGTCGATATCCAGGAGGTCCATCAGTCCGGTTCGTGCGATCTCCGGGGTCTGGGATGCGCGAATCAGCGCGATGACTTCGTCGAGCATATCCAGCGCTTTGACCAATCCGCGCAGGATGTGGGCGCGCTTTTCGGCCTCATCCAGGCGGTGCTGGGTGCGTCGAACGATGACGTCGATTTGGTGATCGACGTACAGCCGCAGCAGCTGGTCCAGGCGGAGGGTGCGGGGGACGCCGTCGACAATGGACAGCATGTTCGCGCCGAAGCTGGTCTGCAGTTGGGAGTGCTTGTAGAGGTTGTTGAGCACAACGCGCGGCACGGCGTCGCGTTTCAGTGTGACGACGATGCGCATGCCGACGCGGTCGGAGGATTCGTCGTCGATCTTGGAGATGCCCGCGATCTTCCCGTCGCGCACTTGCTCAGCAATGCTGGAGACAAGGTTATCGGGGTTGACCTGGTAAGGAAGCTCGGTAATGACGATGATGGTGCGCCCGCGTTCCTCCTCAATGGAGGTCACGCCGCGCATTTTGATGGAGCCGCGGCCGGTGGTGTACGCGTCCTTAATACCTTTATCACCGACGATGAGCCCGGCCGTGGGGAAGTCGGGGCCCTTCACGCGTTCCATGACGGCCTCGAGGGTGGTGGCCTCGTCCGCGTCGTAATGGTCGAGGCACCAGAAAATCGCCTGGGCCAGCTCGGTGAGGTTGTGCGGCGGAATATTCGTCGCCATACCGACGGCAATACCGCCGGAACCGTTCATCAGCAGGTTGGGAACACGCGACGGGAGAATCGTCGGCTCGAGTGTTTTGCCGTCATAGTTGGGCTCGAAGTCGACGGTATTTTCGCGGATATCGCGAACCATCTCCATGGCCAGCGGTGTGAGGCGGCACTCTGTATAACGCATGGCGGCGGGACCGTCGTTGCCGCGGGAGCCGAAGTTACCCTGGCCATCAACCAGCGGGTAGCGCATGGACCACGGCTGAGCCATGCGGACCAAGGTGTCATAAATGGCGCTATCGCCGTGGGGGTGGAAGTGGCCCATCGTGTCCGCGACGGGTCGGGCGGACTTGACGTAGCTGCGCTCGGGGCGATAGCCGTTGTCGTACATCGCGTAGATGATGCGGCGGTGGACGGGTTTCATGCCGTCGCGAACCTCGGGGAGAGCACGTCCAACGATGACGCTCATGGCGTAATCGATGTAGCTCGATTGCATTTCTTCTTGGATGTCGATCGGGCTGACGCGATCGAAAAGGTCATTGCCCCCGGTATTTCCGCTGTCATCACTCATGCGCTCTACCTTACCTCACAGGGCGGACATGGGAGCTGTGCGTCGGCCGTGTATGCGTTGCGGATCTTTTCGACGGGGCGCTTCTGTGGGTTTTCTGAGCGGTTTTATCGGGAAGGCCCGTTAGCTGATGGTATCGCGGTGGTATCACTTGACGGCGGCCTAATGGTTGAATAGTGAGTATGGCAATGACCCTACGGCTCACGGACGACCAAGACCGCGCCCTGACGCTGCTGGCAGAGATGACGGGTACTTCGAAGCACGAAGCTGCCGTGCGCGCGATCGTGTCGACGGCGGCGCGGACGGTGGACAATGAAGAAGTGCGGGAGCTGGCCAGGTCTCGAGTTCCCGAATATGCGGAACTCGTTAAGAAGGTCCGGGCTAAGAAGGTTCGACGATGACCGCGCCGGGAGTGGATGGACCGCATGGGGTGGATGATGAACTAAATGCTCGGGCCGGTTTTGGTTCTCGCCCACTAACCGCCGAACAACTCCTTATTATTATCGACGAATTTCGCGCTGTGGCCGGGTCCGGCGTGTACCTCGTGCGCCCGTGGGCGTGTGCGGCGATCGCTGCGGCCGGGCAAGGGCGTATCGGTGGAATACCGACCCACCGAAGTGAAGCGGAGATGCTCCACGCCGTGGAAGAGGCGATTACGCGGCTAAAACCATTGAATAAGGCCAACGGAAAACTAGCTGAGCTAGTGGTTGACATTATGACGATGCGACGCTGATGGGATGGTGTACTTGCTGCTGGCTTTGTGAGCTGCGGCCTTGCGACTCGTGGCCGTTTATTTCCACGAGCGAATGAAATACGCCACGTAGCAGACCGTTGCGATAGCCGAGAATATTGCTGCAGCGCCATTCCCTAAATGCGACTTACTGGTTAGATCAAATATCGCGATGATGACGGGAATCATGACTAGCAGCCCATCCAAGGTGCCTACCTTAGCTCTACCTTTTGCTGCGTTGGCGTGGAAGGTTACCCACGCTGCTAGCAGGACAATAGAGAGCACCACAAAAGCGACTGAAGATATCTGCCCTTTGAGGGAGAGAAATGACACTACCGCTAGCAATAATGTGGAGAACACCCCGGCGAGAATTTCAACAGATGCGGGGGAAGTTGGTTTAGAGGAATTGCTGGCGTCATTAGGTGACATTCGTAGACCTTAGCTGTCGTAGTTATTAACAGGAGTTGTGAAGGTGCGCGCTCAGCGCAAGTGCTCGGATCGCCCTGACCGCACAATTGCGCGTGGACGCTGCGACTATGCGATGCTGATGCGCTGGCTTCCCGCATCGCGGCCAATTTTCAGCCAGACGGCGTACAGCGCGCACGCAATAAACAGCCCAATTCCGGCCGGCAGGATATAGACGTCTAAAAATCCCATCGGACCCACAATGAAGTCGATAATGCCTGCAATAGTGACGGCGCCAGCTAATGCGATCCACACTGAGAGATGCTGGACTTTAAAGAGCATGAGCACGAAGTGGTAAATCATCGCGGGCGCAAATGCTGCGAACACGAATGCAGCTGCTCCGGGGGAGCTCGCTAAGAAAACAAAAGAGATAACAGTAACGATTGCTTCGATTAAGGGGAACTTGAAGAGAAGTTTGGACATGGTCGCGACCTTCCAGATTTATTCTTCGTCGCCGAGTGTTCCGCCCTTGAAAACACTGAAAAACACTTCGGTTAGGTTTAAAATATACACGACAAACCCGTTACTCCGGGCTCGATTAGCCCCCTGAATCCACCAAGAAAAGCCCTGGGCCAGCTGGAGCGTCGTCGTCGATAAGAAACGAGGACTACCCTGAGTCGTGGTAGAGTAGCAGCGTTTGCCGTTGGCCACACTCGGCCGAGCCACGCCCGATGGGGTCCATGCCCAATGGGATTGCCCGACGGGATCTGAGGAGGTTTGTCGGGTGCTGTAGTTAAGGTGGAGCGACGGCAGGGTTTGATTCATTCCGTATAGGAGCACTGGTGCAGCCACTGAGACATTCCGACGCAGACGTTATTACTTCCTCGCGTCGCAGCGAGGCTCCCGATTATGCACGTTTGAATGAGGGTCAACGGTATAAACAACCTGCGGAAGGGCCTCATTACTCCGCCTTGGCGGACGAGGCCAGGGGGTTTGGCCGCGCTCACGCCAAGATCATTCTGTTTGGCGAGCACGCCGTTGTCTTCGGGGAGCCGGCCATCGCGTTCCCGATGCAGTGCTTGACCCTGCGTGCCACGGCTGAGCCGTGTGATGGGGAGTTGTGGCTGACCGCCAACAATTACGACGGTCCTCTTGCCGACGCCCCGACGTTCCTGTCCCCAGTCGGCGCCACGATTAAAGCGTGCCTGGACCTGCTTGAATACCCGCAGTCGGGAATGCACATTTCGTGCCGAGGCAACGTCCCGCCGGCACGCGGGCTCGGCTCCAGCGCAGCGGCGTCGGCAGCGATGGTGGATTCCATCATCGATTTCAGCGGTAAAGACGTTGATTACCACAGTCGTTATGAACTTGTGCAGATCGGGGAGCGCGTCGCTCACGGCAGCGCCAGCGGCCTCGACGCCCACACAGTGCTGAACACCCACCCCGTGCTCTTCCAGGGCGGACGCAGCGAACCCATCACCGTCAGTCTCGGGTCGCCGCTCGTCGTCGCCGATACCGGACAACCAGGCGATACGCTCTCGGCCGTTCGGGGTGTCGACGAACTGCGGCGCACCCACAAGAAGCGTTTCACCAGAAATGTCGACGCCATCCGCCACCACACCGTCGAAGCGCGCATCGATCTCGCTCTCGACGACCGGGCCTCCCTGGGTGAGCGAATGAATGCCGTCCATGAACACCTCGCTGACCTCGGCGTATCCAGTCCTGAGCTTGAAAACCTTATCTCGGCTGCGCGGAATGCGGGGGCGCTCGGCGCGAAGCTTACCGGTGGCGGCCGTGGCGGCTGCATCATCGCGCTATCCAAAGACGAAAACCACGCGATCGCGCTGTCCGACGCACTCCGCGCCGCGGGCGCACGTCGCACATGGCTCATGCACCCCTCGGAGTTTCAACGGTGACCGCCACACACCCCAGCATGGGCGATATCGGACCGATCACGCCTCACACCGCGCGAGCCACTGCCCACCCCAACATCGCGCTGGTCAAGTACTGGGGTAAGCGCAATGCTGACTTAGTTCTACCCGCGACTGGGAGTTTGTCGCTGACACTTGATATCTATCCGACGGATACCGTCGTCAACCCAGATCCGAGTCTGACCAGCGACATTTTCACGCTCAATGGTGAGCCAGCACCTGGCACTCCGACGCACAGGGTCAGTGCGTTTCTTGACTTGGTGCGCAAGCGCAGCGCGGAACAGAACCCCGAACTTGCGCACACGTACGCGCGGGTTAACTCCATCAACTCCGTACCCACCGGCGCAGGGCTAGCATCGTCTGCATCAGGATTCGCCGCCCTCGCCACCGCTGCATCGGAAGCCTACGGACTCCCCGGCGACCCGCGATCACTCTCGCGGCTAGCCCGCCGAGGCTCCGGGTCCGCTACACGATCCATCCTGGGTAACCTCGTCATCTGGCACCCAGGCGACGGTGACGACGAGAACGCCGACCTTACCTCGTACGCGGAAAGCGTTCCCGGCCCCGACCTTGCCATGGTCATCTGCGTCGTCTCGGGCGCGCAAAAAGCCGTGTCCTCCCGCGTCGCCATGGCCGACACCATTCGGACATCGCCCTTCTTCGACGGGTGGGTGAGCAGCACCCAGCGCGACCTCGTCGACATGCAACAAGCGCTGACAGCGGGCGACTACACGCGCGTCGGCGAAATAACCGAATCCAACGCACTCCGCATGCACGCGGCGATTAACGGCAACCGGCCACCCGTCCGCTACCTAGCGCCAACGTCCGTCGCCATTTTCGACGCCATCGCGCAGCTGCGGACCGACGGGCTAGAGGTGTACGGCACCGCGGACGCTGGGCCCAACGTCGTTGCGCTCTGCCAGGCTAAGGACCTCGACGCAACCCATGCAGCCCTCCGCGAACGGTTCCCCGACCTCGAGCTCATTCCTGCTCGCGCTGGGTTGGGCGCTCATCTGACGCCGGTCGGCGAGACCAGCGCCGATGAGCAGAACAGCGAACACGAAGGGCACTCCGCACAGGCTCACGACGCAGCGAACCGTCAGGAGTAACAGCCGTGACACAGACCTCCGTCCACGCCTCGGCACCCGGAAAACTGTACATCGCCGGAGAATACGCCGTCGTCCACCCCGGACACGCCGCGCTACTCATCGCCGTCGACAGGTATGTGCACGTCACGCTCACGCCCACCGGCACCGATGCCGGAACACTACGATCCGACGCGAGCGACCCCACCAAACCCGACGAAGCACCGGTCCGGTGGGAAGCGAGCGCTGACCCGACGGCGTCCGCTCGGTTCCACACCGACGAGACCGGATTTCACAAATACGTTGCGGCCGCAGTCCTCACCGTCGAACGCTGGCGAGCAGAAAAACACCTTCCCACCAGCGGATACGATATCGACATCTCGAGCCACCTTGACGATGCCACCAGCGGCGCGAAATTCGGGCTCGGATCGTCAGCCGCGGTCACCGTCGCGACCGTCGCTGCCGTGGCCCGCCACCATGGGCTACAGCCCACGCCCGAACAGATCTACCGACTCGCGGCCATCGCAACAGTGCGGGTTACGACGAAAACATCAGGTGGCGACGTTGCCGCCAGCGCACTCGGCGGATGGGTCGAATACCACTCGCCGGACCGAACATGGCTGGAAGACCGCGCCTGGGGTGCTGGTTCCCGCACGACAACGATCAGCGACCTGCTGACAGGGGAGTGGCCAGGCTTATCACTCCGCCGCATCACGCCTGCCGCGCCGGGAATCCAACTCAGCGTCGGCTGGACAGGGACTCCCGCCGATACCACCGAGCTCGTTGGGCACGTCGTCAAGAAAACCGCGCTTCCCGACGACCTTCTCCAGCGAAGCGACGAAGCCGTCGATAATCTTGTTGAAGCGCTGACCAGCGACAACGGTGGGCGTGATGCTGATTCGGGCGACGTCAATTCAGGCGACAGGGCAACGTCGGCAACTGGGAACGCCGTCGCACAAGCCCGGCAGGTGTTAGGCGAGATCGCAACGCAACGGGGGGTGGCCATCGAAACTCCAGCGCTGCGGACCTTGATCACCACTGCGCTCGACGAGGGGTGGTGGGCGAAATCGTCAGGAGCAGGCGGGGGCGACTGCGGAATCGCACTCGCCGCGCCGGGCGTCGACGCACACGCACTCCACGAGCAATGGACGGCGGCAGGAATCCGCCCTCTGAACTTGCATGTTTCGCCCACGGGAGCGGACACCGCCCCAGATGACACACCAACGGAAGGAGATGGGAAATGAGTGGCAGCCGGAAAGACGACCACCTGGCCCTAGCCGCCAGGCAACAACGCGAGGCTCACGGCGAACCTCCACAGCCCACCGACGCCACATCCCAAGCTCCCGACAACGCTTCCTCCACATCATCACCCCGCCCTGCCGGGAGTGACTCGACCTATTGCGCGTGGGACGACGTCCGCATCCTCCATCACTCGCTGGCCGGAATAGACCCAGGTCAAGCCGATATTTCCACCACCATCCAGACGGATCGTAGCGGAGCAAACGCGAACGCTGTTACAAACGCGAGCACCGGCGCACACACAGCACAGCCGCTGCATTGGGGACTGCCGTTCTACATCAACGGCATGACCGGCGGATCCGAACTCACCGCAGGAGTCAACCGCGTGCTCGCCGAAACCGCGGCACGCACCGGAATCGCCGTCGCTACCGGCTCCATGTCCATCTACCTGCGCGAACCTGACACCCTCCCCACATTCCGCATCCTCCGCGACCGCAACCCCCACGGCACCGTGTGGGCAAACCTCAGCGCCGACGCCACACCCGACGATGCTGCCCGAGTCGTCGAGGCCCTCCAGGCCGACGCCCTCCAAATCCACGTCAACGCTGTGCAAGAAACCGTCATGCCGGAGGGCTCGCGCGGGTACGCCTCCTGGCCACGCAACATCGAAGCCATCGTTACCGCGCTCGAGGCCACCCACACGCCGGTCATCGTTAAAGAAGTCGGCTTCGGCATGACCCGGAACACACTTCAGCAGCTCCACGACCTGGGCGTATCCATCGCCGACGTCTCCGGCCGCGGAGGAACCAACTTCGCGCGAATCGAAAACGACCGACGATCCGACCGCGATTTCTCCTACTTCACCGGGTTCGGACAATCTGCCGCATTCTCTCTTCTCGACGCGACCACCGCGGACCCCGACACGTTGCCCACGCTCTTCGCTTCAGGCGGAGTTCGACAACCCTACGACGTCTTACGAGGCCTCGCCCTCGGCGCAGACGCCGTGGGCGTCGCCGGAACATTCCTTCACACCGCGTTGAGCACCGGCGTCGGGGACGCCACCCGCTCGCCACAGGAACGCGCCCAAGGAATCGACGCCGCCGTCGACGCCCTGACCAGCCAAATCAACCGGTGGGCGGAGCACCTCCAGGCGCTCTACGAAATGGTCGGTGCAACCAGCACGAGCGACCTGCACAACACCGATGCCCTCATCACCGGGCCCCTGGCGGAGTCGGCTCGCGCGCGTGGGATTGATCTCACCGCCGTCGCCAACCGTCGTCGATAAAAAATAGTGATTGGCACGCATGTTTTAGCCATGCTCCCTCGCGGACAACAATTTAAAAACAATTCACGAATAAGGGCTCAGATAAAGCGCCCGAATAAAAACCACACAAGAAACATAGGAAAAGGAAACGTAATGAGCGACAATTTATATGCGCCTATCCCCATGTCATGGATCGGCCCCGTCCACATCTCAGGCAACGTCGTGTCGGGAGAGACCGCGGAATGGAACGCCGAGGACGGCACACAAAACCAGGAATCCGGCGCCAGCTACGAAGCTATCTCCATCCCCATGGCGACCTACGAAACGCCACTCTGGCCATCCGTCGGCCGCGGTGCAAAAGTATCGCGCTACGTCGAAGGCGGAATCCGCGCCACACTCGTCGACGAGCGAATGACACGATCCGTGTACTTCGAGGCTCCCAACGCCGGAGTCGCTCTTCGTGTGGCCACCGAGCTCGACCGGCGTCGCGATGAGCTGCAGGCCGTCGTCGCTCAGGCATCTCGTTTTGCCAAGCTCATTGACCTGCACGTCCAATACGCCGGAAACCTCCTCTTTGTGCGATTCGAATTCACCACCGGCGATGCCTCCGGCCACAACATGGTCACCCTCGCCTCCGACAACCTCATGCCGTGGATCCTCCAGCAGTACCCAGAACTGCGCTACGGATCCATCTCCGGCAACTATTGCTCCGACAAGAAAGCCACCGCAGTCAACGGCATCCTCGGGCGCGGTAAGAACGTCGTCACTGAAATGCTCATCCCGCGCAACGTCGTCGAAGAACGACTCAAAACGACGCCGGAACAGATCGCGGACCTCAACGTCCGGAAGAACCTGGTTGGGACCACTTTGGCTGGCGGGTTGCGCACCGCGAACGCGCACTATGCCAATATGCTCCTGGGCTTTTACCTGGCAACAGGGCAGGACGCGGCCAACATTGTTGAAGGATCGCAGGGCATCACACATGCCGAAGTGCGTGACGGAGACCTCTACTTCTCATGCAACCTCCCCAACCTCATTGTGGGTACAGTAGGGAACGGCAAAGGCCAGGGCTTGGAGGTTGTCGAAGAAAACTTGCGACGCCTCGGATGCCGTGAAGACCGCCCAGCGGGGGATAACGCACGCCGACTTGCAGTACTGTGTGCGGCATCTGTTTTCTGCGGCGAACTATCACTGCTGGCCGCACAAACGAATCCGGGCGAACTGATGGCCGCCCACGTGAAAATTGAAAGGAAAGGCGAGTGAACACACCCGTGAACACAGCTGTGAACCCCATTGGCATCCATGACATCACCTTCGCCACGGGACACCACAGCTTCGCCCTCGAAACCCTAGCCGACAAACACGGGATCGACGTGGGCAAGTTCCACAAAGGCATCGGCCAAGAAGTCATGAGCCAGCCCGCTGCCGACGAAGACGTCGTCACGATGGCAGCCACCGCCGCCAAGCGGATCATCGACCGGAACGGAACCGACGGAATCCGCACCCTCCTCTTCGCCACCGAATCCGGCGTTGACCAGTCAAAATCCGCCGGGGTGTACGTTCACGGGCTCCTCGGCCTGCCCTCCCAGGTGCGGACCATCGAAATGAAACAGGCGTGCTACTCCGGGGTCGGCGCGCTGCAGGTCGCGCTGGG
>NZ_JAUMTY010000041.1:5612-8027 GCF_030530965.1 Corynebacterium sp. | reverse complement strand
TCGAAATGAAACAGGCGTGCTACTCCGGGGTCGGCGCGCTGCAGGTCGCGCTGGGGATCGTCGCCCGCAACCCACAGGAAAAAGTGCTGGTTGTTGCCTCCGACGTTGCACGCTACGACCTCAACTCGGGCGGTGAGCCGACTCAAGGCGCGGCAGCGGCTGCGTTCCTTGTCCAGGCCAACCCCGGCATCCTGGCCGTCGAGCCTGCATCCGGCGTGTACACCTACGATGTACAGGACTTTTGGCGCCCCAACGACCGGCACACCGCCCTGGTCGACGGCAAACTCTCCATCGACGCCTACCTCAACGCCGTTCGCGGAGCTTACGACGACTTCATCGATCACGGCGGGGCCGACTTCGCCGCGATCGACCGCTTCTGCTACCACCAGCCATTCACGAAAATGGCGGTAAAAGCGCACATGGCGTTGCGCGAACACGTCGGGCTGTCCGCGGATAAAGCCGAAACCGCCGCCGAGCTCGAGACCACGATGCACTACAACCGCATGATTGGTAACTCCTACACGGCATCCGTCTTCCTGGCATTCATGTCGCTGCTCGAGACCGAATCTGACGACCTCGCCGGAAAGCGCGTCGGCGTCCTGTCCTACGGCTCCGGTGCGGTTGCCGAATTCTTCACCGGCACCATTGTCGACGGATACCAAAAGCTGCTCCGCGCCGATGAGCACGAGAAGGCGCTGGATTCACGCGAACCGCTCACCTACGACGCTTACCGCGATCTTCATCCCGGGACACGCGTCGCCGACATTACGGATTACGACACACCGGAGGTCACCGATGCGCCATTCCGTTTCGCCGGCGTGAAAGACCACTCGCGGATTTACCAGCGTCGTTAACGGGCGTCAGCCTCCGTAGCGGGTACCAGCGTCGCTAGGAAGTGCGAACCGGCGTACCAGCGTCGCTAGTAATGGTGGTGGAATTCAACCGGCGGGCGACCCGCGTCGTCAACCACAAGCCGATCAAAATGAGGCCGTAGGTCAGGATGAAACTGGCGACCGTGTCAGTCGCCCAGTGGGCACCGATGATCACGCGGCTGGCCGCCATGAGAATTCCCCACACCGTTCCGACCCACAGCGCAATCCGCCAGGCTTTGCCACCGAGCGGGCGCAACACGATAGCCAGGGCTGCAAGAGTGGTGCCCTCTTGAGTGTGGCCCGACGGGAACGAGCGATGCCCATTAGGCAAGTTGATGTGATACCACGGCTGATAGGGGCCTTTTCCAGCATCAACCTCATAGGGGCGGAACCGACCCCACAGGCTCTTCATCCCGTCGTTCACCCCGTGCCCAGCCCACACAATCGCGAGCATAATCACAGCCGAGATCGCGATCAGGCGCAAAGTCTCAGCCGACAAATTCCGAACCAGCAGCCACGCCACGATCGAAATGATGATCAGAAGGACAATATCCATAAACATGGCGGGGGCGAACTGCGACCAGGTCATCGTGTCCGAATCATCATTATTAGCGACGCCGATCGGGGTGCCGGCTGCAAGGTTCGCGCTCCACGACCGACGATACGACTCAGCCTGCTCTGACCAGCCAAGGACCGACAGGAAACTCGCCCACGTGAGCAAAATGCTGCCCAGCCCGCGCGCGATCCCCGGAAGAGACGAACGGAGGAGGCATCCCGCGAGGACCTGCATAGCCAGCGCACTCAGCACCGCCGGAGGGAACTCGCCATAGGACTGGAACAGTGTGCCGAACACGCTGTCATGGTTGATGACGGCATCGCTGACCTGCTTGTCAGTGAACGTGAAGATAATCAGTAAGACGGTGGCCACGCTGAGTAACGCGGTGACCGCCGTGGTATTGACGCCACCCCCGTCGTGTTGAATGCGTGGGGTCGTGCCCGGGTTTTCGCTCGGCGGGGGAGTAGTGCGAGCCGCATCCGGCTGCGATGCTGACGTCCAGGCTTGGCTGTCATCGGCCTGGTGAGTGGGGAGACTAGGTGCTTGTGCCATACGTATGGTGTACCAAGCTTCTTTAACGTCCCACTGACGTAAACATGAACACTAAGTGAAGCTCGGGGGAAGCAATGGCGGGTGGTGGTGTGCCGCGCCGCCTTTTGTCGTATAACCCCAGGAAGAACCCAATTCCTGGGCGTGAAGCACCGACGCACGGAAGAAGGAGCCGGTAGACGGAAAACTGCGGGGAAACTACACCTGGCGCCCGCCTGGAGCCCGAAAAGTGCGGGGGAATATGCGACCAAAAATAAAAGTGCGGGGCTATATGGTCAATTTTCGGCCATTTTTCGCCCATATGCGCCCGCAGTTTTCACAACCGACCCTGATATTGCCCCGCAGTTTTCCCGCACGTGGACACATTTTCGTCGTATAACACAAAAACCCGCCATACGCCGGAGCGATATGGCGGGAACCCGACCACCTAGGAAAGCT
>NZ_JAUMTY010000041.1:0-5512 GCF_030530965.1 Corynebacterium sp. | reverse complement strand
AAAACCCGCCATACGCCGGAGCGATATGGCGGGAACCCGACCACCTAGGAAAGCTTCCTAGACGGTAGACCGGGCATTGGATCGGGGGTTAGACCCGACCGTGAAGATAGCCCTATTTCTTGTCGTCCTTGAGGGCGTGACGGCCAGCTCCATTCGCGGAGTTGCCCTTACCATTGTTGCCCTTCTTCTGGCCACCGTTGTTCTTCGGTGCGCCGGGCTTCTGAGCACCATTGTTCTTGGACGCATTGCCCTTACCAGAACCCTTGCCAGCTTTAGCCTTGGCACTCGGCGCCTGCGGGGCGCTGTTCTTGGGAGCGGACTTCTTGCCATCTGACTTCTTAGCGTCCTTGGCCTTCTTCTCCGCCTGAGCCTTGACGTCCTTAGCTTCCTTCTTCAGGTCTTCAGCCTTATCCTGAGCGGCTTTCTTAACCTCGTCGGCCTTGTCATCGGCGCGGGAAGCAGCGTCCTTAGCATCAGCTTTAGCCTGCTCTGCCTTATCCGCAGCCCGATCGGCAACGTCGGAAGCAGCAGCCTTCAGGTCTTCCGCCTTGTCCTTGGCGGCGTCATTCAGCTCCTCAGCCTTGCTCTGGGCAGCTTTCTTAACCTCGTCGGTCTTCTCCTTGGCCTGGTCGGCCTTCTCAGCCGCCGCGGCCTGAGCGTCGTCCTTAGCATCGGCTGCCTTCTCCTTGGCGTCCTCCACTTTGTCGTCTTTGCTGTCGGCAGAGGAGTTCGACGTCGGGGTTTCCGTCTTGTACACCAAGCGGGGCTCGTCGTTGTTCTTCGGCGGTTCCGTCGATACGTTTTTGGAGGACCGAGACTTGTACGTTGCCCACCCGCCGGCAACGAGCGCAACGAACAGGACGATAAATAAAGGCTTCTTGCTGCGCTTCGTCTTCTTCCCAGCCGCTTGATCCAGTGAATCGGTCACGGAATCGGGGAGACGATCGCTGACGGAATCGGGCAGGTTGTTTGATGCAGCGGCTGCAACATTGCTGGCGGTCTCTGCAGCTTTGCCCCGCACGTCGGACGCGGTGTCCTGGGCTTTTCCGGCGAACTCGCTCGCTTTGTCTGAAGCTTTGTCCGCGAACTCACTGGCCTTATCAGTGGCCTTGTCCGCAAACTCTGCGGCCTTCTTCTGGAAAGCCTCAGCGCGTTTCTGAAGAGCATCAGCCTTCTTCGCGTTCTGCTTCCGAGCCTTGGAGGCCTTTTTATCCGCCTTCTTCTGAACCTTCTTAGCCTTCTTTTCTGCCTTGGCGCGGGCCTTATTTAACTTCTTGCCAGCTTTATCCGCTTTTTCGGATGCAAGGTCATAAGCGCGTTCGCTCTCTTCGCGGATGCGATCAACGACAGCCACGGCAGTGGGGTTTGCTGAAGCGCGCAGCTGCTCCAGAGTGGACTTCTTCTTTGACATGGCCGAGTTCTCCTTGGATGAGCTTTGGGAGGACGCTTTCTTGTCCTTCTTCTTCTCTTGCTTTTTAGCTTTCTTAGCCGCTTTCTTGTCCTTCTTCCCCTTAGCCTCGGAGGAATTATCAGAGGACGAATCGTTGGCGTTCTTATCTACCTTACCGTTATCGCCCTGACCACGCGGTTTCCCGGGGTTAGATTCCTTCGCTTTTGCGTATTCAACAAGGCGCTCGACGGGGTCGAAGTCGCGAGCTTCCTTATTGTCTTTTCGCTGTTTGCGGGCGTCGGAGAGGTTGCGTGCCGCGCGCAAAAACATGGTTGTGTCCGAGGAGTTCATGGTTCTTCCTTATCGGTTCCTTACCGGTTTCTTGGTCAGAGGCGGATCTTTATAACGTGTCTTTTACTACTGTAGTGGGGTGAGGGGGCGGTTCGTCTAGTAACTACGTACAATGAGTGTCGTGAGTACGCAGAAGACAGCAACCGCGATTTTGCACACTAATCGCGGCGATATTTCTATCGACCTCTTCGGTAATCATGCTCCCCAGACCGTCGATAATTTTGTCGGGTTGGCTAAGGGCACGAAGGATTACTCGGAGCGCAATGCTTCGGGTGGAGAAGAGGGCCCGTTCTACGATGGCGCAATTTTCCACCGCGTCATCGACGGTTTCATGATCCAGGGTGGGGATCCGACGGGAACAGGCCGTGGTGGCCCCGGTTACCGCTTTGGTGACGAATTCCACCCTGAACTGCAGTTTGACCGCCCGTACCTGTTGGCCATGGCGAACGCCGGCCCGGGTACCAACGGTTCCCAGTTCTTCATCACCGTCGCCCCGACGCCGCACCTGAACAACCACCACACCATTTTTGGTGAGGTCACCGATGCGGATTCCCAGAAGGTTGTCGACACGATCGCGGAAACAAAGACAGATCGCTTCGACCGTCCGCTGGACGACATTGTGATTGATTCCGTGGAGATCGTCGAGAACTAGGTCGACAGCTAGTTTGAGACGTCGGCGGTTAAAGTGAGCCGTCGGCTGTGTGTCGTCGGCAATCTATTTAGTACCGACGTCTAACGACGATTGACGACGAGTAACGCGGCGACCGTGTCAGTGCCTGTAGCGTTCCGATACGTGTACTGCGTTGGTACGTGTAACGTGTGATAACGTGCTGACACGGACGATTCGCCAAACCCCTGTGACCTCGGGCGCGCTGATTGCCTGCATCGTTGTGTACCTGGTGACCGTTGCGCAATCCGGGTCCCTGGAGGGCAACACGCATGAATCGTCCTTGGCGGCGTCCTGGTGGCTGTATTTGCCCGCGCTGACGCCCGATAACGAGGCCCTTCTCCGTGGGCTGACCTTCAGTTTTCTTCACTCCGGCCTGACGCACCTCCTGTTCAACGGGGTGATGCTGTGGGTGTTCGGGGTCGGCATCGAGCGCACCTATGGTTCGCTGGCGATGGCGATCATTTTTGCGGGCACAAGCTACGGTTCGGCCGCCATGATTCAATGGCGCGACCCCCTGTCCCTGACCGTGGGGGCATCGGGGGTGATCTATGGCCTGATGGCCGTTGCCGCAGGCATGTATCTGAACAATAAACCGCAGATGAGGGCGCTTATCGTCCTCATTGTGGTGAACTTGGGGTATTCATTAATTACTCCGGGCATCTCCTTGTGGGGGCATATTGGGGGATTGCTGACGGGTGCCCTGATGGCCGTCGCGATCTACGGAGCACAGATTATGACCGGTGTTCGCGGTCCAGGCCGACGCGTTGGACGGTTCGTCGCTGCTGGTCTAGGCACCGCGGGAATGGCGCACGGTGTTGGCTCGATGTCGAGTGGCACCTCATTGCTCGGTGGCGCTGGGGGCGCCATGATGGGTGCCGGTGGATCGCAGCGAAGGCTGATCGCGCGGCTGTCAGCGTCGGTAGCTGTGTTTGTGGTCGGGTGTGGAGCGATGGTGGTTTACATCGCGCAGGTTCATTCCGCGCTGGGGGTATAAATTCTCGAATTGGGTGTATTTCCCGACGAAAATCGGCATCTGGGCTACCAAAAGGCGAGGATGGGGTCTACAGTTGTTGTGTACAAGACGATGAGGAACCCGGTGAGAATCCGGGGCGGTCGCGCCACTGTGACTTCGTTAGCGGTTGGGCAGTACGCCTGGTCAACCTGGTCGTTCCAGGAAGGGACAGCCCGATTATTGGATCTGCTGGGGTGAAAACCCCAGGTTGTGATCGTGCTTAACGAAGCAGCCAGATACTCGCGTTTTGTATTTACTTTCTTTGTTACGCGTCATATCAAAAGGAGTTGCTGCTGTTGGCTAAACTATATTCTTTTCTCTTGTGAAAGTAGGCGGAGTTAAACTCGCGCCCATCACAAATTCTCAAACTAGAAAAATTCTTTTCTTCTAGTGTTGTTACTCCATAACGAAACGCCCAGGCAGGCGCGTGGTCTCGTATGCCAGGGCGTTTCTTCACTTTCATAATTGAGGTCTACACTCGCGTAGGAATACGCACTGTTTATTTTCCAGAAGAGGAAGTATTTGTTATGACCGATTCATCACTTCATGCCGCTCAGCCAGCATCATCTCGGACGTCGGCACGCGCGCTCGCAGAAGCGATCGATGTTCCTTCGTCATTCGTGTGGTTGTTCTCTGCACTGGTCATTGGCCTGTTGGTGTACTACTTCGTTGGTATTGACCAGGGTGCGACCAGCGTCTTCGGTAACGACATGCACATCCACGAGTGGGTACACGATTCCCGGCACTTCTTGGGATTCCCCTGCCACTAATCTTCGCGTCAGCACCAGGTGCTCCCTGGTAGACGCCCATATTTGGAGTTAAAAAATGGAACGCCAATTCGTTCTACGTTGCGGGGGCTTCGGTTTACTTGCTGGACTTTTGTCCTTCATCTTCGCCAAGCTGTGGGCAGAGCCCATCATCAGCCGGGCAATCGATTACGAGGAAGGGCGCGACGAGGCTCAAGACGCCCTCGACAAAGCCGCTGGTATCGCCACTGGTGGCGATGAAACCGAACTGTTCAGCCGCACAATTCAATCGACCGTGGGTATCGGTACTGGCATGGTCCTTATGGGACTTGCCCTGGGCCTGCTGTACGCGGTGGTGTTCAGCCTGTATCTTCGGTACGCCAAGCCAACCAACATTCGAGCCGCTGCTATTGGTGTTGCAGCCGCCATGTTCGCCTGTCTGTACATCGTGCCCTGCTTGAAGTACCCGTCGAACCCGCCTGCTGTGGGTAATCCGGACACAATTAAACAGCGCACGTGGCTCTTCCTCACGATGATTATCGCGTCGGTAATCGTGATGATCGGGGTTGTTTTCCTGCACAAGGTTCTGTCCGCGCGCATGGATTCATGGGTTGCTTTCCTGATTTCAGCCGTTGTTTTCGCGGTCATCATGTACGCGTTCAGCCGGTTGCTCCCGTCCTTGGGACACTTGCATGCCGACATCGACGAGTTCGGCCGGCACAATTCTGAGACGCCTCGTCCGCTGACAGACCCGGACGGGAAGATCGTCTATCCAGGGTTCCCTGCCGATGACCTGTACTATTTCCGCGTCTACTCATTCATGGCCCAGTGCATCCTTTGGGGTGTGATCGGATTTGGCACTGCCTTGGTGTCTAAGAAGGCCATTCATAAAGCTGCCGTTCAGGCTGAGAAAGAAAAAGTTGCGGCCTAAATTCTGGCCTCGTAACCGTTCTGCGTAGCTATGTAGTGCAATGCATAGCTACGCGTTGTCATATCGGTAGACATATCGTGTGTGCCGGTAGATCTGTGGGATCATCGGGATATGTGACCTGTCTGTACCGATACCGGCCGGCACACAGCTAATTAGGTGCCAACATCGCTTGCAGACCAACAACGAAGACCTTATTGTGAGAAGCAGCACCACGGTATCGTGGTGGTTCAAAAAGTAGGCCACCGTGCTGCTACACGATGACCTACTCGGGGCAAACCCCTCTTAGCAGAGCTTCTCGATCAGATCGAGTAAAGCTGCTAAGTGGCCGGCCAAAGGGCCATATTTCAAAGCCAGGGCGAGGATCCGGACGATCACGGCCCTGGCTTTGCTTATGCCTTTCAGCCAGCCTTTA
>NZ_JAUMTY010000001.1:136354-151143 GCF_030530965.1 Corynebacterium sp. | reverse complement strand
TTATCGGGCAGACCAAGCAACGAGCTGCTTGACTGGCTGCCGATGCCACCGTCGCACCAACCTTTTTCCTCGTTCGGAGGAGCAACATACTTCACGCCAGTTTGCTGAGCAGCTTCCTTCATGACGTTGTTCACTTCGTCGATGGTCTCTGCGACGTAGGCACGTTCATCGCGGGTAGCGACACCATCGTGGATGCACCAGATGTCGGCTTTCGCAGCGTTCATGTATCCAGTGATCACGACCTCCGCATTCGGAGCGCGGTGCTTGATGTCGTTGATAATGTCAACTTCGCGCTGCAGCAGGGTACGGCCGTCAGGACCGGGTCCGTAAATCGACTGCTTCATGATTGCCTGGGTGCTCGTTCGGCAGTCCACGCCTAGCCCGGTCACAGCCCGGAAGAAGCATGCAGGGAAGGCAAAAGCTGTACCGGCGTCGTTACCGCCGAGGGTGAGAGTCACCAATTTTGTATCGGGCGTGACACGCTCGCGTTGTCCCGTCAAGGCAGAGAATGGAAGGGCATGGTTCTGCGGCAAGTCATAGTTGAATGTGAATGCCCACGCGCATGTTGCATCATCCAATTGGAGTCCACGTTGCTGAGCCAATTTGTGGGCGTAGTTATCAGTGGACGCTACACACCCCGGGTTCTTGTCGAGCTGTGGCGTAGTCAACGCCCCTACCGAAGCGTACGAGTCACCCAACGCGACGTATTTGTCCCCTTGTTCAAGAGCGCTAGCAGCTGGTGTAGATGCCACAGCTCCCATCACTGCTGTACACGCAGCCAAAGCAAGCGAACCGATAATCTTCTTCGGAGATTTCATTTTTCCTTCTTCCAGGGGTGCCAAGGGACGACTAATTCTAAAATGATAGCATCTCCAAACAGAAATCACAGCGAATCTGCAGCTATATTCATTAAGCAGTGGCGGGTGACAACGGCTCCATAACCTGCGCCACCACGGCTTTTACCGGCCACAACTCATCCCCCATTCGGCTGTAGCCACCTCCCCTGCTACCAGCATTTTCGCAACCGTCGTAACTTCGCTCTTAGGTATGCTTACGCACCTTTTAATCAGCCGAATGATCGGGACGACGCGCGAAATCAATGTACCTATGCCGGGCCCACGAATCATCCGCAGCGAGCCGCGCAATAACCAAACCCGCCGCAATGGCAAACACCTGCAACGACGCGGTCACCGTGTGAGTGAGCGCGTCGTTAATATTGCCGTCATTAAGGTAATAAATTCCTCGGAACATTTCCGTCCCTGGAATCATGATGACGACTGCCGGTATCGTCACCGTGATACGTGGAATATACGAGCGATCACGAATTAAATTAGCGATTAACCCAACACATAGTCCCCCAATTAATCCTGCAACCTGCGTCGGAATTCCTATGAATAAACAGGTAAATTTAACGACGTTCGCAATCGCACCCACTACCGCTGCAATAGCAATCATTCGTCGTGATGAATTGAAAAGCATGGCGAACCCGGCAACACCACAAATGCTCGCTATTCCGGCAACGATAAGCCATGACCACTCGGTCGTCCCACTTTGAGCCGGCACTGACGGCTCAAGACCCGTGCATGCGGAGACAATCCAGGCCGCCATGGTTGCTGAAACAATGATCTCGAAAGCGTAAACAAAGCGCTCCCACCCCGCGGCAATATCTAATCTGGCCAGGTCAACCAAAGCAGTAAACAGCGGAAAACCGGGAATCAAGAACAACATAGCCGCCACATAGCCCTGGCCCAGCGTTTGTTCTGACCGCCCCCAGGGAGTCACAAAGAAGAGCTGACTTAAACCGAAATACACCAGACAAGCGACAATGCCCGAAACCGCCGTCGTCCCTAATTGATTGAAACGCTTACGAGCAAAAAACATCCTCACGGTTTGGCCGCACAAAGCGCTAAAAGCAACTGCTACAGCCGAATCAAAACTAAACCGATTCAAAATTGCGAACGCCGAACACGCCACCGCCGCAGCACAGGCAAGTGCAACCCGACTCCACCTGGTTCGTCGATTGTTCTCGATTTTATCGAGCTTTTCGTGAACCCACTCTGCCGTAATTTCAGAGGGAAGATGGTGAGTCAGATCTTCGACAGCTTCAATAAGAGAAGAATCGACGCCGTACTTCTCTAAAGTGCTGATTTCCGTTCGGAAGTTATTCCCTCTGCGCCCCGTAAAGCGGATACTCGACATCGTGATCGACGCGTCGAACCGATCGAAACCCAAGGACCGGGCCGTGCGTTTCATCGCCCGAATAACTCGATATACGTCGGTCCCAGCAGAGAGCAAGATCTCACCCACGCGTAACACAGCATCCGCATCGATCCCCATGCGGGGGTCACGCTCGTGGGGCATAAGCTGCTGACCTTCAGTATCCACTATTCATCGCCCTTTATGTCTTTAGCCGTTGTCTTTTCTTCTTATTTCCGACAAAACAAGAAATGACCGACACTGTCCAACAATGTTTTAGCAACCGTGCTCATTTAACACCGACGCACGCATGAGTTAAACACCGACGCACGCGTGAGCGCCGAAACGGCTCCGTCATGTCGTCGGGAACCAGGGTCGCGATCATGTCATCCACCGGCTAAAGTTTTCGCTCGTGAGTACTCCTGTCGCCCTGCCTCTCGCACCTCTAACAACTCTTGCCGATGGAACCATCAAGCAGGTCAACCCTTTTACAGGAACCGAAGTGTGGACTGTACCTGGGCGCGGGAACCGACCAATCTCACACCCCACCCCAGAAGAGCACCCGGTCACTGCGCACGATCGTGACCATGAGTGCGCATTTTGTTCCGCGCGATACAGAGAGACTCCTCCGGAGAAAGCGCGAGTTGTCGTCGACAATAACAAGTGGAAAACCCTCTACCGGTTAAAAGAGAGTCAACTGGATGACTCAGTCGCCGAGTTCCGGCGTGTTCCCAACCTCTTCGAGATTCTCGGATACGAATATTGGCGCGCAAACCACGGATTCGCGATGGATCCGGAGACCTCAACGCACATGAACGATTACCTCAGCGAACCTGCCGGAAGGCAGCACGTGCTGAACATTATCGCGACACGTCTACGCTCCGCGGGAACACCGGAATCGGAAATCAAAGACACGCCGGAAACCGAGCTTCTCAAACGCGCCCCCGCCTACTTTGCTGGTGGACACGACGTCATCGTGGCCCGTCGGCACTTCACTGACGACGCCACCTCGAGCGGCCAACTCGCCTCCAGCGGCACGCTAACGCCGGAAGAGCACTACCAATTCATCAACTTCACTGCCGACGCAATGCGTGACCTCTATTCACGCAACCGCTACGCACGATATGTGGCCGTGTTCCAAAACTGGCTGAAGCCTGCGGGGGCAAGTTTCGACCACTTGCACAAGCAACTCGTCGCTATCGACGAGCGCGGGGCACAAGCTGAACTCGAGATCGCGCGGCTACGGTCCAACCCCAATATGTACAACGAATGGGCCGTTGATTACGCCGGCTATCACAATTTGATCATCGCCGAGAACACCCACGCCATCGCTTTCGCTGGGTTCGGGCACCGCTACCCGACTATCGAGATTTACTCTCGATCAGCAACCTGTGAACCGTGGAAGCTCAGCGAAGAAGAGATGCGAGACATGAGCGACCTCATTCACGCCTGCCACGCGGCAACCGGCTCAGACGTTCCGTGTAACGAGGAATGGCACCACAAACCAATTGACCTCGATATCCCTATGCCATGGCGAGTAATGATCAAATGGCGCGCATCAAACCTTGCCGGTTTCGAGGGATCGACCAAGGTATATCTGAACACCATTTCGCCGGAAAATATCCGACAGCGCATGTCGAAAAGGCTTAGCCAATTGCGCGAGGACGGTCGACTGGCTGATTCAGTTCGTATCGCTGGCGAATTGACGTACCGCCGTAATTCACTGAAATACAATCCGGCTCTTCGGTAAAGATTTACATACTCGCAACACAAAACAAACGATTCATTCTTCACATGATGGCAGAGTGAGGGGCGACCATCATGCCGAGCCAGGGTTGTACACATCACACCCGGAGCTTTGTTGCGCGCGTAAGGAGCCATATCAATGAATCTCTCTCCTCGTGAGACAGATAAATTATTAGTATTTCTTGCAGCTCAAGTGGCTCAACGTCGACGGGAACGGGGTGTCAAACTCAACCACCCCGAAGCAATTGCTTTAATTTCCGACGCTGTCATAGAAGCAGCACGCGATGGCAAGAGCGTGGCCGAAGCAATGCACATCGGGACGACGGTCCTCACTGCCGACGAGGTACTGGACGAAGTCCCAGACATGGTCTCTCTGGTCCAGGTAGAAGCGACTTTTCCCGACGGAACAAAACTCGTCTCCGTCCACGACCCCATCCGCCACTAGACGCGACGGGAACTACCGATGATCATTCTTTTTTGTGGCGCCGAAGCCAACAATGACGAGCTCATTCGCGAAGCAACTGCCCGTCTCCGTCGGTTCCGTCTGGTCAATGTAGCCGAAATTGGCATACCGGGAACGGACTCAGCGGCCCATGGTTCTATGCCATGCGGTCATAATCTCGAGCCGATCGTTCTCGCTCACTCAACAAGTGAAGTAGCACAAGCTCTCACCGTCGCGGATCACGAGGATTCTGCAGACGAGGACGACCATTCACCGTCGACCTCACCTGATAATCAGCCTCCCACTGTCATCATCCCCATGACCGCGGGACGAGACCTCCACAGCATTACAGCACTAGCGCAAGCGATCCAATGGTGGAAACGCAGCCGGCCCTCGGCGCGAGTGATTATTTCTGACCCGATCGGGAACTCAACGACACGCGTATCGGCTCTACGTGCAAACATGCGCTCCCATCCGGCACATTCGTACGTCGTCGTATCAGTGGCTTTAGATCCTTTTTTCGACGCTGATCTGTTTCGTGATGCCCGGCTGGCATGGCAGTACAGCAATTCTGAGACTTCTGTGGCCTTTAATGGAGCGGCTCCCAGCCTTCCGGAGGCTATTCACCGTGCTGAGATTCTCCTTGAGGACCAGATGGGCAACCAGGCGAACGAGTCCGGCGTGGAGCGAATCGTCGTTCTTAGAGCAGACCTTCTGCCGCCGAATAAAGACGGTTATCAAGCTGATGGACGAAGCTATCACGAGGTCGCGTTATGGTCGCCGGCGGCACTCGCTGTGCTGATTGAGACAAATGTTGTTCGTGCTCGTGAGGCTGCTGCCGACGTATTCAATTCCTCGGCGGAGAACGATGCAGCTCATGGCATTGATGGCAATCAATCCTCTGACGATCCGTCATCACGCCACGGTGGCCAGTTCTTCCCCGTCGTGGGATTGGAAGAGGCACTGTGGGCTGATCATGATTCGGGCTTCGCGCATAGTCATGCGCATGATGAGGATGACTCTGAGGATGGGCATGCTCACTCGCACACACATCCCCATAGTCATCCGCACCCCCACACTCATTCACACCACCACCCTCATCCCCACACGCACTCGCACTCGCATACGCATTCCCATGGCCATGCCCACCACCATGTCGGACATACCCATTCCCACGACCACTCACACAACTACCTTCACGAACACGAAACGGGCTCGTCTCAGAGCCGTTAGAACAATAAACCGCCACGCCATCACGAGGACATCATGAGCACTGTAAATAGATATATTTACGACGACGGAACAATCACTATTAACCCGGGTAAAAGGACACTCACGCTACGAGTCACCAATACCGGGGACCGGGCCGTACAAGTGGGAAGCCATTTCCATTTCTTCGAGGCGAATCGCGAATTACTCTTTGATCGTCATCGGGCATGGGGTATGCACCTCAATATTCCAGCGGGATTAGCTGTCCGATTCGAACCCGGCGATTCGAAAGAAGTTCAATTAGTTGATTTCGGTGGGCGCAGAATCCTGCATGGTTTTAGCGCTTTGGTGGAAGGTGACCTCGACGATCCTGCCATTCGTGAGCAGGGTTTCCAACGAGCACAGGAACGCGGTTTTAAAACAGAATCTGTCCCTGACGACGAATTGCCCGCCGACCGGGGTCCGTACTCTATTTCCAAAGCGGAATATGGTTCCATTTATGGCCCGACGACGGGCGACCGCATTCAGCTTGCTGACACCAACCTCGTTATCGAATTAACTGATGATGCTAATTCGCGAGCGTATGGGGACGAATCGGTGTATGGCGGCGGCAAAGCCATTCGAGATGGGATGGCGCAGGACCCTCAAGCTTCTGATGCGGAATCCGTCGACACTGTTATTACGAGTGCGCTCATCGTTGATGCGATCACGGGGATTATCAAGGCCGATATTGGGATTAAAGATGGGCGAATTGTCGGAATTGGCAAGGCCGGGAACCCGCATACCCAGGATGGCGTTGACCCTCAGCTAATCATTGGGCCCAATACTGAAGTTATCGCAGGCGAACACCGAATTGTGACTGCCGGCGGGATTGATTCGCATATCCATTTCATTTCTCCTCAGCAAGCCGAAGAGGGATTATCAAACGGAATTACGACGTTTTTCGGCGGCGGAACCGGTCCTGCCGAAGGAACAAAAGGGACTACCTGCACGCCGGGAGAAAGTTCCATCAGCATGATGCTGCGAGCTGCCGACGATATGCCAGTCAATGTCGGAGTGCTTGGCAAAGGATCGGGCTCGCTTCCCGAAGCTTTAGAGTCGCAAATTGCAGCTGGGGCCGCAGGATTAAAAATTCATGAAGACTGGGGAGCAACACCAGCCGTAATTGATAATGCTCTCGAGGTCTGCGACGAACATGATGTTCAGCTTGCCATCCACACTGACACGCTGAACGAAAGCGGTTTCTTCGAGGACACGCGCGACGCCATCGGGGACCGAACGATTCACACCTTCCACTCCGAAGGCGCTGGTGGGGGCCATGCACCCGATATCCTCCGTGTGACGGGGATGCCCTCGGTGCTCCCCGCGTCAACGAACCCCACTCTCCCCTACACAGTCAATAGTGCCGAAGAGCTCCTCGACATGGTGATGGTTTGTCACCATCTGTCTCATGACATTCCGGAGGACGTATCTTTCGCGGAATCTCGCGTCAGACCCGAAACTATCGCTGCGGAAACGGTTCTTCACGATAGAGGGGTCATCTCTATTTTCAGTTCGGATTCACAAGCGATGGGCCGTGTTGGGGAGACCTGGGCACGTGCCTTCCAAACTGCGCACCATTGCAAAGCAGAACTCGGTCCCCTCCCCGAGGACTGCCAACCAACCCCTGAGCACTCGGCGTCAGCTGAGTCAACAGACTCCACGGACACAGAGTCCACCTCACGCAATGACAACCATCGCGTCCTCCGCTACGTCGCTAAGGTGACATGCAATCCCGCGATCGCCGCCGGGGTCAACGACTACATCGGGTCATTGGAAGTCGGAAAAGTCGCCGATATTGTTCTGTGGCCGGTGTCGTCGGTTGCTGCAAAACCGCAGCTCGTGATTCGCAGCGGTCACATTTGTTGGTCCCTGATGGGCGACCCCAATGCTTCTCTCCCCACCCCGGAGCCAGTCGTGTACCGACCCATGTTTGGCAATCGCGGTCACGCGCTTCCCCACAGCCGGATCACGTTCATGTCTTCCGAGGCTATTAACGACGGTGTGCCCGACAAGTTGGGCCTCACCAGCACAGTTTTGCCTGTTCACGGTTGTCGACACATTGGAAAGAAGGACATGGTGAGGAACTCTGAGCTACCGGAAATCACCGTCGACCCCGATACTTACGAGGTTCGGGCGGACGGTGAACCGCTCACCATCGCGCCCGCTCACAAGCTTCCCTTAGCTCAACTGCACTACTTGTTCTAACACGACACATCGGTGACAGCTTTGAATCATGTCTTCTTCCAATAATCTCGACGCGACCGTGAACAGCACCGATAGGTCTGGACGGCAATCGATGTTTCCGGCCTTCCTATCAGCCCTCCAATGGACAGACACGGCGTTCCCTTCGGGAATGTACACACTCTCGCACGGGCTAGAAGGGCTGTCTCAGTGCCATTGGCTAGACAGCGCCTCTCTCATAGACACTGTTCGCGAGCTTATTACCGACGTCGTCGCCCCTACCGACGGAATTGCAACGGCCTTGGCGTGGACCTGGGCTCAGGAGTGGCGACAATCCGCGTCCGACACTATGCCCGCGAGTGTCTCTACACACTCCGCAACGGGGACGCTTCGAATCATCGACGAGGTCCTACTGGCAACAAAACCTAGCGATAATGCACGGCGCGGGAGTATGCGCGTCGGCAAGCAATTATTGTCGATGGCCGACGATGTGCTGCACCCCGATGACGACACACCGCTAGGAACACTGATCAGCGACGTACGCAAAGGAAATGTCATAGGCAACCAGGCAATAGTCGCTGGAGTCATTCATCATCACAATGGATTGCCCCGGGAAATGGCGGTGTCCTGTGAACTGTTTTCTTTCGCGGCTGGAGCCTGTTCCGCGGCGGTTCGTTTAAGCGTGGCTGACCATATCAGTGCCCAGCAGGTCGTGAATGAGGTGGGATCAGACATCGCCGAATGCGTACAGATGTGTTGCGATTCATCAGTTGACGATATAGGAACACTAAGCCCTGCTTTGGATGTTGCGTGTGCGGCACATGAATCCGCTCCCGCACGACTATTCATTAATTAATTATTACTAGTACGAATTGTGAGGATTTCGCTATGGCACAGAATGACCCAAGCCATGAAGAACACTCGATTTATCGCATCGGATTTGGCGGTCCAGTCGGCTCAGGAAAGACAGCAATTATCGAGGCACTCGTGCCCACGTTGATCGAGCAAGGTCATAGCGTGGGAATTATCACGAATGATATCTACACCCAAGAAGATGCAAACCATATCCGTCGGGAATTAGATGGAATTCTCGATCCGGCGCGAATTGTCGGGGTAGAAACAGGATCCTGCCCCCACACGGCTGTTCGTGATGATCCGACGATGAATTTGATGGCGGCAGCGGAGATGGTGGAGCGCTTCCCCGATATCGACACTTTGTTGTTCGAATCGGGTGGCGATAATTTAACGCTTACTTTTTCACCGGCGCTTGTGGAAACATACGTGTTTATTCTTGACACGGCGGAAGGTGACAAAATGCCTCGGAAACGGGGACCGGGCGTCACGGAGTCGGATCTTCTCATTATCAATAAGACGGATATTGCGCCCTATGTCCGATGTGATCTGGACAAGATGGTCGCGGACGCGAAAGAGGTGCGCGGTGGTCTCCCCGTGTTACCGACGAATGCGTTAACGGGCGATGGCCTCTCCGAGCTTGCTGAGTTTGTGGAAACACAGCGAAAAGCCCATCAGGGGTAGGGCGTGGCACCCCAGACACAAGTGGGGAGCAACATCTCCTCCCCCACCTTTGCTTCCCTCTACGACGCGGCGGCTACGCTTCCCATTCCGCCAAGGATCGCCAAGGAACTTCGCAGTCAGCCAATGTCCGGTGACCACAGGGCACTTCCGGTCGGTTCCCCTGGCAAAGTCGGTTTTCTGTACGCCCGAGTGGACTCACCTGAGGATAAGTCGGTGGGGAAAAGATCAGTCGTCGCGGAGAAAATCGTGAAAGCTCCGCTTGCTCTGATGCGGCCACTGTACACGGACCCGCACCAGCCTGGCACACCGCTGCTCTACATCATGACGACTGGTGCTGGGCTTGCTCACAATGATCGGCACCTTGTTGATATTCGCGTCGGCGAAACAAGACCGGCGTCGGCTCTTATCACCACTCAGGCGGCGACGCCTATACATCGCATGGATGTGGGGCTAGCGATACAACACGTGAACCTGACTGTTGGCCCGGGAAGTACTGTCGAATACATGCCTGACCACGTGATCCCCTATGGGGGTTCCCGGGCTCATCTGTCTATGAGAGTAACCGCTGCTCGAGGGGGCTGCGCGATAGTCAGCGATTGCATTGCGGCTGGGCGACTGGGACGCGGTGAGTGGCACCGCTACGACGCGTTGTCCATGGAAACACGAATCGATCAACCGCGTGCCAATCACCCGCATGATTTCGCGCAATTAAGGGAATCCGACTGCAGGCCGCTCGTTATCGATCGCGGACTATTGCGACCGCATACGGGCAGTCGGCTGCTCGGCATGCGCAACTATGGTGCATGGTCCAATGTCTGGATAGTTGCGCCTTCACCGCAATCTACCCAAGCACTTCTCGACGTGCTCCGACGCTTGCCCAAGTCCGATTTTCCGGTATCAGTTCGGTGGGCTACATCTACTCTCCCCTATGAATCTGGGGTCTGGGTGCGGATTCTTGCCGCCACTGCTGATGAGGCACGAATCGCTCGTGACCGGGTGTGGACCGCGGCGCGAGAAATCCTTCTTTCAGCACCAGCGCCACGGTTGCGGAAGTACTAATTCTTGACACGTCTTCGTCCCACGGGTCGCTGGTGATCGTTTCCGCGTAGTAACGCGTTGTTTACCTAGGTCACCTGATATTCATACAGTGGGAGCGCGTTCGTGACATTAGCCCCATAATTTACGTGTCTATGACGATGACAGACACTACCCCGGTACGTCCCGCGACGACGCCGGTAACTCCCCAGAACGCTCCCACGCCTCACCAGTCCCAATCCAGTTTCGGTGACGACTATCCCCTCCGGTTCGCACCGCGGCACTACCGGACCTGGGCAACGTCCGCAGTCGCAGCGTCGGCACTCGGCGGCATCGCTTATCTCGCTGATTTCTCTATCGGAGCTGGGATCGGAATTGCGCACGGAACAGTGAATGCGGTCGGCGGAATTCTTATTGCCGCGGTATTAATCTTCCTGTCGAGCTTTCCCCTCGCCGTCTATGCGGCTAAATACAATCTAGATCTCGACCTTATTACACGGGGAAGCGGATTCGGCTATTACGGATCGGTCGTCACGAATATCATCTTCGCTTCGTTCACCTTTATTTTCTTTGCCACTGAAGGTTCAATTATGGGACAAGGGCTCAAAATGGGTCTTGGAATCCCACTATGGGCCGGGTACTTGGTCTCTTCGTTGATCGTCATCCCGCTGGTCATGTATGGGATGAAGTCTTTATCAAAGATTCAGAAAGCAACGAATCCACTGTGGATCGTGATGATGGTTCTGCCCCTCATCGTCCTGATTATTCAGCATCCATCGAGTGTCCATACTTTTGCTCACTACGCGGGAAATGGTCCCGGCCATGCGGATTTCGCATCCATGATGTTGGCTGCCGGTGTCTGCCTCTCACTGACAGCACAAATTGCCGAAAACATTGATTACATCCGTTTTATGCCGCCCAAAACCCCGGACAACAAACGCAAATGGTGGACCGCTGTCATCCTCTCGGGCCCTGGCTGGGTCATCTTCGGCGCCACCAAGCAAATCATTGGTGTTTTCCTCGCAGTGTATGTCATGGCTGTTCTCAATGATTCTCCTGGAACAGCCAGTGAGCCGGTCCACCAATTCTTCGCCATGTACACGAATATGATGCCGACCTGGCTTGCTATCACCCTCGCCGTGATCCTCGTCGTCATGAGCCAAATCAAAATTAACGTCACAAATGCATATAGCGGTTCACTGGCGTGGACCAATGCGTATACGCGCTTAACTCGTCGCTATCCGGGCAGGATCGTCTTTGTCTTTGTCAATGTTGGTATCGCACTGTCTCTCATGGAATTCAATATGTTCTCCATGTTGAACTCCATTCTTGGGTTCTATTCCAACGTTGCTATCGCGTGGATTTTCACGGTGGCGTCTGACATTGCAATAAACAAATATGTACTCGGCATTTCTCCCCGGTATCCAGAATATCGGCGCGGAATGATTTTCCCGATCAACCCTGTGGGAATCGGAGCACTATTGCTCTCTGCCACCACCTCAATCGCTGCGTACTTCGGTGTCCTCGGCGCGACCATTCAGCCCTACTCGGCACTCCTTGCAGCCGCTATCGCGGTCGTCGCCACACCACTAATTGCCATCATCACCCGTGGGCAGTTTTATCTTCGTCGAACCGACGACGGCGTAGACTCCCCTCTTTTCGATGATCACGGAAATCCATCGGATGAGCTCTTCCGATGCTGTGTCACCGGAGAAATGGTTGAACGTCCCGATGTTCTCGCGTCCGCTGTTCCTTCCCCTACAGGTGAAAAGCAGTACATTTCCTCGCTGGCTCTTACCACCGATCGGCAAGGCCGTCATGTTCTTCCGGTTGAGTGACTAACTACAACGGGGGTATCTCGGTCATCGACTACCCCTGTTTTCTGCTTTCTCGATACAGCTCAGTGCACCACAACATTTCGCATTGTTACAGTAAATACGGTAAAGCCGTTAAAAAGGTTCCATTGCATACAGTTTTGCCTACAGTTTCCTCGTTCACGCACTGTTCTGTCGTCGCACGATGGGGACACCACTGGTGTTTCAACCCGCAGGAGAAAATACATGTCATCCTCACGTCCTTTTGCCCGACCAGTCACACGCCGGACATTCTTAACGACAGTGGGCGCGGCCGTCACAGCACTCGGAGCTGCCGGAGTAGCCGGAAGCCTCAGCGGCTGTTCAAGTAGCTCAGGCGGTGGAGGCAATGACACCGTCTCAACGAAGAAAGTCTCGGACAAAACGGACGTCATCGGCGACGACCCCACAGGCACCAAGACGAGTTCGACATTCCTCGACTCAGCAAAAGCCGCTGTCGTCACTGGACCCAATGCCGATTCCGCCACGCGCGCACGGGCCTGCAACCTGGCCGCCAGTGCTGGAGTTCCCGTTTTCCTCATCGACGCGACTAACGAGGACGACTCCCGCAAAGACATTGAGTCCGAACTTGATCGATTGGGAGTCGACGACATCGTCACCCTCAAAGGCGATTCACTCGGCTCACTGTCTTCCTCGGCGAAAACTCACGAAACGACGCCTGATTCCTGGCCAGATGGATTAGACAAAGGTCAATACTCTTTCCGCGACCTCGTGATTATTCCGGATGCCCCCATTGAAGGCGACGGATCCGGGACTGCGCCGGCAGCGGCGGCCAGTGCGGCGGCGAGCACATCGAGTACCACAAGCGCGTCGAAGCCGTCGTCCAGCGCTAAAAAGAGCGCGAACAGCAGCGCACCGAGTACTCCCAACCTTCCCACCACATCCGATGGTGCACCGTACACTCCCCGCCCGGTTCTCACAGCACCGTGGAACCCGGACAGCAAAGCGGACAAAGAGCCTGACTCTGACGGACACGTCTTCGTCGCTCCCGCCACGAGCCCCGCAAGTTTCACGAACGCATCCGTCGCCGGCCAGAACGTTGTTCGCCTCCCCGCAGCCGACCCCCGCGCCACCCATGAGTCAATCGAGATCGTCAAGAAGGACGACCATGTCATTGCACTGGGCGAATTGTTCGGCAACAAGGACACGCTCTCTCGTCGTATCGACAAAGCCAAGAGCATTGACAAAGAACAGCCAGGTGGAGGCGGACTCGTCACGCCTGGCCGGCACATCGTCGCACTTTACGGCTCCACCGACGGACCTGACCTCGGGTGCCTCGGGGAGCAAGGAAAAGATGCGTCTGTCGCCCGGGCGAAGAAAATGGCCAAGAGCTACGAAGCCTTCACAGACCAACCTGTGATCCCGGCGTTTGAAATCATCGTGACTGTTGCGTCGTCGGAACCAGAAAAGGACAACTCGTACAGCCGCTTCATCGATTCCGACACCGTCGAGCCGTGGATTGATGCTATCAACAAGGCCGGCGGGTATGCGGTCATTGACCTTCAGCCTGGGCGCATGACCCTCCTGGAACAGGCAAAGAAGTACGAGAAGCTGCTCAAAAAGCCCTATGTCGGACTGGCACTCGATCCCGAGTGGCGTCTCTACGGTAACGAACTGCCCATGGAGCAGATCGGTCACGTCGACGCCCAGGAAATCAACGACGTTGTTAAGTGGCTGGACAAACTCACTGAGGACAACAAACTGCCGCAGAAGCCCCTGGTCGTTCACCAGTTCAAGGTTCATATGATTCGCAACCGCGACAAGATGATCCCAGGTACCGATAACATTGCGATGGTTATCCACATCGATGGCCACGGATCGCAATCCATCAAGCTGGATACCTGGCACGTGATCCAGCAGGATTTGAACCCCAAGATCAGCCTCGGGTGGAAGAACTTCTACGACGAGGACAAGCCCATGCTCGATCCGAAGGACACGATGGCGATTAAACCTCGCCCGGACTTCATTAGCTATCAGTAACTCACCCGCTGCCCCGGGGCAGATTGCTGCCTGACTCTATCGAGGATGGTGCGCCTACACTGGTAAAGCACATCGCGTCCGATCAGTGAACGGATACGGTTCACCAGAAGATGGAGGAAAAGAATGACAAACACTGCAGATATAGAATCCATCGCTCATGTTCGTGCCCCAGGTGCAGCCATTGCGGAGCTGCTTGATGCCAACCCGGCCGACCTCAGTTGGCAGCAAGAGTTCTATACCTGGATGCATTCTCATCCCGAGTTATCTGAACGCGAAGAAAAAACTGCGATTGCCATACGCGAGCGGTTGTCTCACTACAACTGCACTGTGTCGCGTCCCATAGGTGGGCATGGGCTCGTGGCAACGATCTCTAATGGCGAGGGACCGACGATTCTCTCGCGCGCGGATTTCGACGCCCTACCTGTCACCGAAGATACCGGCGCGCCCTACGCTTCCACTGTGCGCACGACTGGGCGTGATGGCAACGAAACTGGTGTCATGCATGCCTGTGGGCACGATATGCACACCACCGCTTTGCTCGGGGCGGT
>NZ_JAUMTY010000001.1:98722-136254 GCF_030530965.1 Corynebacterium sp. | reverse complement strand
GCTCACGCGTCGAGCCCTCATCAATCCGTGGATCCCATTTATGTTGCGGCACACGTCATTCTTCGTTTACAAGGGATCGTCGGACGAGAAGTCGACCCCGGCGAATTCGCCGTCGTCTCTGTCGGGCAAATCCACGCTGGTAATACGAACAATTCCATCCCGGACACCGCTACCCTGACGTTGAACTGCCGTTTCTACAACACCGACGTCCGCGATCATGTGTATCGCGCTATCGAACGAGTGATCCGCGCCGAATGTGAGGCGTCGGGGTGCCCCACCGAGCCGGACATAGAGTACTGGGCCCACGGCGAACTGACTGACAACGATCCCGCCGTGTTTTCCCATGTCCGCGAGACATTCGATGCTGTCTTTGGGGATTCCTCCATTGATGCTGAGCGGTGGACAGCGTCGGAGGACTTTTCGGAGATACCGCGGCACTTTGATGTGCCCTATTTGTTCTGGACTGCCGGCATCACCCCGGATGAACAATGGGAGAAGCGCAATGAGACGCCCGTCCCCGCCAACCATATGGCGACGTTCCTCCCCGATCTCTCGACTATCTCATCGACGACGAAGGCTGCGGCGGCAGCGCCCCTGAGCTTCCTTTTCAAGGAGTAGCGTTCGGCATAGAAAAACCGGGCCGCACACATCATGGTGCGACCCGGTTCGCGTTGTGATTGGCATCCGTCACACCCTGCCATCGCGAATCTCGCAATGGCAGGGTGTGGGAACCGACAATCTAGCGCTCGTGGCCTTCGAGGTCTTCACCCAACATGTGAACGTGAATCATGTTGGTGTTGCCTTCAACTCCGGGAGGAGAACCGGCAGCGATGACGACCGTGTCGCCGCGCTCATAGCCGTCGATAGCCAGCAGAGCCTTATCAACCTCGGCAACCATCTCGTCGGTGGTCTTGACCTCAGGTGTCAAGAAGGTTTCCGCACCCCACGTGACAGCCAACTGCGACCGCACGGCGGGGTTCGGGGTGAACACCAACAACGGGAGGAAGCTGTGGAGGCGAGCCACACGACGTGCTGTATCGCCTGAACTGGTGAACGCGACAACGGCACGAGCATTCAAACGCTCCGCAATATCGCGCGCCGCGTACGACACAACGCCACGCTTGGTGCGCGGAACGTGGCTGAGCGGCGGCACCGTGCCGTCCTGCTCAGCAGCCTTCACGATGCGAGCCATGGTCTTGACGGTCTCTACCGGGTACTTACCGACGGAAATCTCGCCGGACAGCATGACCGCGTCCGTGCCGTCCAAGACAGCGTTAGCAACGTCGGACGCTTCAGCACGCGTCGGACGCGAATTCGTGATCATGGAATCCAGCATCTGCGTTGCCACGATGACTGGCTTAGCGTTTTCACGAGCAATCTGGATGGCGCGCTTCTGAACCATCGGCACGTCTTCAAGCGGAACCTCGACACCCATGTCACCACGGGCAATCATGATGGCGTCGAAGGCCATGATGATCGGTTCCAGGGCGTCGATGGCTTCAGGCTTTTCCAACTTCGCGATGACCGGAAGGCGACGGCCTTCCTCGTCCATGATCTTGTGGACGAGCTCAACATCTGCCGGCGAACGGACAAACGACAGAGCGATAACGTCGACACCCAAGCGAAGTGCGAAGCGAAGGTCCTCAATATCTTTTTCAGATAATGCCGGGACGGAAATATCCATGCCAGGCAGGGACACGCCCTTGTGGTCTGACACGGGGCCACCCTCAGTGACCTCACAGATCACGTCGTTGCCTTCAACGGCCTTGCAGACCAGGCCAACCTTGCCATCGTCGACGAGGAGGCGGTCACCGGGCTTAGCATCCTTGGCGAGATTCTTATACGTCGTGGATACACGATCGTGCGTACCCTCGATCTCGTCAACGGTAATGCGCACCGTTTCGCCGGTTTCCCACATTTCCTCGTGGTTCTTGAACCAGCCCAACCGGATTTTCGGACCCTGGAGGTCAGCCAAAATCCCGACGGCGCGGCCGGTTTCGTCGGAAGCCTGCCGAACCCACTTGTAGTTCTGTTCGTGGTCTGCGTGAACGCCGTGTGAGCAGTTCAGTCGTGCTACGTCCATTCCTGCGTCAACCAGAGCACGGATCTTTTCCGCACTGGCTACCGCCGGACCCAATGTACAAACAATTTTCGTTCTTCTATCCACGAGCACCAGGTTAGCCCGCTCCACCCGGATTAGCTACTACAAAACGGTCGAAATAAGCTTTACGGCGCCACGGCGAAAAACGAAAAAAGTCGGTGACCAGGGAAAATTATTTTCCGATACGGTCACCAAAATCACTTTTTTCCTAGATTTATGCCCGATTATGTCCGAAGTTCTTCGGGGGTCTCGCGACGACGTGATCGCGTCCACACCAGGAAAATCACTGCGCCCACGAAGCAGACGGCCGACGTGATGGTATTAATGCGGAGCCCAAACACATGCGTGGCGGTGTCCGCACGCAGAAGCTCGATCCAAAATCGACCTGCTGTGTACCCGGCTACGTACAAGGCAAAAACTCGGCCGCCACCCAATCTGAACTTGCGGTCAATCCATACGATCAGAGCGGCGATGGCAAAGTTCCACAGCATCTCGTAGAGAAACGTCGGCTGAACAACCGCGATAACGTGGCCGTTCGAATGCCCCAGTACTGGGTCGAGGACACCGTGATCGTCGACGCGCTCAAAAATCTTCAGCCCCCAGGGCAGATCGGTGGGCCGACCATATAATTCCTGGTTAAACCAGTTGCCTAGGCGTCCAATGCCCTGCGCCACCAGAATCGGTGGTGCCACCGAATCCGCAAAGGGCGCCAGGGCTAGATGCTTCCATCGGAGAACCACCCAGGCAGCCAATCCGCCGCCAACGACAGCTCCCCATATTCCCAGGCCACCGTTGGTGATCTTCCACCAATCCCCGGGTGTTCCGTTGGGGCCCCAATACGTGCGCCAATCCGTCACTAAGTGGTAGAGACGCCCGCCGATGATGCCTGCTGGGACAGCGGCGAGCGCCACGTCGAGAACTACCTCGCGGTTACCGCCACGTGCGGCATAGCGACGCTGCGACCACAGCACTGCGACGAGAATTCCCACCAGTATCGACAGCGCATATCCGCGGATCGGAAAACCGCCGACCATCCACACACCTTGGGAGGGTGACGGAATCGCAGCTAATAGCGTCACATCGGGCGAACGCCCACCTAGTCCCCCGTCGTGAGGAACTAGTCCGTTCTGCTGGACAATAGTGGCCTGGACGTTAGTCACCCCTCACCCCTTCGCTGAGTTCTTTCGCCAACGCCTCGAGCGAGCGGAGCCCGTCCTTCGCCGCACGGATAAGTGCCGAGCCGACGATGACGCCGTCGGCATACTGCGCGATCTCTGCGGCTTGCTGCCCATTGCTGACGCCTAACCCGACGGCAACGGGGAGGTCGGTGTACTCCCGCACGCGATTCACGAGGTCACGCGCACCGCTGCTTACTGATTGCTGAGCACCTGTGACTCCCATATGTGAGGCTGCGTACACAAAGCCGTCACCTGCTCCCACCGTGAGCGCCATCCGCTCAGGGCTCGTCGACGGAGCCACAAGATAGATAGGCGCCAATCCGTGCTTGTGGCATGCCTCTGCCCAGCGCGCCGATTCTTCGGGGAGGAGGTCGGGAATGATTGTCCCCAGTCCTCCAGACTCGGCCAGCTCTTCGGCATATTTTTCCGGGCCATACTGCAAAATCGGATTCCAGTAACTCATGACGACGCTTCGACCACCGGCGTCAGTAATCTTGCGGACAGAGCTGAGTGAATCTTTGACGCGAAAGCCTGCTTTCAGTGCAGCCATGCCGGCTTCCTGGATGACAGGACCGTCCATCATGGGGTCAGAGAACGGAATTCCGACCTCGATGACGTCCGCATAGGACGCCAGGCACGCCATCAACTCGTCAGAGTCGTGCTTCGTCGGGTACCCCGATGGCAGATAACCAATGAACGCAGCTCGTTGCTCACGGCGGGCCTGTGCGAAAACGTCGCGAAGCGCCCCTGCGGGGGAATCAGAAGAAAATGCCGCCATTAGTCCAGCTCCTCCTTGGGTTTAAGGTCAAACCACTTCGCGGCGGTGTCCACATCTTTATCGCCGCGGCCCGATACGTTGACGATCAGAAGTGGGCCGTCATCTGAGTCATGATCCCAGCGATCGGCATACACTCGTGCTGCTGCAAGTGCGTGCGAAGACTCGATGGCAGGGATAATTCCCTCGGTCTTGCACAAGAGCATGAACGCATCCATGGCTTGTGAATCCGTGATGGGAAGGTACTCGGCACGCCCGACATGATGGAGATACGAGTGTTCCGGCCCTACGCCCGGATAATCTAGCCCGGCCGAAATGGAATGAGACTCGACGATTTGCCCATCCTCATCTTCCATGAGCGCGGCATACGAGCCCTGGAAGACACCTTCAT
The DNA here is from genome assembly GCF_030530965.1 of Corynebacterium sp. Classification (GTDB taxonomy): domain Bacteria; phylum Actinomycetota; class Actinomycetes; order Mycobacteriales; family Mycobacteriaceae; genus Corynebacterium. The sequence goes on along the minus strand of NZ_JAUMTY010000001.1, from coordinate 131,809 downwards.
TGCCCGCGGTAATCGTCGCAGCGTGGCGACCAGTCTCAAAACCGTCACCGCCGGCTTCGGCACCGATGAGCTGAACAGAGGAATCGTCGATAAAACGGTGGAAAAGACCGATCGCATTTGAGCCACCACCAACACAAGCGACGACGGCGTCGGGAAGGCGACCTTCCGCCTGCAGGATTTGCTCGCGTGCTTCGTACCCAATGATTCGCTGGAGATCACGAACCATCTGCGGGAAGGGATGGGGGCCAGCTGCAGTACCGAAGCAGTAGTACGTGTCATCGGCATGCGATACCCAAAAACGCATCGCCTCATTAATGGCATCTTTAAGAGTCTGGGAACCGATCGTGACAGCTGTGACCTCGGCGCCCAGTAACCGCATGCGCGCAATATTCAGGGCCTGACGCCGCGCATCCACGGCCCCCATGTAGATGTGGCACTCTAAACCGAGCAATGCACATGCCGTAGCAGTTGCGACACCGTGCTGGCCGGCACCCGTCTCAGCGATGACACGCTTTTTGCCCATGCGTTGAGCCAACAACACCTGGCCCAGGACGTTATTAATCTTGTGGGACCCGGTGTGGTTTAAGTCCTCCCGCTTCAAATACACGCGGGCATGAATAGCGTCGGAAAACCGCGACGCATAATACAGGGGCGACGGCCGACCTGAGTAATGGAAATGCAGGTCATTCAACTGCTCGATGTACTCAGGATCAGTTCTCGCCTTGTTCCACGCGTCGGTAACTTCGGTAATGACCCCCATCAGGGCCTCCGGAATGTATCGGCCACCGTACTCACCCCAATGGCCACGATCATCGGGCTCAGTCGATGTCGTCTCCGCGAACACATCGGCGATAGTAGGCAGATCACTATACGGATTGCGATGAACTGATTCTGAGTTACTCACGCACACCAGTGTGCCTTATCACTCGCATAGACACGGCATCCAGGTGACGGCAGATTACTCGGCGAGATTCTTCGGACATGCCGGGTGGATGCCCGCAGCAACCAAACTCTTGCACGCTAAACCGGGATTACCTGCGGTAACCAGCCCCTCGCCGACCAAGACCGCATCCGCACCGGCACCAGCATAGGCCAGCAAATCATTGCGATCTTTCACCCCCGATTCAGCGACCTTAATGACATCCGACGGCAAACCCGGCGCGATAGTGCCGAACACGGAGGTATCGACATCGAGTGTTTTGAGGTTGCGGGCGTTGACTCCCACGACTTTTGCACCGGCGGCGATGGCGCGCTCTGCTTCCTCTTCGGTGTGAACTTCAACGATGGCAGTCATCCCGAGGGACTCGGTGCGGTCGAGGAGGGACTCAAGCTGAGGCTGCTGCAGTGCTGCCACAATGAGGAGAATGAGGTCCGCTCCATGAACGCGGGCTTCGTGAATCTGGTAGGGAGTGACGACAAAATCTTTCCGAAGGACTGGAATATCGACGGCTGCTCGTACGGCGTCCAGGTCAGCCAAACTGCCTTTGAAGCGTCGTTCTTCGGTGAGGCAGGAAATGACTCTGGCACCATTCGCTTCGTATTGCCTGGCGAGTTCGGCCGGCTCGGGGATTCGCGCCAGGCTTCCTTTGGATGGGCTTGCCCTTTTGACTTCGGCAATTACTCCCACACCAGGAGCAGACAATGCGGACATGGCATCACGAGGGGCGGGCGTGTCATGCGATTGTGCTTTGATGTCCGCAAAACTGACGCGAGCTTCACGGGTTGCAAGATCGTCTAAGACGCCATCGACGATAGTGTCTAAAACCGAACTCATCTTCGACTCCTCAGCCCGTGTTACAGCGGTGTACTTAATCCTAAAGGCAGCACTGACTGGCGCATAAATCGGCACGATGATGCCTGTCTGACATTCCCCGCAGATGTGGACTTTAGTTGTGCAGCCCGCGACGCCGGGCCACATCGGCCGCATCGTCTTGTGTTGGGTCAACACCAGCGTCCATCGCATCCCACAGCACGCGCCCTGATTCTCTATCGTTCTCAAGGTCCGTCGCCAGTGAATCGCGCCGGGCTGAGGCGGTGTCGTATTTACTTCCTTTAACGGTGTCTACTCCTGGCCACAGGAACAGGATGATTGCACCGGCGATGGTGATAACCGACGCGACGAGGGCAAGGATGACCGCTACTTTGTGAACATCTACTCCCGTGACGACGGCCCATTCGGTCAAGGTCTGCGGATCGTTTTTCTTTTGCGTTGCTTGCCCATTGACGAGGAGATTTCGTGCGCGTGTCGTGCTCGGTGAGGTGAGGAGCACATTGAGCGGTGTCCATAAGGATGCAGCACCGATGACTGCCGAGACTGCTGCGAGTATCCGTCGGCCTGTTCTCTTGAGAACCAGGGTGGCAAGGCATGCTGCAATGAGGGCAATAGCGATCGCGTCAGTGCTGGGGGCCCATGTGGATCCGACGAGGGTGCGTGTCACTTCACCTTGTTTATCGTCGTTGGCGTGAACGGTCATCCAGGTCATGCGGGATGTTCCACCGATAGCCACCGCCCCAATCGCGACCAGGGCGAGGCCTAACCACCGTCGCTTGGTGTGGGGAGAACTCGACGTGTCCGTCTCCGTTTCTACGTTCGTCGGCATCGTGTTGACGTCCTCGTGTACGTGCGCATCGGTCGGGTTTGAGGCCATTTCTTCCGACGCGGCTGCTGCCGTTGCGTCGTCCTGACGCGAGTCATGTGAGCCCATTGTTCATTCTCCCTAACGTCACCGCACTAGTTCCCTATCGTCACTTATTTCCCGACGTCACCATGCTCGTCGGGTGTGCCGCCGAGTATCCACCACGTGCTCAATAGGCTACTCAGCGCATATAGCGTCGTCACTCTTGGATACTCGCCTTCGGAGACGACGCAGCCAATCCGGAATCCGGGCGGGCGACAACTCACAGCGAGCCATCAACGTCGACAATTGTTTCGGCAGCGGCCGTTGCGCGCAAAACAGCTGCAGCTTTGTTCCGCGTTTCCTCATCTTCGGCAACAGGATCCGAATCGGCGACGATCCCGCCACCGGCCTGGACATACATCGTGCCGTCTTTGAGAACCCCTGTCCTGATGGCAATTGCTTGGTCGGTGTTTCCCGAAAAATCGAAATATCCGACGGTTCCGCCGTAGATGCCGCGGCGAGTGTCTTCGAGCTGGTCAATGATGGTCAATGCGCTGGTTTTGGGTGCCCCGGATAAAGTTCCCGCGGGGAATGCCGCCATGAAGGCATCGACCGCTGTCATGCCCGGAGCCAACTGTCCCGTGACCATAGAGACCAGGTGCATGATGTGGCTATACCGCTCAATATGGCGGAAATCATCGACTTCGACTGTTCCAGGAATACATACCTTCCCCAGGTCATTGCGCCCCAGGTCAACCAGCATGAGGTGTTCGGAATTCTCCTTCGAGTCGGCAGCTAACTCGCGCTCAAACTGCAGATCAGCTTTCCTTGTGGCTCCGCGGGGCCGAGAACCAGCGATGGGGTGCGTCGTCACCACATTATTGTCGACTGCGATAAGCGACTCAGGCGACGACCCAACGATGGTGAACTCCACCGACGAAAAGTCGTCCGACGGAATATTCATCAGGTACATGTAAGGGCTGGGGTTCGAATACTTCAGCATCCGATACACATCGCGAGCCCGCACATCCGTGTCAATCTCGAAGCGCTGTGACAGAACGATTTGGAAGGCGTCCCCGGCGCGAATGTGTTCTTTACACAACTCGATCCGGCGCATGTGCTCGTCAGCAGTGCGCTGGCGGCGGACGACAGGCTCGGGCGTCGTAAAACTATTCACCATCGGTTCACGCGCTGCCTTCAGACGCTCGGTTAATGAGTCCAAACGGCGGACGGCGTCGTCATAGGCCTCGTCGACATTGTCGTCGGAGCCGTTGAAATTGAACGCATTAGCGATCAGCCACATCGTCCCTTCATGGTGGTCCAAGGCAACCATGTCCGCGACAAGGAACTGCATCATTTCCGGAATCTTGAGGTCATTGTCGCAGGTATCGGGAATATCTTCGATAAAGCGAATCGCGTCGTGGCCACAATATCCCACCATTCCCGACGTCATCGGTGGCATTCCCTCGATGGGGTCGGTGTGCAATTCCTTCAGCACAGACTTCAAGGCGTCGAAGGGATTGCCTCCTGTCTGGACACCTTCAGGAGTGGTGCCCAGCCATGCTGCTTCCCCATCGCGGACGGTTAATGCCGATCTTGCTCCTGTGCCGATAAACGACCACCGTGACCAGGAACGTCCCGGTTCAGCCGACTCGAAGAGGAACGTACCTGGCTTGTCCTGGGCCAAGGCATTGTATGCGCTGAGCGGTGTTTCTCCGTCGGCCAAGATTTTGCGCGCTACGGGCACGACTCTATGGTGAGCAGCTAATTCGCGAAACTGTTCCCGCGTCGTCGTTGTGCGGCCGGCTCCGAGATCCGGAACCCCGACGGGGGCCGACGAACGAGCAGAATCGTTCAGTTCCGCGTCGTCTTCAGGCTTCTCAGCCGTGCCATTAGGCTCACCGGCATTCTTGTTGCCTGACGTATTCTCGACGTCCAACAACCCTGCGTCCGACGTCGACGATGAATCGGTCAAAACAAGGTCGCTATCGAAACACGTGTGGGTTCCGGTGTGGCACGCCGCACCCGTCTGATCAACCTTCAGAAGAATCGTGTCACCATCACAATCCAGCCGAACCTCGCGAACGTTCTGAACGTGACCACTGGTCATTCCTTTGACCCAATATTCGGACCGCGACCGAGACCAATACGTTCCTCGTCGAGTAGCCAGCGTATAAGCCAATGCGTGGTCGTCCATCCACGCCTGCATCAATACCTCTCCAGAATGCACATCCTGGACGACAGCGGGAACCAATCCCCTATCGTTGCGCTTCAAACGGGCAGCAATTGACGGGTCCAGCGGGTAGTCGGCAGGACTGGTATGCCGGACCTCATGCCCCGCCGCTGCCAACGCGCTCTTCACCTCAGAAATGCTCACGTCACCGAAGTGGAAAATCGAGGCAGCTAACACCGCGTTTGCCCCTGAATCAACGGCCGGAGGAAAATGGCTCGCTTCGCCAGCCCCACCCGACGCAATGACGGGGATATGAACCACTTGACGAACGGCGGAAATAAGCTCACTATCAAACCCTTGCTTAACACCATCGCTATCCATGGAATTGAGAAGAATTTCCCCGACACCTAATTCTTCACCACGACGAGCCCACTCGATCGCATCGATCCCGGCGCTTCGGGTACCGCCGTGGGTTGTAACTTCAAAACCACTCGGTTGGGGCGTTCCGCCGTCAGGAACGCGCCGGGCATCCACGGACAAGACGACACATTGTGATCCAAAGCGCTGGGAAAGCTCCCGCAACAGTTCCGGCCTCTTAATGGCCGCGGTATTAATGCTGACTTTATCTGCACCGGCTCGTAATAGCTGGTCGACGTCGTCAGCGCTACGGACCCCACCGCCGACGGTGAGCGGGATAAACACTTCATCCGCAGTGCGTCGAACCACGTCCAGCATCGTTCCCCGTGCTTCCGTCGACGCTGACACGTCGAGGAAGGTCAGTTCGTCGGCGCCCTCTTTGTCATAGCGGGACGCCAGTTCGACGGGATCGCCTGCGTCGCGAAGGTTCTCGAAATTGACCCCCTTGACGACGCGACCATGAGACACATCAAGACACGGAATAACTCGGACTGCTACGGACATGAAAACGCCTTTCGGCAATAAGTTAATAATTATTCACGAACGAGATTAATGAAAGGCCACGTAAAGCAGACACGCGCTAGTAAACCTAGACACGTCCACAATGACTAACCGCTTCACGCGACGACATAAGCATCTAGCTTAGTGGTTCGAAAGGCCGTGGAACCGCATGGATCCTCGCCAGCAGCGTCGAGTGAATGCTTGGAGATCCCGCGACCAGACCAATTGTTCCTGGTGTCCAGGGCTCACCATCAAGGTTCGTAACAACGCCACCAGCGGCTTGAACTAAGCAGATACCTGCTGCGTTATCCCACAGGTTAGGGCTGAACGTCAGGGTCCCCGCAAAAACACCGCCGGCAGTAAAAGCTAAGTCTGCGCCCACAGATCCCGTCACACGCATCCGCGGATATGATTCACCGATACTGAAAAGTAAATTCTGGCGATATTGTCGCGGAACATGACCGCGTCGGCCCGACAAAATAGAGCCGAAACCAATTTGGATCACTTCTGGGTCATCTTTCGGCAATGGCGGAAATGGCTCACCATTAACATGTAATGGCCCACCGCGAACAGCGCTATAAAACTGTCCCAACAGGGGTAACGACGTCAACCCAATAACCGGTTCTCCCCTATGAATAAGTGAGACCAAAATGCCGCACATCGGGTTGGCGACGGTGTAATTGGACGTTCCGTCCACCGGGTCGATACACCACATTGTTTCGGGCTGCTTACCGCCGCCCATGCTGTTGAGCGAAACATCCCCGGAGGTCGTGGATCCACCCTTCAAGCCGAATTCCTCGCCCAAAACGGGGAACCCAGTTTCTTTCACAAGTTGTTCGCGAAACTGCTGTTCTAGTGACAGATCAACGTCGGTTGCGAAATCCTGGAGATCTTCGTTCTTAATGACAGAGGGCTGGGCACCAATGTTCACACAAAAAAGATCTTCAGAGTCTTTGACTAAGCGCTCGGCAATAGACAAATATGCCACCAAGTCAGAATGTTCAATCACGGGTCCGTCACCTAGCCTTTCACTACCGATAACCCGGGGAGCCTATTTCGCAGGCTTCTCAGGAACGGCTCCATCAGGAATCTTGTGCGACTGCTAATGCTTCTTCAAGGGTAAAGTTCCCTGCATAGAGGGCCTTGCCGATGATGGCTGAATCAATTCCCTCGTCCACGCAGGCCGCAAGCTGGCGAATGTCGTCGAGGGTTGATACTCCGCCCGATGCAACGACAGGGGCATCTGTGGCCATCGCGACGTCGCGAAGAAGGTCAATATTGGGGCCTTCTAATGTGCCATCGCGCCCGACATCGGTAACGACGAGGCGGGATACGCCCTCCGAATCCAAGCGCTCAAGAACTTCCCACAGATTGCCGCCGTCGGAAACCCATCCCCGACCGCGCAACCGCCACTCGCCGTCGATGAGCTTGGTATCCAAACCGATGGCGACGCGGTCGCCGTACTCCCCGATGATCCGACGACACCACTCAGGATCTTCCAGTGCAGCAGTGCCGATATTCACCCGTCGGCAACCGGTATCTAATGCCCTGCGCAGCGAGTCGTCATCCCTGATCCCCCCGGATAATTCGATGTTAACGTCCACCCGCTCGATGACATCTTTCAACAGTTCGTAGTTCGAACCGCGGCCGAAAGCGGCGTCCAAGTCCACGAGGTGAATCCACTCCGCACCAGCGTTCTGCCACGCCATCGCGGCATCAAGGGGGCGACCATACGTGGTTTCGCTCCCAGCTTCGCCTTGAACGAGACGAACAGCTTGACCGTCGGACACATCTACTGCGGGTAATAACGTTAAAGCCATAGATGAATCATAACGGAGATCACACCTACAGCTGATAAAACTTTACAAAGTCTCCACCCAGTTGCGGAGAATCACAGCGCCGACAGAACCAGATTTCTCCGGGTGGAACTGAGTCGCCCACAAGGGGCCATTTTCTACCGCGGCAATGAAACGGCAGTTTTCGTGCGTGGACCAGGTCACTTTCGCTGGGGCAACGTGATCATCCGATGCCATATCCCAGTGTTGAGCCGCATAGGAGTGTACAAAGTACACCCGATCATCGGGGGCCACTCCCTCGAACATTCGGGATCCCTCGGGAATGTCGAGTGTGTTCCATCCCATATGAGGCAGCACTTTCGCTGTCAGGCGCTCAACCGTCCCTGGCCACTCACCACAACCAGGAGTACTCAGCACTCCATCATCAGATATCTCTGTCGACGACACCGTCGGGTCGATCGGTCGTCCCGTCTCTGGGTCACGAATGACGTCGTCACGTCGACCCGAGGGCGTGGCGTCCCCGCTATCTGGGGAATCCGATACGGGGAGGGCCTCTGCGTCGTCGTGAATACCGTCGGCAAACTCGACTCCGCTATCGAAAAGCACCTGCATACCAACGCAGATGCCAAGCACAGGACGGCCACCGGCGAGGCGCTGACCGATTAACCGTGGACCATAGACCGAGCGCAAGCCCTTCATGCACGCTGCGAATGCCCCGACTCCAGGAACCAACAATCCGTCGGCGGCAAGAACACGTTCTGGATCAGCGGTAATCGTGACCTCGGCCCCTGCACGTTCTATAGCGCGTTCGGCGGATCGAAGGTTTCCCGAGCCGTAATCAAGGATTGCCACTGAAGGACGTGACGTGCTCTGCGCCATACTTACAGCGCCCCTTTCGTGGATGGAACACCATGAACTCTCGGGTCACGTTCAACGGCCTCGCGGAGGGCGCGGGCAACTGCCTTGTATTCAGCCTCCGTGATGTGATGCGGATCGCGTCCATACAGAACGCGGACGTGCAAAGCAATACGCGCGTGGAACGCAAGCGATTCAAAGAAGTGCTGATTAATCACGGTCGCATAGTGATTACCAATCACCGTATTCATCATCTCTTGGGGCTCACCGCGCGTGACGCAATATGGGCGTCCCGACACATCAACGACAGCTTGGGCTAGCGTCTCATCCATCGGGATGAAACTTGACCCGAAGCGGCGGATACCAGCTTTGTCTCCCAAAGCTTTGTGTAATGCCTCGCCCATAACAATGGCCGTATCTTCCACGGTGTGGTGAGCGTCAACATCGGTATCGCCCTCTGCTTTAACTGTTAAGTCAAAGCTGCCGTGGGTTCCCACCGCATTGAGCATGTGGTCGAAGAATGGCAATCCCGTCGAAATGTCAGTAATGCCAGAGCCGTCGAGGTTAATGTCAACGGTGATTCGAGATTCTTTCGTCTCGCGCTCACAATGGCCCCGTCGGGAGGGGAATTCTCCGCAATTTCTTTCTTGCTGGTTCAGACTCTCGTCATTGTTATTGCTCATATGGTTCACCGTAACCCGTTGTGTTCGCTCGCATACTGGCCAGCCGCGGAAAGGAACTCATCATTCTCTGTCGGAAGTCCGATGGTCACCCGCAAATATCCGTCGACCCCTACATCTCGGATGAGGACTCCACGATCAAGGAACTCCTGCCACGCTGCTTGTGTGAGCTCGCGCCGTGACGCATCTCCATTAGCGGGCGCCGTGCTAGAGAAGTTCGTTGACTCATCGGGAATGACTTTGAAGAAAAGGAAATTAGATTTACTCGGGACAACAGAGAATCCCAGTTTCTGCAATGATTCCTGAACCCGCTCACGTTCGCGAATTATTTTTTCCACCGAGGCTAACGTATCGGAGGAATACCGGAGCGCGACAGTCGCAGCAGCCTGCGATAATGCCGATAAGTGGTAAGGAAGCCGGACCAACATAACAGCTTCGACAAAAGCTGGAGCAGCGACAAAATACCCCAACCGACCACCAGCGAAGTCGAATGCCTTACTCATCGTTCGGGATACGACGAGCCGGTCAGGATAATCCTTCAACAATTCACATGCGCTCGGGCCATCATCGAATTCACCATAGGCCTCATCAACAATGACGATGCCATCAACGTCTGGATCAGAAACAGCATCCAGCAGGACCCGAATATTATCCAAACTTGTTGTACCGCCAGTCGGATTATTCGGCGTCGTAATAAAGACAACCGACGGACGGTAGTTCTTAATAGCCGCAGTCGCTTCGTCAATATCAATAGAGAAGCCACGAGCTTCATGTCGCGGACATTCGACGAACTCCGTGTGCGTCCCCGCAGCAAGAATAGGGTGCATGGAATAACTCGGAGTGAACCCTAATGCTCGCCGACCAGGCCCTCCAAAAGCCTGCAAGAGCTCTTGAAGAACCTCATTAGACCCATTAGCAGCCCATATGTTGTCTTCAGTTACAGCTACACCGGTTTGTCCCGACACATACCGTGCGAGCTCCTGGCGCAAGATAACGGAATCACGCTCGGGATAGCGGTTAAGCCCCGACGCCACCTTTTCCACTTCTTTAACGAGATCAGCAACTATTCGTGGCGACGGAGGATACGGATTCTCATTCGTATTTAATCTGACGTCGAGCTCTAATTGCGGGGCCCCATACGCAGTTTCCCCGCGGAATTCTTCACGCAGAGGTAGGGCATCAAGCGTGACATTTCCTCCTAATGTGCGGGACTTATCGGCGGTACTGTCCTCACCACTGCCACGTGATAATTTCTGATCATCATTCGTCGGTGCCACTATGTACTCTCCCCTTTTCTATCCACGTATGGTCGCGAAAAGTATTTCGCTACTCCGGTCGATACGGCTTTTTATTCGTTAGAATTACTTATTCCCGGCTATAAGGTCCTCGAACCGAGCACGTACTGCTTCACCATGCGCCGGAAGCTGCTCCGCATTTGAAAGAGCGACGATAGTATCGGCCGTACCTTTGAGGGCAGCTTCATCGTATTCAATAACGTGAACCGACTTAACGAAGGTATGCGTCGATAAACCGGAGCTATACCGCGCCGATCCCGATGTGGGAAGAACATGGTTTGATCCAGCGGCGTAATCCCCCAGCGGAACCGGTGAAAAAGGCCCGACGAAAATGGCCCCCGCGTTACGGATCTGAGCTGCATCCTCACGGGCGTTGTGTGTCTGAATTTCGAGATGCTCGGGTGCATAAGCATCAGCCACCCGAATCGCAGCAGATATATCGTCGACAAGAATGATGCCAGATTGCTTACCCTGTAATGCCTGAGCAACACGATCGGTATTACGGGTAATTGAATACCGCTTCTCTACTTCTTCATCGACCTGCTGAGCAAATGACGCGGAATCCGTAATCAGAACGCTGGCTGCCATCGGATCATGCTCCGCCTGGCTGATGAGGTCATAGGCGACATGAACCGGATCAGCAGTGGAATCGGCGATAATTGCTATTTCCGTCGGACCCGCTTCTGCATCAATTCCCACGACGCTACGGCACAAACGCTTCGCTGCGGTGACGAAAATGTTGCCCGGCCCGGTCACCATATCAACCGGCACCAATGGATCATCTGCCTGCTCGTCACCATAAGCCATGAGAGCTATTGCCTGTGCGCCACCGACAGACCACACTTCATCCACACCAAGAAGCCCACATGCAGCAAGAATCGTCGGGTGAGGCCATCCACCACATTCTTTTTGGGGAGGAGAAGCAACGACGAGTGAACCAACCCCTGCTTCCTGCGCCGGCACAACGTTCATGATGACACTCGACGGATACACGGCCTGCCCACCGGGGACGTACAACCCCACGCGCCCGACTGGGATGAATTTTTCAGTCACCACGCCGCCCTCGGTGACAGAAATAACGTTATCGCTGGGCTTAATCGCAGCGTGGACCCGCCGAACGCGCTCAATGGCGTGTTCTAATGCCTCCCGCACGGTTGCATCGAGGGAGTTGACAGCGTCGGTGATCACGTCGCGAGGAACTCGGATACTCTCCGGTACAACGCCATCGAACCGCTGCCCGTACTCTTGTGCAGCCGCCACGCCATCTTTCTTGACGGCCTCAACGATGGGCTGAACTGTCGGGATCACGGAATCGATGTCGGTCCCACCGCGGGGCAAAGTGGCACGAAGTTCACTAACGGTGGGGTTGGTTCCACGCATGTCGGTTAGGGAGAGCATTGATATCCTTCGGTTCTGCCGAGGCCTATGAGACGGCCGTTACTGCTTCTTTCGTGTAATGCTAATCTACCGCGCTGTTGTGACGCTCAAGAGAAGGTACTTCATCAGGAAAGTCCCCCTTCCCGACGACGGCTGCGCACCAATATGTCAATGACGCCAATAATGGTGGAACGGCAAGGGCCGCTCCTGGAGTGATGTGAGGGGCCCACGTAATGGTTTGGCCGGAATGGACATCGTCGACATCCGGAAGTGGGTGCAAGCTGGACGCGACAGCGTTTCCCACCTCGATAAAAATAATTCCCCCGAGCACCGCCACGATGGCTAGAAGCCATATCATGAGCGGTCCACGCGAACGTGGTGCCCATCCCCACGCGGCCAGGGCGCTACCCATCGACAACACAAAAAGGCCAGCAACGAGGGCTACAAAACCGGTGAACTCTCGTCCATCTTGAGTCGGATCGGTCGACAGATAACCGCTATCTACGGTGGCGGTGGTCGTCGGAATGAAAATTCCCCATACGCAGCCACCCACGGCGAAGACAGCAAGGATAGCTATCAAAACTATCAGGGCTCGGCGATACCGATCAGAACGTAACACCGGAACCATTATAGGGGTGGCCGCGATAATGGGGATGCGTGGTCAATTCAGCGATGGGGATCGAGGAGAACAGAATCTAGCTCCCCGTGCCTCGAGCAGACCGCAGTCCATCCATCTGGGCGAACCTGGACCACCATGCGTCTGCCGCACAACTGGCAAAATCGTGGCGCTTCGAGCCCCGCCCTCATGGACGGTGAATAGTGGGGAGTCTCGCCGGTACTGAGTTCAGTGCCAGTGAAGGGATCGTACAGAGGGGCGTCGCCAGCAATGATGGCATCCGCCAACTCGGTAGAGGCAATTTTACGGGGCCGACGCCGAACGGGCTTCTTCTTCGGTACTCCCTCGCGGGCAGTGGTTACTTCCGACATTGCGCCACCTTAGACAGTCGCATTCAGGGCTTTAATCGGCAGGTGCAACCGGTTAAGCATGTCGACGTCGGTTTCCTGGGGGCGACCCAGCGTCGTCAAGTAGTTACCGACGATGATCGCGTTAATGCCACCGAGGAGGCCTTTTTCTGCGCCCAGGTCGCCCAGGGTGAGCTCTCGTCCGCCGGCGAACCGCAGAATGGTCTTGGGCAATGCTAAGCGGAAAGCTCCAATGGTCTTGAGCGCCTCGTTCGATTCCATGACCGGCCGATTAGCAAAGGGCGTGCCGGGGCGAGGATCAAGGAAGTTCATGGGGACTTCGTCGGGGCGGAGTTCAGCCAATTGAGCAGCGAACTCTGCGCGTTGCTCAACGGTCTCCCCCATTCCCACGATGCCACCGCAGCAGACTTCCATGCCTGCGTCACGGACCATCTCGCAGGTCTCGCGACGCTTCTCCCAGGAGTGGGTTGTTACCACGTGGGGGAAGTAGCTCTTCGCGGTTTCCAGGTTGTGGTTGTAGCGGTGGACCCCTGCCTTCGCCAGGCGTTCCACTTGCTCCTTGGTAAGGATGCCGATGGAGGCAGCAACTTCGATGTCGACTTCTGCTTTAATCGCAGCGATGGCCTCTTCAAGCTGGCTCATCAAGCGTTCGTCGGGCCCTTTGACGGCGGCAACGATACAAAATTCCGTCGCGCCCGTCTTTGCTGTTTGCTTAGCAGCTTCCACAAGGGCCGGGATATCGAGCCACGCCGACCGGACAGGCGATTCAAAGAGTCCGGACTGTGCACAGAAGTGGCAGTCTTCCGGGCACCCACCCGTCTTCAGGGAGATAATTCCTTCTGCCTCAACTGCATCACCACACCAGCGCAGCCGAACCTCGTGTGCCAGAGCAAGGAGTTCGTCGATACGATCGTCAGAAATCGTCATCGCCCGAACAATTTCTGGTTGAGAAAGCCCTTCCCCACGCTCGAGGACCTTTTCGCGGGCCAGGTCCAAAATGTCTTGTTCGGCCGAGGCTGTATCAGTGCTGGTGGCCGACTGACTCGTTCTTGTCTGTTGCGTCGTGTTCTCCGACATCATGCTGTACCTCCATAACCGTGGTGATTCTCCGGATAACCACCATCGTTGTGTTCAAGGTTATTCCATTCCTGAACACTGTTCAATGAGACACAGCAAGGGGGTAATTTCTAGTCAGAGCAGACTTTCCACTGACCATCTTCCTTGGTGAACAACATCGTCCCCGTCGAGGTCGCACCATTGAACGTTGTGTTTACCGAGGCAGTCGCCCGGTCACCGTCGACTTTGATGTTGGAGATGTTGTTAAATTTCGGGATCGAGCCAGCTAAGCCCATCTTGTCAATCGACTCATTGGGCAGAGAATTGATGTTCTCGTCAGAGAACACTTCCGGATGGGCAGCAATGCGATCCTTGCATGTATAGGCCTTCGTGCTTTCGTAGTAGTGGCGCACGGTTCCGGAGGTATCCCCGTAGTGGCCAAGAGCATCCTTAATGCTCTCGACGTCTTGTTCACTACCGGGCTTTCCGTTGATCGGCTTGGGCCCACTTGACGGGGTTTCATTCGAATCCGGAACGGTGGGAATATCCGCACCGAGTTTCGCACCCCCGGACTGCTGATCACCGGCGGCGTTATCTGATTGTGTTGCGGGCGGCTGTGTTGCTTCAGCAGACGATGCGGGTTTCGCAGAAGAACTACTCGATGATGTCTGAGCTGCCGAAGAACTCGTTTCATCATCCGACGATGACCCGTGTGAACAAGCGGCTAATGCCCCACAAAGCGATGCAGTCATGAGCGCGGCCCCCCACCGACGTACCTGCGCGCGAGACCGTCCCCTTTTATCGCCCTGATCCGCAGCCTGTACCTCATCTGCTTCTGACAACACTACATCTGGCACGACACATAGCTCCTTTACCACTAAGATACCGCGGTCATTCTACCTTTCCCGCTATTAATATCCGCATATTCCCCAAAGCTTCCAGGGTTCTCACAGAATTTTGACACCTTAACGCGACACGTCCACTGGCGACACGCTAGCCGACGTCGAATGCCCCGGCGACGATTGCCGTCATTGCGAAAAACTACGCTACTTTGCTCGAAACGCAGTCCACGAACGGTTTATCTTTGAAGGTATGCAGCTCACAACGACGGCGATCATCACGAGTGCTCTAAACATTCTGCACGAGTATGGGTTAGGAGATCTCACGATTCGGCGACTCGCCCGTACCTTAGACGTCGCCCCAGCTGCACTGTACTGGCATTTTCCCAACAAGCAGGCCCTCCTCGGTGGGGTAGCTGACGAGCTTCTTTCCCCTCTGGATGACCTTAAGGAGCAACTGCTGAAAAGCGTCGATGACGAGGAAGGATCGCGCGATTCCGACTTATCACCAATTTCTCATGACGTACCAGCGACGACGTCGCAACCCCCTCGCCCTCAGTGGTATCGACATGCATATATATTCTGCGCCGGATTTTACCGGCAATGCATCTGTTGCCGGGATGCTGCAGACCTCATATCCGCAGCACTACCAGCGGGAATGGTAACCAACGACCCTATCGCCGCATTGTCGCAAATCCTACGTTCTTCTCTTCCTGATGGCGACGAGGACGCAATCCTCGACGGCTCAACAACGCTCATCTCCTTCATCCTCGGTCTCGCCATCCGTGAGCAAACAGCGGCGGAGGCGTCGAAAATTGTTGCCTCCTCAGTTTTTACTGCCGACGATGGCCACAGCGGAAACAGTGACGCACCATCCCAAACAGACGACGATGCTTCTTCCTCCGCATCAAGTTATCCACGTGCTTTTGAGTGGGATGAACTTCTGTCACAACACACCGGGGAAGTTGACGCGTGGAGAGCACTGCTCAGCGCAAGCGCAAATGCAGGATTACGAATCATCCTCGACGGAATAGCTCAATCTCACGCGGGGAAATCATGGTTTGTCCACCCTCCCCGCTAAAATTAACGTCATGACAAATACACAGGAGCAGGCTTCCGAGAAGATCGTCGATAATGACCACGAGGCCCCAACGATATCCGGGCAACAAACTTCTCCAGCCACAGATGACGCCACAGCCAACGATGGATCGTCGGCGACATCCTCCGATAACGCCCCTGACCCCGTCGTATGGCCGGGAAACTCATACCCTCTGGGATCAACATACGATGGCTCGGGAACGAACTTTGCTCTGTTTTCAGAGGTCGCCGACAAGGTAGAACTCTGCCTGATTGACAGTGACGGTGCCGAGACGCGCATTGAGATGCGCGAGGTCGACGCCCACATTTGGCACTGCTACCTACCTGGAATTATCCCAGGACAACGCTACGGCTACCGCGTTCATGGCCCATGGGATCCACATCAGGGCCTTCGCTGCGACCCGTCAAAAATACTGCTCGACCCCTACGCAAAGGCTTTCGATGGGAAATTCGACGGCGACGCTTCCCTGTTCAGCTATGACATCGATAACCCCGATGAACGCAATACCGACGACAGCTTGGGCCACACCATGTTGTCCGTCGTCATCAACCCCTATTTCGATTGGGGGTCTGATCGGCTACCGCGGCACCCGATGAACAAGACCGTTGTTTACGAAGCTCACGTCAAGGGTATGACCATGACGCACCCTGACGTGCCCGAGAATTATCGCGGTACCTACGCTGGCCTCGCCCACCCCTCGATCGTCAAGTACCTCAAAGACCTTGGCGTGACGGCTATCGAACTCATGCCTATCCACCAGTTCTATCAGGATGATCGGCTCCACGAGCTCGGCCTCAGCAACTACTGGGGATACAACACCTTCGGTTTCTTGGCACCTCACCAAGACTATGCGGCTGCCAAGAAACCCGGCGCCGCTGTTTCTGAGTTCAAGAACATGGTGCGGGCCTTCCACGACAATGACATCGAAGTCATTCTCGACGTCGTCTATAACCACACGGCTGAAGGCAACCATATGGGGCCGACGCTGAGCTTCCGGGGTATCGACAACGCGGCTTATTATCGCCTGGTCGATGATGACCGTCAGCACTATATGGACTACACGGGTACGGGAAACAGCCTGAATGTCCGGCATCCCCACACGCTGCAATTGATTATGGATTCGTTGCGGTACTGGGTTACCGAGATGCATATTGACGGATTCCGCTTTGATCTTGCGTCGACACTGGCCCGCGAGCTCCATGATGTCGATCGACTGTCAGCATTTTTCGACCTGGTGCAACAAGATCCCATTGTCAGCCAGGTCAAGCTCATCGCCGAGCCTTGGGATGTGGGCGAAGGCGGCTACCAAGTCGGAAACTTCCCCGCCATCTGGTCCGAATGGAATGGAATGTACCGGGATACTGTCCGGGACTTCTGGCGTGGTGAGCCTGCAACATTGGGTGAGTTTGCTTCACGGTTGACGGGATCGTCGGATCTCTACGCCGCAAATGATCGACGTCCTACCGCGTCGATTAACTTCGTGACCGCGCATGATGGGTTCACTCTCCATGACCTCGTTAGCTATAACGAGAAACACAACGGGGCTAATAAGGAAGACAACCGCGACGGAGAATCTCACAACCGATCGTGGAATTGTGGTGTCGAAGGCCCCACGGATGATCCCGACATTATCCAGCTGCGAGGCCGTCAAATTCGGAACTTCTTGACGACGCTGCTACTCAGCCAGGGGACGCCCATGATCTGTCACGGCGATGAAATGGGTCGTACCCAGAACGGGAACAACAACGTCTACTGCCAAGATTCGGAATTGTCGTGGGTGGATTGGTCCCAGGCAACAGACAATAAAGATCTGATTGACTTCACTCGACGGTTAATCGAGCTTCGCAATGATCACCCCGTGTTCCGTCGTCGGAGATTCCTTGCCGGTGGCCCGCTGGGGTACGACGTGCAAGACCGAGATATCGCGTGGATGACTCCCGCCGGAACGCTCATGACGACGGCCGACTGGGATCATGACTTCGGACGGTCTCTCATGGTTCACCTCGGCGGGGAAGCGATTGCTGAACCCGACGAGCAGGGGCAAAAAATCTTCGATGATTCATTCATCTTGTGCTTCAACGCGCACCATGAGCGGATAGATTTCACTCTTCCGAAAGATGATGCAGTGAAGGCATCGCGCGATCCAGAAGACACGGATCCGTCGCGCCTCTGGAGCGTCGTCGTCGATACATCGCTGCCCACTGGATTCTCCGAAGATGATCCAGACGTCTACAAGCCCGAATCAACCGTTCCCGTTGAGAGCCGATCTGTTGTCGTGCTGTGCCGGCGGCGCCGTCACTCGGCATAACATTCGGCATAAGGCTACCTGCCATCAGACTGTCTGCCATCGCTCGGCGTAAAACTGGTTAGAGTGGAGTGCACCATGACGAATTCCGACACTGATATTTCTTCCCCGGAAACTGAAATCCCAGCTGACGCTAGTTTTTCGCAAATTCAGGCTGACGATGAGACGACGCCCGCTGAGTATGTTGCTGCAATCCCGATCCTCGGTGGCACGGCATATATCAGTGAAAGCGGGGTCACGATCTCACGGATCCCCGCTGCACAGATTTATCTTGACCCGGAGACAAAGATCGATCGGGATTCAATTCGTGGTTGGTCACGGACCGACCCCACTCCACTTGAACCGGGCTTTATCGACCTATTTTTGGATGGCACTCCCCCGATATCGCGAGAGCGCTCGCGATTCGCGCCTAACGCTCTCCGATTTTCACCGGCTCACTCCGTCGACACATCCATTATTGATTTCGCTAATGAAACCCTCACTGCGATGCAGGCTGATGACTTAGAGAGCTTGCGTCGCATAGCACGGGCCGTTTTTCATCAGACGGATTCGCGGTCGGCATTTGGCGGTGTAGGTGGTACCGGTGCACGGGGCAACAGCACAGCCGGTCCCAGCTCAGAAGGCAACCAAGCAAAATCAAGTGAGAAGAAACAAGACGATAGCCCTGCCGCACCGGATAACGATGCCCAGAGCAGCAATGTTCTTCAGCCTGCCGATGGCACATTAGATTCACGTCCGCCCTCATTTATTGCTTTTGACGTCGAAACGGCGAATGAAGCCAATGGTTCGATATGCCAATTCGGCGTCGTCGTGTATCACGAGGGGAAAGAAGCTGAATCCCACACGTGGCTGTGCCAACCGCCTTCGGCGTGGCCAGATTTCACGCCGGCGACCACCGCGATCCATGGGATTACCCCTGATAAAGTCGCTGATGAGCCGTCATGCCATGACCGGTTGGAGCAACTTGCAGAGCTCCTCAGGAAAGAAAACCTCCCTATCGTCGCCCACAATGCCAAGTTCGATATGGTCGCGCTCCGGGACGCCGCTCGGGCAGAGAAAGTCGACATTCCGCACATTACTTTCGCCTGCACCTACCTCCTTGCACGCGCGCTCCACCCCGAGCTTCCGAATTATAAATTGACGACGGTGGCTCAATCGGCGGGTTCGGACGCATTTCATCATCACGATGCCCTGGCAGATGCTCGCGCGTGTGGCGAAATCATGTTGAGTTTGTGCGGGATTCCTCCTCGCGACACTGAGCCGCCATCAGACGTCCAATCGATGGCGGAGGTCGTGGAATCAGCGGGGTACACGTTCGGAACAGTGAAAGACAATTCGCTGTCACTTTTCCGGAAACCGCGACGATCTCGGTCGGATCACCAGCAGTCATCACGAAATGGGCAAACGCGGGGGAACCGTGGCCCTTCCAACTGGGAATCCGTTGCTACTCCTCGTGATATTCCAGAGACGAATACCGACGCCGACCCCAATGGACCCCTCTTTGGCAAAAACGTGACGCTGACTGGGGAATTCTCCCCCTTGGATAAGGGACAACTGTGGCAAGCGATCGCTCAGGCGGGCGGAACCGTCGGCAAGAATGTGACAAAGAAGACCACTCTCCTTGTCTGCGGGGAATGGAATGGGAAGACGTCGAAACAGAAACGTGCTGAGGAGCTTCAGGAAAAAGGACAAGAGATCGAGATCTGGAATCAAGGCCAACTTCTCGATGCACTAGATCTCAATTAAGGATCGACACCTGATTCCATGTTTCCCTTCGAGGAAGTTCTTCAGGTTCACAGTTGAGGCGCGGGGATCGAGGGCCGGAACCTCGCCACCGGAGCCTGAAAAGGGACGGATTGAGCCACATAGCCTGGGTTACACCCCATATAACTCTATGAGGTTTGTCACAACTTTTTCTCATACTTCACGATGCCCGAATAGGGCGATAATGTGCCCGATTAGTTGCGGTTAGCTACGAATGGGCATTACTGCACGTAAACGAACTGACACCCGTCGCAAACTCCACTTCCGCCCTTATCCCACTGCCTTAATCCGCGCGCACGACGGTGAAAACTCGCCAGAAATGATCGCAATTTTTTGTCCGATCGGTGTTCATTCAGACATTTTCGGGCTACCATAGAGCGCGACAGATGATCTCCCACGAATAACGGAGAACGTCTACACGACATCGACGTTGCCCATGATGGCAACATAGAAGGAGTTGTAATGAACCAGGAGCAGGCCACTCGCATGACTGAGGCCAAGGGCTTCATCGCTGCCCTTGACCAATCCGGCGGATCCACCCCGAAGGCGCTTCGCGCTTACGGCATCCAGGACGACGCATATTCCTCTGATGCCGAGATGTTCGATCTTGTCCACGCTATGCGTAGCCGTCTGATTACCTCTCCATCCTTCACCTCCGAGAAGGTACTCGCAGCCATCCTGTTTGAAATGACGATGGACCGCGAGATTGAAGGCATTCCTACCGCCCAGTACCTCTGGGAGAAGAAGGGTATCGTTCCGCTTCTCAAGATCGACAAGGGTCTGGCCGACGAAGAGAACGACGTTCAGGTCATGAAGCCCATGCCTGAGCTCGATAAGCTCCTCGACCGTGGCGTCGAGAAGGGCATCTTCGGCACCAAGGAGCGTTCGGTTATTAACGCTGCTAACGCTGAGGGCATCCAGGCTGTTGTTGACCAGCAGTTCGAGATTGGTAAGCAGGTCCTGGCCAAGGGCATGGTTCCGATCCTCGAGCCCGAGGTCACCATCTCTATCGACGACAAGAAGGAAGCTGAAGAGCTTCTGAAGGCTGCCCTTCTGAAGGGTCTGGATGACATTCCCGAGGGCCAGCAGGTCATGATTAAGGTCTCGATCCCGACCGTCGATAACTTCTACGAAGACCTCATCAACCACCCGAAGGTTATGCGCGTCGTAGCGCTGTCCGGTGGTTACGAGCGTGACGACGCTAACGAGCGCCTCTCCCGCAACAAGGGCCTCATTGCATCGTTCTCTCGCGCTCTCCTCGAGGGACTGACCGCTGATCAGTCGCAGGAAGAGTTCGACAACACCTTGGCTACCACGATTGATGGTATCTACAAGGCTTCGATCGCAGGCTAATAGCGACAACACCAGGGCTAACTTAGCCCATTGGTGATGGAATTCCGGGTGGCAGTGCAGCTGTCACCCGGTTTTTCTATGTGTGGACTTGTCACTTCACAGTGGCCCTCGCCACATATTGAGGTCACCGGGAACCACACGGTGATCGCGTCGTCAATAAGAAGCATGACACCTCATCAGGCAACTGCTTCGCTTCTTCCCTCCCGTCCCGCCTCGTCATTAGATGTAGACCAAAGATGCTCGAGCACTGAGACACTGAGCAGCTCACTGGGCGATGCGCCCATGCAGAGCCACCAACTCGAACTCCAACCACTGACTCAGGTCTCGCAGTACCGCGACGCGCTCGTTCACCTCGGTGCAGGTCTTGTAGCCCGGCTCACTGATAAACACGGGACGCCCGTTGATCGCGATAGTCTCACGTGCCCGGCGAATCACGCCTGGGGCAGCGCGGCGGATAATTTCCTGGAGTTCTTCTCTACGGAAAAAGGCCTGCGAATCCACTACCGCTCTCTTGACACCACCATTCCAGGTGCAACGGGGTGGGAACTTCGCACACCGCCCCCACCCCCACTGGATATCGATAATTGCGACGATTCATCGCTGCAGCTAGAGGCATCATTTCGTTCTCGGGACCAGAGCACCATGACGCGTCCGCAACCGAATGAAGACCGGATAGTCCCCAACGCTCATGCATGGCTGAGCCATCCTATCCTCATGCGAATTCTCCGAGACTACCTCTATGAACAATGGTCTCGTCCCACAGTGATCGGATGCATCAATAACGGAAATCTCATCGCCATACCCATCAACGACACACCGTCCCTTCTCCGCGCCCATCAATGGTTAAACAACCATTGGCCCGATAGTACGTTTGAGGTCTTCCATCAGCTATGGAAGATTGACAACCGTTTTCCCGAGCCCTGGGTCTTTCCGGAAAAGCAAGTACAGTGGAATTCTGGATCGAGCCGTAGCCAAACTGAGCCCATTCTGGACCCAATCCGCGCGCGTGACAGCGCTCTGTCGCGTCACACGACCTACACGCCGACGCCGCCTAGCAGCTATTACGGTGTCCGAGAACACTAAAGCCGTGGACATCAACCACTCCACGGGACAATGAGGAAAGAGGTAGACCATGCCACGCCGTTCACTCTCAGCCACGTATCGGCTGCAATTGCGCGGCCCGGATGCAGATCCGCACGGGCGGTCTTTCACCTTTGCCGACGCCAAAGCCATTGTGCCGTACCTCAACGAACTGGGCGTCTCTCACCTCTACCTCTCCCCCATCCTGACCGCTCCATCGTCGTCGAACCATAATTACGACGTCATCGACCCCACCGAAGTCAATCCCGCCCTGGGAGGACGCGAGGGATTCGAGGAATTAGCTCAGGCAGCGCATGAAGAAGGGTTGGGAATCATCATTGACATCGTTCCCAACCACTTGGGTATCGACGTACCTAAAGACAATCCGTGGTGGTGGGACGTCCTCACCTACGGGGAAGAATCACGATTCAACTCCTATTTCGATATCGATTGGTCCCCCGGCAACGGCGCCGATGGAAAGTTAGGCATCCCGGTTCTCGGCAGCCCCGATGACGTCAATGCCATCACTATCGTTCCCGTCGATGAGGACAATGCACCTGCTCATGTAGAAGGAAGCGGTGAACCCTGCCGATTCCTCCTGGACTACTACGGCAACTACTTTCCCGTTCGCCCCGGTACAGAAGGAGACGACCCCCTCGACGTCCTTTCAAAACAGCGCTATGCCCTGCGGTATTGGCGCGATGGTGTCATTGGCTACCGTCGTTTCTTCTCTGTGAACGGCCTTGCGGGAATCCGACAAGAAGATCCCGTTGTCTTCGAGCACACGCACCGCGTACTGCGGGAACTCATCGCGGCAGGCTTTATCGACGGTGTCCGCGTCGACCATCCTGACGGGCTCGCCGACCCATTCGGTTATTTGTCACGTCTTCGTGGCGTGGTGGGTGATCACCGCTTACTCCTCATCGAAAAGATCCTCGGCAACGCCGAGCCTTTAGATCCGCGGCTTGACGTCGACGGAACGACCGGTTACGACGCGCTTCGTGAACTCGACGGCATCTTTATCAACCGTGCTGCCGAAAAGAGCCTTGGTGCTATCGCACAGGAAAGATCTGAATCGACCTGGGATTCCGACAGTTATGAGTCCGCCATCGTCGCTCTGAAACGCGATGTGGCAACAAATGAGTTGGCTGCAGAGGTGCGCCGACTGGCACGTGCTATCCGGCATGACAACTGGTCAACCATCGGCAAGGATGTCACCGATGAGGAACTGACGCTGACTGTCACCGACGTTATTGCCCATATGCCGGTCTATCGTGCCGATTACCTATCGCTTTCGCGATTAACCTCCACTGTTATCCGGAAGATGGCCCACGATAATCCCGAGCGGAGCGCGGCCCTCGACCTCATGACAGCAGGTCTCATGAGCTACGGGGAAGCCTGGACGCGATTTGCCCAAGTATGTGGTGCAGTCATGGCGAAGGGTGTTGAAGATACTGCCTTCTATCGCGCGTGCCGTTTAATCGCTCTTCAGGAAGTAGGGGGTTCACCTGGGCTTTTCGGTGTGTCAGCGGCTGAATTCCACCTTCTCCAGTCCGAGCGGGCAAATTTGTGGCCGCGGTCCATGACGACGCTGACAACCCACGACACGAAACGTGGTGAAGATACCCGGGCGCGGATTATCGAGCTCACGGAAATCCCTGATGACTACCGGGAGTTCCTGAGCGGATTGGACACCC
This sequence comes from Corynebacterium sp., assembly GCF_030530965.1. Lineage (GTDB taxonomy): Bacteria > Actinomycetota > Actinomycetes > Mycobacteriales > Mycobacteriaceae > Corynebacterium. The sequence continues at coordinate 107,920 of NZ_JAUMTY010000001.1, read as the reverse complement.
GCGCTCCTGCTCCCGACCCGGCGACATCACTGTTCTTGATTCAGAACATTATCGGCGTGTGGCCATCATCGGGTCGGATCGACTCAGAGCTCATCGATCGACTTCACGAATATGCCACCAAGGCTGTGCGCGAAGCCGGCCTGCACACCGAGTGGACAGATGTCAATGAGGAATTCGAAAGGTCCATCCACGAATGGATTGACTCGCTGTTTACAGAAGAGACGGCAGAATTCATCACCAGCTTTGTGCAAAAGATAGCGTCATCTGGGCATATCGTTAGCCTGTCGCGGAAACTACTTCAGCTCCTCGCCCCCGGGATACCTGATATTTATCAAGGCACTGAATTCCCCGAAGACAGTTTGGTCGATCCCGACAACCGTCGTTTTGTCGACTATCACTTACGACGGGCCGCCTTGGCAGAAATCCGCGACGCTGTGGGGCTCGGCGCTCACGTGTCATCACCCGAGGGCCCTAGCGTCAACGACATTCCTCTGCTTCCTGATTCCCAGGCTCGCAAGATCGCGGTCACCGCTGTGGCACTAGCGGTTCGTCGCGAACGCCCGTATAGCTTTATCGGGGCCTCCTACGTCCCCGTTTTTGCGCAAGGTCCGGCTGCTCATCACGCTATAGGCTTCGCACGAGGCAGCCGCCATACCGACGTGGACGTCGTCGTTCTGGTCACGCGAAAGCCTCTCGAACTCGAACGATCTGGTGGATGGAAAGACACGACACTATCTCTTCCGGACGGACGGTGGACCGACCGGTTTACGGGTGAACGGTACAGCGGCGACATTGCTCTCGCGGACCTCTTCCACCAGCATCCATACACTGTTCTTGTTCGTGACACACCGTCATTGCCCGACGAATCCCCGCGCTAAGTTCTAGCCAGACCATGTACTGTCCATAACGGATCACCCGTCGTCACGGATCATACGAAAGGAACCTTTACTCAACCTTGTCCCACCGCCACCACAAGCCGCCCAAGGAAACCTCGAGGCAGCGCGAGGCACGAAAGAAATACGCGACGTGGACCTCCGCGCACCCACTTGCCGCGAAGCAATTCGCTCGAACGATCGAGGATCTCCTTGGTGATTCCGGAATAGCTTTCGACGCTGTCACTGCTCGAATCAAAGCGCTGCCCAGCCTGTTAGACAAGGTAGAGAAGAAAACTGCTACCGGTGAGTGGTTCTTCCCCCACGGATTCGATGACGCCTACGACTTTATTGGCGTGCGGGTAACAACTTTTCACTCCACTGAGATCCCGGAAATCCGGCGCGTACTCGAACAGCACTTCGAGATCGACCGTGTCGTCGACAAAGCAGCTGAAACCCGAATAGCTGGCGGGTTCGGTTATGGTTCTCTTCATCTCATCTGCCGGATCCCAGACATCACCTCTGACTCCACCAATATTCTGATTCAAGAATTAGCCGAATATTCAGGGCAAATGATGGAAGTTCAAATTCGGACTGTCCTTCAACACGCGTGGGCCGAATTCGAGCATGATGTCCGCTACAAAGGGCCGAATACGGGAAGCGATCCACGAATCGATCGGGCATTCACTCTTGCCGCTGGTCTTATCGAACTAGCCGACCAACAATTCGACCAAATCGCGTCCATTGCCAACCAAACTCCTCGAGCAACGGATAGTTCCGACGATGCGTCGCTCTCTCCGGAGATTCTGCCGGGCGTTCTTACCGTCATCCTTGGGCCGCTTTTCCCCCGCTCGAAAAGCGAATACTACCGCTACGCGTACGCCATGTTGGCTGCCCACGGCATTACCGACGTCGGCGGTTTACGCGAGCTACTATCCGACGACCTCGCCGAGGCGGTCAGGTCGGTCATGCACCCAGATTTTCCTCCGGGACAGGTCCGCATGGTCGACGATGTTCTCCTGGCCCGATATGGGCGGGACCACATCAAGAAAACTGTCGATATCGGGGATCACGGAGAGACACGATCGGGCCGCTTGGGCAATCGGTGGAAGAAGCTGCTTGATGCCGGGCTAGGCGCAGCAAGTAAATCGTAGTCTCATCGTTATCGTTAGATGATCTGAGGAACAGTGGGGCACCGCTATACTCGGCACATCACAGAAGGAGCAGAAAGATGAAATTCCGCGCACAAGACGCCATCCTGATCCTTATTTCAGCGATCTTTTCCCTAGCGTTCTTCCCGCCCAAGTGGGCACTCGTTGTTTTTATCGTCCTTGTTCTCGTCGCCGTCGGGCTCAAGTACTGGAGTGAGCGAAAACAATAAAGCGAGCGTCCATATTCAAGCGCCCATCTTCTGGTTAGGCCTTTACCGACGTCCCCGCAGCTTTTCCATTTGCCGACGCTCTTTCTTAGTGGGACGGCCAGCACCACGATCCCGGCGCGGCATGGACGCAAGTATTTCGGGTGACGGTGGCGGTGGGGAATGGTCGGTATAGCACTCTCGTGCTACGGCTGCGCCTACACGTTTGGTGGGAGTTTTGACGACTTCGACAATGAATTCCCGGTGATGTGACCATGCGCGGACAGTGTCGCCAGGGACGACTGTTTGTGCCGGTTTGATTTGTTTACCGTTGACTTTGACGTGGCCAGCACGGACTGCGCCGGTGGCAGCGGTGCGGGTTTTGTATAGGCGGACAGCCCACACCCATATGTCGGTACGAACAGCTGAAGTGTTGTCCGCTGCGGAGCTGTGTTTCGTCGGTGACATGACCAGGTTTTATGTCCACGTATCTTCGTGCTTGAGGATTCTCATGACTTTATAGCCATCCCATGCACCAGCAGCGACGATGAGAATACTGATAATGATGAAGAATGTCGAACTTGCTACTGCGCTGGTAATCAGCGCGATAATTCCGACACCGGCGAAGGTGGCACCGCGGGCGGAGTATTTTCTCACCTCAGCTTTACGTTGTGCGGGTGAGGCTGCGACGTATCGATCAACCTGAGAACTCATGCTTACACTCTAGCGAAGAAAAAGGTCACCCGATTTTGGATAGCGCCCAGGGGACGGACAAGGGGTTCGGCATGCTCATGGCTGTTCCGAGTTCCTCCTGAAGAACCTGAGTGCGGCCTTCCTGCGCTACGTCGAGTGAGCTGAACACAGGGTCGTGGAGAAATGCCTCGCTTTTTCCTGCATAATCAATGACGAAAAGCTTGTCGAGACCTCGAAGGATGTCATAGTTTTCGGCTGATATTTCGTGGTAGAACGCCGAACTCTGCCCGCCAGAACCGTCCCCCTGAACCGATTGAGGGATGGTGTAGCCCATGTTCGTTATGAATTGTCCCCGGCCGGCCGAATCATCGTAGACGGCGACTTTGCCATCGTAGGGCATGACGATGGCAGCTTTTTTATTCTGGATGTCGGGGTGCTTGTCCCGGTATTTCTTGAAGGACTCTTTCACGCCGTCAATCAGCTTGTTGGCGTCCCCTTCCCTATCAACTGCTTTGCATACTTCTTTGATCTGTTCATCCCAGGGAATTTCATAGTCCTGGTACTTGTCGGAATGCGTTGCTATGGGTGCGATGGCAGAGAGATGCTGATGCGCTTCTTTATCCACTGCCGTATTAATCGCCATGATCAAAGAAGGATTTTTGTGGGCAATCGTCTCGAGCACCGACGTTGAGAACGCTTCTTGGGTGCTATCCAACACGATGGGGAGGTCATGAATCTTCCGCGACTGTAAAGCCTCGCTAGTCCAACTGTTCAGCGCCTTTGGCTGAACACCGTATGAGGTCGTAATCACGGGGATAATTCCCAACGCGATGAGGGTGTCTCCATCACCCATTCCTACTGCGGCAACCCGGCTGTCTTTCCCCTTCGAACCTTTCTGGTTGGCTCCCGACGATTGCCCTGCGGAATCATCTGACGAATCTGATGAGCATGCGGCAAGACCCCAACCCGCTGCCGCAATGACGCTGACTCCTGCGGCGCGAAGGAATGAGCGTCGGTTAATTCCCGGGCGTCCGGGTTCTCGATCGGGCCGTCCATCACGGCCGCCGATTGTATTTGTCTGGTTCTGAGATACGGACCCGTTCACAGCCGAACCGTCACTTTCTGGGAGCATGAGACCTTAGGTGGAGGTTTCTCTCCATGTTATTCCGGTCTCGTAGGTGTTGAAAACCCCTTGCGTCAATGCGGCTACTGCGGATACCACGGCGTCGACATCGCTCGGGGAGACGACGACGTTGATCTGCGCGATGTTGCCACTACCCCCGCTCCCCTCGTTGAGCTGCGGGGTGCTGGTATCCAGCGGACGTGCGTCCTCAGGTGCACCCGCCCCGTACACAGTGGGTTCCACTGACCAGTCATCGCTGCGGAGTGCGGATTCCACGCGGCCTGCGTCGGAAATAGAGACAATAAAGGTCATGCGTAAAGCCCGTCGACGCCGGGATGTCGGCGCGATAGATACTGTCTGCGCCACAGAATCTGAGTACGCACGAACCAGGCCACCCGCACCCAGTTTGGTTCCACCAAAATATCGGACGACGACGGCACACACGTTGGTCATTCCCGATTCGCGCAGAACATTGAGCATCGGCTGGCCAGCGGTTCCTGCAGGTTCGCCGTCGTCGGAGGAACGCTCAACGAGCATTAATGGTGCGTTCACCTTGTCCGGCATGTCATCAGCTTCATCCGACGCCACGGTAATAAACGCACTGCAATGGTGGCGGGCATCGGGGTATGCCTTGCGGATATCGGCAACATGCTGGCGCGCATCGTCCTCTGAATCGGCCCGCCGAAGATGACAAATAAAACGGGATCGTTTGATTTCCTGCTCAGTGGTGTAGTCCCGATAATCCCGCGGGACGACATACGACGGCTGGGTGCTCATAAGGATTTATTGTAAAGCTGGCCTGCTCGCTGAGAACTGACCTGCTCTCCCCGGCATAAATCCCCTACCCTAGATATATGGAACACACCAGGCCCGCCCAATCCACAGAGACCACGACATCCCCGGAACGCTATTTCCGTTTGTGGTCGCCCGACGCCACCGCCGCACGTGTTCATGTACGGCACCCTCATGGACAACAGGATAATTCCAGCTCACGCGGGCATAGTTCGTCGGCACTTTCTACGTCGACTCCTATAGAGCCCGGCGGCATCACCAGCGATGATGACACAGTGATCTACCCCCTGCATCGCACCGGGGAATGGTGGATCTCCGATATCCCGGCACAACCCGGTGACCGGTACGCCTTCTCCATCACCACCGATCCCGCTGCCAGCGACGACACAGAGTCGGGCAAGGATAGCGATGCTATTGAATGGGTCGGGCCGTTTCCTGACCCATGTTCCGAGCGACAACCGGACGGCGTCCACGGGTTCAGTGAAATATGGGAGCCGACATACGACTTCACCTGCACCCAGTGGCGTGGCCGCCCCTTGGAAGGATCCGTCCTCTACGAGCTTCACGTCGGAACATTTACTCCCGAAGGAACATTCGACGGACTCATCGGGAAGCTCCCCTACCTCAAGGATTTGGGGGTAACGACGATTGAGCTCATGCCTGTTGCCCCCTTCGGTGGCACGCGGAACTGGGGTTATGACGGAACCAATTGGTTTGCCGTCCAAGAGTCGTACGGCGGGCCGGACGGTCTGCGGAAACTGGTTGATGAGGCCCACCAGCATGGCATGGCAGTGTGTCTTGATGTCGTCTATAACCATTTCGGCCCGGACGGATATTATGGCGGCGCGTTCGCGCCCTACACTTCAGGCGGTTCAACCGGGTGGGGCGAGGTGGTCAACCTCGTCGGTGATCATTCAGACACTGTCCGGCGTCTGATCATGGACGCGATCCGACGCTGGTTCACCGAGTTCCGTATCGATGCTCTACGGCTCGACGCTGTTCACGCGTTCAACGACCCGGGTGCCCACCCGATCCTGGAGCAGATGAACGACGTGGCGCGGGACGTGACAGCCCGTACCGGTATTCCCCGCACGCTCATCGCGGAATCAGACCAAAATGATCCGCGCATCGTGAGCCCCGTCGCGGCCGGCGGCTATGGGTTGGCTGGCCAGTGGTGTGATGATGTCCACCACGCCATTCATTCAGCAGTCTCCGGTGAACACCATGCCTACTATGGCGATTTCGGCTCTCCCCAGGTTCTTGCTACGGCATTAACCCGCGCCTTCTGGCATGATGGCCGCTATTCGCAGTTCCGTGGCCGGACGCATGGGCGGCCGATCCACCATGCGACACAACCCGCGTCGTCCTTTGTCACATATACGACGACTCACGATCAGACTGGCAACCGCGCCGCCGGCGACCGCCCGAGCATGAATCTCGCGCCGGAGCAGCAAGTCGCGAAAGCAGCGCTTGTTTTCACTTCTCCCTACACGCCCATGCTCTTTGAAGGCGAGGAGTGGGGTGCCTCCACACCATTTCCGTTCTTTGCTTCGCATGAATCCGATGAACTTAATGAGTTGACCAAGGAGGGGCGCAAGCGCGAATTCGCACGCGCGGGATGGAGTGACGACGCCGTGCCTGACCCGTCTGCGCAATCAACATTCGACTCCGCGCGGTTAAATTGGGACGAGCTCACGGAGGGTTCTCATCAGGCCATCCATGATGCGTACCGGAAGCTGATCGCACTGAGGGAAGATTTCCCTCTCCTGCGCTCAGGGAACTTCGCGTCCATCTCAGTGTCGTGGCATGACGATAGCGGAAACCCTGCCGCGGCACCTCACGGAGCCGATGTCAATGCCTCGGGTGCGCTCTCAACCCCGCCGGTTGTCGACGAATCACCGGGACGCGGTAGGTGGATCAGGGTAGATAGGTTCTCTCCGGTCACGAATACGGCTGTCCCCGCCGGTGGGGGTAACACAGCATCGGCCCAGGCCGACGGCGACAACGCCATATCTGCCTTCATCAACCTTGCCGACGAGCCAGCTGAGGTTCCGCTCCCCCACGGCAGCGACATCACCGACTGGAATGTCATCTTCCGGTTTGGTGCGCCGGGAGGGAAAGAAGCGTCGTTAGCAACGGACACGGCAACCGCTCTGGAGACGTCGACCGAGGATAAAAGCGCTGGTAACGACGAGGAAACCCGCGTTACGCTAGCACCCTGGGAAACGATCATTGTTGCGCGATAGGCCGGCACAATGAACCAACACGATTGGCCAGCCCAGTAGCGAATATTCAGACTCCCTAGGTCGACACTAAAACTATCGACCTAGGGAGTTACCGTTCCACGGGGACAGCTAGGCCACAATGCCAGCTCCCAACGTGGCTTTCAGATCCCCCATCAGAGAACTCGAACGGTCAACTCGCAGGTGATTGCCCAGAACCATCATGGTGGAGTTGGCGCCGTCGACAAGGGTCAAATAAACATCGGAGTCGCCCTTATTCTCGACTAAAACTTTCTTTAGCCGGGCAATATTCTCCTTAGTGCATTGGTCAGTGCGCATCTTCAATTTCAGCGGACTCCCCTTGCCACCACCATTAAGGCTCAAATCCGCCTGAGTGAGATCATCGCAAAAGACACTCATTCGGTCATCACGATATTTAATATGCGCCTTAGCTTTAATAATCGTGTCTTCCACAATGAGCGGTGCCACTAATGCATAGAGTTTATTGAAAACAAGGATATCCACAGAAGCGCCGTTATGATCCTCAATAGTGACAATGGCCCATGGTGAACCATCTTTCTTGGAGAAACGACGGTCCACGGCGGAGATAATTCCGCCAATAACGATGTCCTGTTTATCCTTCAGTTCACCCGACAACACAGTGGTCAGTGGCGTATCCGTCTGAGCAGCTAATGTCTCTTCATACCCGTCAAGGGGGTGTCCTGAGACATACAACCCGAGCATTTCGCGCTCTAAAGCCAACTTATGCTTACGGTCCCATTCCTGGTCAGGAACCTCAATGGAAAAGGCCGAATCCTCTTCTTCAGCTTCTCCACCTAAACCAGCGAAAAGATCGAACTGCCCCTTGTCCGCGGCTTTCTTAGTTGAAATGACAGAATCAACCGCATCCTCATGGATCAAATAAAGACCTTTACGCGGGTGCCCCATGGAATCGAATGCACCAGCTTTGATCAACGATTCCGTCACTCGCCGGTTACACGCAATAGTATCGATCTTATTCAAATAATCAGTGAAATCTTTAAACGCACCTTTCTCCCGGCGCGTCGAAACAATCGACTCCACGACATCTTCACCAACATTGCGGACAGCGCCGAGACCAAAGCGAATATCTTTACCGACGGACTGGAACGTGTATTTCGACGAATTCACGTCGGGAGACAACACATCGATACCTAAGTGGCGGCAATCCGAAAGATAAATGGCAGACTTATCTTTTTTATCCGACACGGATGTCAATAGAGCCGCCATGTACTCGGCTGTGTAATTCGCCTTCAAATATGCCGTCCAGAAGGACACTAATCCGTAACCGGCGGCGTGAGACTTGTTAAAGGCGTAACCAGCGAACGGGAGAATAACCTTCCACAGCGTATTAATAGCGTCGTCCGAATAGCCATTCTCTTTCATTCCAGCTTCGAAACTGACACGTTCTTTCGCCAGAACCTCAGGCTTCTTCTTACCCATCGCTTTTCGGAAACTATCAGCTTGGCCCGCGGAATAATTGGCTACCTTCTGCGAGATCTTCATGATCTGCTCCTGGTAGACAATCAGGCCGTAGGTCTCCGCCAGAATGTCCCGAAGCGGTTCCTCCAATTCCGGGTGAATCGGGGTTATCTTTTCACGCCCGTTCTTGCGGTCAGCGTAGGACCAGTGCGCACCCTCGCCCATCGGTCCTGGACGATAGAGCGCCAACGCCGCAACAATATCCGAGAATTCGGTTGGGCCCATGCGTTTGAGCAGCTCACGCATACCACCACTATCCAGCTGGAACACGCCGAGAGTATCGCCGCGCGAGAGCAACTCGTACGTCGGCTCGTCGACAACAGACAGGCCCTCAAGGTCGAGGTCCTCTCCCCTGTTTTCTTTGATGTTCTCGATGCAGTCGCCGATAACGGTGAGGTTTCTAAGCCCCAGGAAGTCCATCTTCAACAGGCCAATGGCCTCACATGCCGGGTATGGCCAGCCGGTAATGATCGCCCCGTCTTGGGCGCGCTTCCACATGGGGATGTGGTCCAGCAATGGCACCGACGCCATAATCACGGCACAGGCGTGCACACCAGCCTGACGGACGACGCCTTCAAGCCCCCGAGCCGTGTCGAAAATCTTCTTCACATCGGGATC
>NZ_JAUMTY010000001.1:24202-98622 GCF_030530965.1 Corynebacterium sp. | reverse complement strand
GGACGACGCCTTCAAGCCCCCGAGCCGTGTCGAAAATCTTCTTCACATCGGGATCAGTTTCGATGAGCTGGCGGACCTCAGCGGCCTCACTGTAGCGAGGATGCTCCGGATCGACGATGCCGGACAAAGGAATGTCCTTCGCCATGATCGGCGCCGGCAGAGCCTTCGTGATCCGCTCCGCCATTTGGAAACCCGGTTGCCCGAAGTGCGCGCGAGCAGAGTCCTTCAACGCCTGCTTCGTCTTCACCGTGCCGAAGGTAATAACCTGGGCGACCTTGTCCTCACCCCAGTTATCTGCGGCGTAGCGGATCATCTCACCGCGGCGGCGATCGTCGAAGTCGATATCGATATCAGGTGCCGACGGGCGCTCAGGGTTAAGAAATCGCTCGAACAGCAATCCGTGCTGGAGCGGATCGATATTCGTAATAGTCAACGCGTACGCAACCAGGGACCCTGCGGCTGAACCACGGCCGGGCCCCACGCGAATACCAACCCGGCGCGCGTGCTTGATCAGATCGGCCACGACGAGGAAGTAGCTGGGGTAGCCCTTGAAATCGATGACGCCGATTTCGTACTTGGCCCGATCGGTGTACTCCTGCGGAACAGGCTGGCCCTCGAAGCGCTTTTTCAGACCTTGTTCCACTTCGTGGGTGAGCCACGACGTCGGCGTGTAGCCCTCTGGGACGTCGTATTTCGGCATCCGGTCGTGGGTGTGGGGCTCCCAAATTTCGCTGTAATCCCCGACGCGCTCGGCGATAAGCAGGGTGTTATCACACCCGCCAGGAACCATGTCGTCCCACGTATCTCGCATCTCCCGGGCCGATTTCAGGTAGTAGCCATCACCGTTGAAGGCAAAGCGGTTACCGCCTTGGTCCAAGGTGGGTTCGTTCATCGTCGAACCTGTTTGCACACAGAGCATCACTTCGTGTGACCGGGCCTGATCCTTGGTGACATAGTGGCAATCGTTCGTCACCAGCGGAGGGATGTTGAGCTTTCGGCCAATTTCTAATAGCTCATTACGGACCCGCTGCTCGATCTCGATGCCGTGGTCCATGAGCTCGAGGAAATAATTGTCTTTCCCGTAAATGTCCTGCCATTTGGCGGCCGCTTTGAGGGCTTCGTCGAACTGCCCGAGCCGGAGGCGGGTTTGGACTTCACCCGACGGGCACGCCGTCGTGGCAATGATCCCTTCGGAATGCTCTGCGATCAGCTCGGCATCCATGCGAGGCCATTTACCAAGCTGCCCCTCATAGGACGCCATGGAGGACAGGTAAAAGAGGTTTTTCAGTCCGGTGGCATTCTCCGCGATCATCGTTTGGTGCAGGTAGGCGCCCGAGGCTGACACGTCGTCACGCTTCTGGTGGGCTTCACCCCACCGAACGCGCTTTTTATTGAAGCGGGAATCGGGGGCCATATAGCACTCGACGCCAATAATGGGCTTGATGTCGTTCGCCGTCATGGCGCGGTAGAAAGCGTCGGATCCGAACATGTTGCCGTGGTCGGTCATTCCGACTGCCGGCATGTTCTGCCGTTTTACTTCATCCACCAGCAGGTCAACCTTGGCCATTCCGTCGAGCATTGAATACTCGGTGTGGTTATGCAGGTGAACAAAGGAAGAATTGGCCATGTTCGCGATCATAGGGGGCATTTCTAGCGTGGTCGAGTGTCCAGGTCAGGGCATTTTTGTGGCGACGTCACCCTCGTCGATAGGTCTTCTCTCTGGAGCATTTGCCGTCTTTTCGAGAAAAACCGCACGCTCTACTCCAAGAACCGTTAATGTGACTGCTATCACTTCACAGTTTCCGTCACAGAGTCGTCACTGCGCCGTGAGTGTCTTTCCAACGCACGGTCTGCGAGAGGCTCCCGACGGTAGAGCACACATGTACACCATCGACCCGTGAAAGCAACCCGAACGAAAGCAGGGCGTCATGAACTCCCCGAAATCAACACCGTCCCCGTCGCAATCGAACAGTGAAGCATCAACGCGATTGTCCAACGCGTTCACTGCAGCAAAGCGTCGGTTAAACTCTGCCTTCTCTGCAGCAGACGATGCCACGGAGCGCGCGAGGAAAAGCGGCGGAGTCATCGTCGAGACGATGAAAGATGGTTTACGCCCCAGTGCTCCACAAAGCAGTGTCTATCACCATAACTATGGCGTTCCTCAAAAGGTGCGCGAGGCCGTTGCACGGTACAGTGCTCCGCTCACGGTGCTGGATTTGGATGCTTTCCGTGCCAATGCCAAAGACATGGTGACGCGATCCAATGGCACACCGATACGTGTGAGCAGTAAGTCTCTCAGGATGAAGAACGCGATCAAGGAAGCCCTCGCTCAACCGGGGTTTTCGGGTGTACAGGCCTATTCTCTCCAGGAAGCCATTTGGCTCGTGAAAGACGGGGTAACAGATGACGTACTCGTGGGTTCCCCTTCCACGGATAAAGATGCCTTGCACGAGATTGCTAATGACGAACAACTCGCACGCGCCATCACACTCACTGCGGATTCGCCCGAGCACCTCAATTTTCTCGATTCGGTGACCGATCCCGAGAATCGCCATGAACTCCGCATCTGTCTAGATGTCGATGCTGCCCTCGTGATTGGGCGTGGCATGTACATTCCCGGGCTGTCTTCGGGAGAAGCGACAAAACTGTGGACAACGCAGCCCATTGACAAGGACTTTTCGCTCCGAATCGGAGCACTCCGCTCCCCCATCCATGGAATCCGCGACGCGCAATCCTTCGTCAAAGAAATCTGGGGACGAAAGAACATGAAGGTCGTCGGCATCCTTGCCTTCGAGAGTCAGATTTCCGACGAAGGCGACGCGGGAACTGGTGTCCGGCCGACGATGCGACGAATTATGCAGTCGCTGTCCCGCGGTGAAATTGCGAGCCGACGACAAGAAATTGTCAACGGCGTCGATTTCGCCCTAATGTCCGCGGGCCTCGATCAGTTAGAGTTCGTCAACGGTGGCGGCACCGGATCATTGGAGTCGACGGGAACCGAAAGCGCTGTGACGGAAATTGCCGCTGGTTCTGGACTCATCGGCCCTGGCCTACTCGATCATTTTCGCAGTTTCCAACCCCACCCGGCCTGCTGGTTCGTATTACCCGTTATCCGACGGCCCGGCAAAGGAATCATCGTCGTGGCTGGCGGAGGGCGTGTCGCGTCGGGAACCCCTAGCCACGACAAACTCCCTGTCATCGACTTCCCCGCAGAACTGGAATTCGCTCCGCGAGAGGGTGCCGGAGAAGTCCAAACTGCACTGATCGGCCCCGCCAGCGATGGCTTGGCCATTGGCGACAAGGTCTGGCTCCGTCATGCCAAAGCCGGAGAGGCGATGGAATGGACGAACTCGGTTCTAGTGGTATCCGGTGGAGAAGTCGTCGATACATGGACGACGTATCGCGGTGAAGGTTTCGCCTTTTAAATGGGAGGCCTTCACCCGAAGGCCCCTTCCCGCGAAAATTACGACGACGCGGCACGCACGCGATGTGCCCGTTTGCGTGACATCAACGCCAAGTCTGTGACGAAGAATCCAACGCTAATCCAAATAATGATGAACCCGAGCCACCGGCCAAGGCTGAACGATTCCTGTGTCACGAAAACGGCCCACAGCATCTGCAAAACGGGAGTGAGATACTGCAGCATTCCCAAGGATGTTAGTGAAATCTGCTGGGCCGCGTACCCAAAGAGCAGCAAGGGCACGGCGGTGACGATCCCGGCTGTCATCAGCAATAAGGTGTGGCCGACTCCCTCTGAGGTGAATGTTCCGTCGTGTTGCTGGCCCAAAACGAGCAAATACACGATCGCAACTGGCGCGATACACAACGTTTCACACGTCAGAGAAATCATTGGGGTCAGAGGAACTCGTTTTTTCAGCAAGCCATAGAAGCCAAAACTGAACGCGAGGGCCAAGGAGATAACGGGAGGATGTCCCAGGTCCACGGTGAGAACAGCTACTGCTACCACGGCAATTCCGACGGATAGCCACTGCAACGGACGGAGCCGTTCCGCCAAGAAAAATACCCCAAGAAGAACGCTGACTAGCGGGTTAATGAAGTAGCCCAGCGCGGCATCGGCGACGTGGTCCGAATTGACCGCCACAATGTAGGTTCCCCAGTTCACTGCGATGAGTACCGCGGCGGCAAACACCGTCGCCCACACTCGCCAAGGAATCCTTAGTAGTTTCTTGAACTGTCCGCTGAACAGCACAATGGCGAGCATGAAAACGAGGGTCCATACAAATCGGTGCGCCAAGATTTCCAGAGGCGACGCCGGTTTGAGAAGAGGAAAGAACGCAGGGAACAGTCCCCACAACACGTAACATGCCCAGGCCCATAACACGTGAATGATGGTAGCGGAGACCTAAGACTCTTTACAGACGACGATCACCAGTGGGTGAAGGAAGAGTAATGGGGTTCACATCATCCTGGGATGTCGCCGAATCTTGAGACGAACCCGGGATATCCTCAAGGCCCGCGATAGCAGGATTCCTTACTCCGATCCGTCCCCACACGGCATCGGAAGGCAGCGCTTCCACAGCAAACGTCTTCTTGCGGATAGCCCGGAGCTGATCCAATGTCCCATACACAATGACACCGGGGAGCTCGTCGTCGTTTGACGTGTCTTCGAGCTCATTGGCCCACTGCACCTGGTCAGAAAATAGTTTCTCCAGCGGATACCCGGGAGTCGGATTGGGAATCCCGGAAACCACCCCCGGCCCTACCAACACCGACCCCACTCTGACGTTGCTGCCTTCCAAGGCTTCCGCTGCTCTGGCGGGCGTCGTAGGCGGATTAAAGGTCACTAATGCCCAGTGTTTGCTATCTTTCGCTCCCCGACCGGACGACTTCTGGTGTCCCGTACTATCCGAACCATTATTCGCTTTGCCACTCTCAGCGGTCTCAGACTGCAGCGTCGCATCCGAACGCTGTTGATACTGCGACATCGTTTCATCCTCGGGGCCAAGCGTGTCGCCATTGATCGCCATGGTCGATGAAGTCGTATCCGGACGGACCATCATAATGATAAAAACGGTCACCAACAGGCCGACTGCCACTAGGGCAGCAATATTCCATCCCATGCTGCGCTCACCAGCAGCCTTTGCAGAGCTGACCTCCGACGTCTGATCCCGACGCTGGCCTGAGACTTCAGATAACGGCTCTTTAGCAACGGAACCGGGGCGTTGAGCTCCCCAGTTAATACGGCTTGTCGACGAGGAAAAAGCGGTCGACGAAGGAGACGAAGAAACATTCGACGTAGGAGCCGTCGAAGGAGACGAGGCGGATTGAGACGACGAGGATGACGGCTGCGTAGATGGAGAAGCACTAGACGATGACGACTCATTGGCCTTCACGGAGGAACGCGACGACGAACGCCCTGCACCTGGAACCCATGACGCCGATCCAGAACGTCGCGATGTGGATCCACGGCTGTGCCGGTTGTGACTGCGTGAGCCATAGCTATGACGGTTGTGGCTATCCATCAAGCATCCCGTTATCACGCCGGAGCGTGGTTAAAGCGTGATCCAAATCCGCAGGATACGGGGATTCCACCACCATGTAATGGCCATCAGGATGGGTAAAACCTAGCGAAACCGCATGGAGCCACTGCCGTGACAGGCCCAAATGCTCCGTCAACTTCGGATCAGACCCATACATCGGGTCACCGCAACACGGGTGATGCAGCGCAGAAAAGTGGACGCGGATCTGATGCGTCCGCCCCGTTTCGAGATGAACCGACACCAACGTCGCTTCCCGAAAAGCCTCCATGGTCGAATAATGCGTCACCGCTCGTTTGCCATCCGAACGGACAGCGAACTTCCACCCTGCACCAGGATGCCGAGCGATAGGCGCATCAATCGTGCCCACCGTCGGATCCGGATGTCCTTGGACCAGGGCATGGTACGTCTTATCGACGGTGCGATCCCGAAAAGCCTGCTTGAGCAGCGAATACGCTCGCTCCGACGCCGCAACGATCATCACCCCGGACGTACCTACATCAAGGCGCTGGACAATGCCTTGCCTCTCCGGCGGCCCCGACGTCGACACGCGAAATCCAGCGGCACGCAGTCCTGAGGTCACAGTGGGGCCATCCCACCCCATCGTCGGATGAGCAGCCACCCCCACCGGCTTATCAACGACGATGACGTCGCTATCGCTGTACAGAATGTCCATGCCCTCAACCTCACGAGCAGGCTCATCTGCGATCGATCGCGACTCCGGCAGAGTGACATCCAACCACGAATCCGTCGTCAAGCGATCGGACTTCGACGCCGGAACGCCGTCGATAAGAATGTCTCCCGATGATGCGAGATCGGCAACAACCGTGCGAGATAGGCCGAGCAGTTTTGACAAGCCCGAATCGACGCGGAGACCGTCAAGCCCCACGGGAACAGGCATGCGCCGAGAATCACGCATTATTTCACTCACCTACCTATTATTGCGCTTCTCTCTGTCTACCACCGAAGAGAACCCCAGCAATATAAAGCACCACACCAATGGTGATCGCCGAATCTGCCAGATTGAAAATTGCGAAACGACCCACCGAAATGAAGTCCACCACGTGCCCGACACCGAAACCGGGACTCCGAAACAGGCGATCCAGAAGATTACCCAGCGCACCGCCACCAATCAGTCCGAAGGCTAGAGTTTCCCACCTCGCCTTCATGCGTGGGGCCCACACCAGCACGGCAATGACGGCGAGGACCTGGATCACGGTGAACACGATCGTTGCACTGCTGCCCATACTAAAGGCTGCCCCCGAATTACGGATGAGGTACAGACGAAAACCCGGAATGATCGTATACGCGTGTCCGGGTGTAAGAACCGCCACAAGGAGCGATTTCACCAGTTGATCAACAATCGCCACCGCCGTCACGATGCCCAGGACAATCCATCGATTCACGCAGACCATAGTAACGGAGTGTCGCCCTATCACCCCATGCCGCTACGCCATGTCCAGGGTCGTCGGTAAAATTGACGGCGTGAATGTCATGCTCCGTCGAATCGCTGCCGCTGGAAGTGCCGTACTCCTCTTATTCGCGACAGGTTGTGGCTCAGATAGTAACGACGCTAAAAAACAGAATTCCGCCACCGTGAACCTGGAGGCAACCGTCGTCACTGTGACAAACCCGGGGGAACAACCGCAGTCGAAGCTCACATATAACCTCAGTGACTCTGACCAGCACGGAACGATGGACGTGACACAAGGGTTCGGGCAGGAAACCAATGCCGACAAGGTGCCGGACGTGGCGTCCACGACAATGACGCTGCCCTACACCGCGAAACGCGACACCATCACACTCGGAAAACCGACTGGGTCTAACGACAAGCTCAATTCCGATATTGCGACCGCCCAAGGGTTCACGCTGAAAACGAATAATTCCCCCACCGGCATTAAATCTGAAGCAACTTTCACTGCCCCTGAGAAGGCGACAGAAACTGCGCGTGCCTCCATTGAACGCGCGCTCACGCAATACCTCTCTACCCCCGTCGTGTTCCCCACTGATCCGGTGGGCATCGGGGCTCAATGGGATGTCCGGATTAAAGTAAACGACCCTTCACCTGCAGTGAAAACGATTACCTACACCCTGAAGAAGCATGACGGCAATACCGTCGAACTCGACGCCAGCGTTCAACAACGCCCTAGCACCACGTCCCTCTCTCTCTCGGAAGCACCTGATGTGCCCTCCGGTACGAAGGGCTCGCTGGATGTCAAGGACTCGTCAACCAGCACCCACGTTGGCACAGTCACTGTTGACCTGACAAAACCGATTCCGGTCAAGGGCTCCATCGACACCACGACGATCACGACCTATGCCGGCGACACCAGCGGACAGTCTGACGACAAGTCGCCCGCACCCGAGAAAAACTCAACGGCGGGCGGGACGTCGATCGTTCAGAAGAATCAGCGCGCGATGACGTGGAAGTAGGTTACCCATCATGCCAGTTTCAGCGAACACACCCGACGACGTGACCGCGTCACAACAGGAGACTCCCGGTCAAACCTCTGCCACGCCCCCGCGCATCGTTGTCCTCGGCACCGGGGGCACAATTTCCTGTACACACGACTCCTCCGGGGCACTGGTGCCGACGTTGTCGACACAGGAACTCGTCGACCCGGTGGTTGAACGCTTTGAGGGCAACGTCATCGTTGAAGCGCGCGATATAGCCCAGCTCGACAGCTCCTCAATCACATTCGATGATTACGACACCATCAACGCGGCGATTAAAGAGGCACTCAGCGACCCTGAGGTCACCGGTGTCGTCGTCACGCACGGAACCGACTCGATGGAGGAATCAGCTATTGCGGCAGACATTGTCCACAATGATTCCCGTCCCGTCATTTTCACTGGTGCGCAACGGCCTGCCGACCACCCCGAGGCTGACGGTCCCGGGAACTTATTCGAGTCAATTGTCATCGCAACAGATAATTCTGCTCGCGACATTGGAGTGCTCATCGTCTTCGGACATGCAGTCATTCCCGCACGTGGAGCGGTGAAATGGCACACCTCCGATCCGCTTGCTTTTGCGACCAACGCACCCGATGAACCACCGCGGCCGCGCCCGTTGCCCAAGGTCACATTCGCAGGGCATCGCGTCGACATCATCCCGGCATACCCTGGAGCCGACGCCACCCTGTTGACCGCGGCTATCGACGCCGGCACCGAAGGACTCGTTATCGAAGGCATGGGCGCGGGAAATGTCGGCGACGCCTTAGCGACGGCGATCACATCCGCGCTGAAACAAGGAATTCCTGTCGTGATGGCAAGCCGTGTCCCGCGAGGAAACGTCAATCCCCTATACGGTGGCGACGGAGGCGGGCTGACTCTCTCTCGGCAGGGCGTTATCGGTGCCGGGTGCGTTCATGCTGGCCAAGCGCGAATTATCCTTGCTGCGGCCATTGACGCTGAGGTCCATCCGCAGACGCTATTTGACGTGTAATCATTCACCGTCAGCTAGCCCTAGCCAATCGCCCCACTCAAGGCTATCGATGGGATCTGCACGAGTGAGCTCCGGCGTATCGACTGGAAAACTTCGTACCGGCCCTTTCCCCGACGTGCGCGTTTCGAACCGAACACTCACCACGCCATGTCCCGAACCTTGGACCCAACCGTGGCCGTACTCAGGATGATAAACATCGATCGTCGCAGGCCACACAGATATTTCCGTGTGGGACGCATCCGTCGGAGCGCCATCGAACTCAGATTTCTCCGCATCCGCTTCCGTCGAAGCGTTCGCAAGTTCGTCACTATCGACGGACGTCATCGGAGTATTCGCGGCTGAGACAACTCCTGCTTCGAAGTCACTATCAGCCTCTGTAAGGGCTCGATAGTCCGCTCCTTGTGCCGGATCGAGATCCGGGAACAATGCTTCCTGGCGAGCAGATTCCAGCCCCGACAGGGACACGCCAACCAGGCGAACAGCACCAAAAACAGCAGGATCGGCGGCGAGGCGGCTGGCAACGCGGTACAGCACATCCCAGTCTGTCGTCGAAAATGGAAGTGTTTCTGACCGCGTGTGCTGCTCGAAATCGGCGCGCTTAAGCTTGACCGTCACCGTGCGGGCCCCACGGCCATCATTCATGAGACGACGGTGAGCCTTCGTCAAGGCCGCACGTATGCCCTCGTCCACCCCATCCAGGGTGGTGACGTCGTCGCTGAACGTCGATTCCGACGACACTTGCTTCGCTTCCGCCCGCGGCGCAACAGGGCGAGGATCATGGCCCTGAGCAAGCAACCACAGCGCTGGCCCATTCGTCTTCCCCAACGTCATTTCCACATCGGTTCTGGACATACGAGCAAATTGCTCGATCGTCCTCACCCCAATGTCGGCCAATTTAGCTTCGGCTACCGGACCGATTCCCCACAGTTTTCGCACCGGCAGCGGATCGAGAATTGCGTGCTGGTCCTGCACCGGAATGACAAACGTTCCATCGGGCTTGGCCAAACCCGACCCTATCTTGGCGAACTGCTTCCCCGCTCCGGCTCCCACCGACGATGGCAGGCCGGTTTCCTCCCTGATGCGCTTCCTTAGATGTCCGGCCCATTGACGCACTTCATCGGGAGTGGCACCACTGAGTTCATCCGGCTCCATGAAGGCTTCGTCCACACTGAGCTGCTCAATCAGCCCGGCCTCTTCGCGAAGAATCTCCATGACCCGTCGAGACGCGGTTTTATACACATGAAAACGCGGCCTCACGGTGATCCCGGAGTACCCGACTAAGCGACGGGCACGCATCATGGGCATCGCGGAGTGCACACCGAACACGCGGGCTTCATAGGAGGCTCCGGCGACGACACCACGACCGGACACTCCGCCCACTAATACTGGGCGGCCACGCAGCGTCGGCCGGGTTAATTGCTCACACGAGGCAAAGAAAGCATCCATGTCGATATGGAGAACCCACCGATGCTGGCTGGCATCGTCGTGTGTGGTGTTCGCCATATCTCTACAGATGTCATCCTTTCAGACTAAAGCCACTCGCCCGGTGTAAAGCGCTCTTATACCACGTCGCCGTTATGACTCGCTGGAGTCGTCACGTCGAAGATCGACCGGCACCGAGGCAAAGCAACCATCCGACAGATCCGTGGCCTCAGACGGAGCCTCCGATGCGGCCTTGATCTCCACCGAGGTCGCCAACACTTCAGAGGCGATGGTGTCCTTCTGGGACTTCACCATATCGACCTTGTCGTCGGGGACGTACATCGTCAACGCGATGCGGTCAGAGACGTTCAGCCCTGCCTGTTTGCGGGCCTCCTGAATTCCACGAATCCGGTCGGCCGCCCAGCCTTCGACTTCGAGTTCCGGCGTCATCGTGGTGTCGATGACAACCAGGCCCTCAGTTCCTTCGATTTCAGCAGTCGTGTCTGGGTTCACTGCAACGAGACGACGCGTGAATTCCTCGGGCTTGAGCTCAATACCGTCGGCACGAAGAACGTCTCCGTCAACGGTGTAGTCACCCGCCTTCACTGCCTTAATCGCCTTCTGGACATCTTTGCCCAGACGAGGGCCGGCAACGCGAGCATTGACAACAGCTTCAAAGCGTCCCACGGAATTAACGTCGTCGGTCAAGATAACGTCCTTGACATTGACTTCATCGCGAATGATGTCCGCAAACGGCTCCAAGGACGACGACTGAGGCATCGCCACGGTCACCGACAACAAGGGCAACCGATTACGCAAGTGATGGGCCTTCCGCAACGACGACGCCGCCGAGCACGCGGACCGGACGCCATCCATCGCCTGAACCAAGTCAGGATCCGATGGGATGGCATCAGACGACGGCCAATCAGCCAGGTGTACCGAACGCCCACCAGTCAGGGCACGCCACAGCACCTCCGAAAGCATCGGCAACAGTGGCGCAGTCACACGCGTCAACGTTTCCAGCACCGTATACAGCGTATTAAAGGCTTCCGGCTTGACTGTATCTCCAGCCCAGAAACGATCACGCGACCGACGCACATACCAGTTGGTCAGCGCATCGCAGAACCAGCGCACCTCATCCGTCGCGCGCGCAACGTCAGTATCGTCTAAAGCCTTCGTGACTTCGTCGATAGTGTCGTGCAATTTGGCGAGGATATACCGGTCCAGAACATTCGTCGACGACGTCGACCACTCCGCCGGTTTCGAGGCGTACAGAGCAAGGAACGAATACGCGTTCCACATTGGGAGCATCGCCTGGCGCACGCCCTCACGGATGCCTTCCTCGGTGACGATCAGGTTTCCGCCGCGAAGGATCGGCGACGACATCAAGAACCAGCGCATCGCATCCGACCCGTCGCGGTCGAACACTTCGTTGACGTTCGGATAATTGCCCTTCGATTTGGACATCTTCAAACCGTCATTACCCAGGACAATTCCGTGGGCGACGACGCGTTTGAACGCTGGCCGATCAAACAGCGCTGTTGCCAACACGTGCATCGTGTAGAACCATCCGCGCGTCTGGCCGGAGTATTCCACCACGAAGTCCGCCGGAGCATGCTTTTCAAACCATTCCTGGTTCTCAAAGGGGTAATGAACCTGGGCGAAGGGCATCGATCCCGATTCAAACCAGCAGTCGAGAACTTCTGGCACGCGGTGCATCGTCGACTTGCCCGTCGGATCGTCCGGGTTGGGGCGAGTCAGCTCGTCGATGTAGGGACGGTGAAGCGACTCCGGACGTGTCCCGAAATCTCGCTCGAGTTCGTCAAGTGAACCGTAGACGTCGACACGCGGATACTCCGGGTTATCCGAGACCCAAACAGGAATGGGCGATCCCCAGTACCGATTTCGGGAGATGTTCCAATCGCGGGCACCTTCGAGCCACTTCCCGAACTGACCGTCGCGAATATGCTCCGGGAGCCACTCAACTTTGTCGTGGTTGAGCTCGACCATGCGGTCGCGGAACTTCGTCACCGAGACAAACCACGACGGCAATGCCATGTAGATCAGTGGCTGGCCCGACCGCCATGAGTGAGGATACGAGTGCTCGATCGTCTGATGGCGCACGATACGCTTGGCCTTCTTTAAGTCCTTGATGATTTGCTTATTCGCATCAAAGACCAATTGGCCTTCATAATCCGGAACCTCGGATGTGAACTTCCCGTCAGCATCCACGGGGATAACCAGCGGGATATCAAACTGGTTCGTCGTGTTCATATCGTCTTCACCAAAAGCCGGAGCCTGGTGAACGATACCCGTACCATCTTCCGTCGTGACGTAATCCGCCGGGAGGATCTGGAACGAATTCGGATTATCCTTGAAGTAATCGAAGATCGGCTCATAGGTCAGGCCGACGAGATCGCTCCCCGGGTGAGTCGAGAGGACCTTATAGTCCTTACCCAGTTCTTTCTTGTAGGCGCCGACGAGGTCTTCGGCTAGCAGAACGCGTTGACCTTTGAACTCGTCAAGCCCGGTGCTGCCCACCTCAACCTCGACGTAAGTCACGTTCGGATTAACAGCCAGCGCCAAGTTCGACGGCAGCGTCCACGGCGTCGTCGTCCAGGCAAGGGCCAAGGCGCCGACCAGACTGTCGTCGGCACTAGTCCCCTCTTTCACCCCGGTGATCGGGAATGTCACCGTAACGGTGGGGTCTTGACGCAGCTTGTACGAATCGTCGAGGCGAGTCTCCTGGTTCGACAGTGGAGTGTGCTCGGCCCACGAATACGGAAGGACGCGGAACCCCTGATAGATGAGCCCTTTATCGTAGAGAGTCTTGAAGGCCCACATCACAGACTCCATGAAGTCGAGGTTCATGGTTTTGTAGCCATGCTCGAAATCAACCCACCGAGCTTGCCGGGTGACGTACGCCTTCCATTCCTCGGTGTAGCGAAGGACGGACTTCGCGCAGTAGTCATTAAAGGCTTCGAGCCCCATCGACTCGATTTCACCTTTGTCCTTGATGCCTAGCTGCTTTTCTGCCTCAAGCTCGGCAGGAAGACCGTGGCAGTCCCACCCAAAGACGCGGGCAACTTTCTTGCCACGCATCGTCTGATACCGGGGGATGATGTCCTTGACGTACCCGGTGAGCAAGTGCCCGTAGTGGGGCAAACCATTTGCGAAGGGAGGGCCGTCGTAGAACACATACTCCGGGGCACCATCGCGCTGGCTGATTGATTCTTCAAAGGTGCGATCTTTCTTCCAAAAATCGAGCACCTTGGGTTCCATATCGGCAAAGCGCGTAGATCCTTCTGCGAGATCGACACGCGGGTATGCGCCACCCGCAGGAGTCGCGTCCTCCGGGTTCCTGGGAGAATCAGACTTTGTCTCCGACGTCGACATGTTATCGGTCACCCTGGCTCCTCTTATCTAGGCTGTCATAACAACGAATGACGTAGCAGAGCCGATGGAACGGGTACCTGTGGAAGGCGAACCGCGCTTCATCGAGCTCAGCATTGCTCGGCCAGGGACGCTCACGCGCGGTACCACCCTGATTGGATATGGCCTTACCACGGACCAAATCCCACTCATTAACGACGGTGACGGTGCCGAACCGCTCGGTTCTACTGGGGTACCACATTTGCACTGTTACGGGCATCGCCGCCACAGTGCAGTTCTGGTACCTGTTCTTCCGAGTCGCTCCCCGGAGATAGCCGGATCATAGCGGACGAACAAAACTATACGGGATTATCGATGATGCTAAAAAATTACAACGGGGAACGCGCGTTCGTTATTCCCCATTCACGGATTTACCGCTCTTCCCAGCGCGCTCTTTCCGTTTAACGATGATATCGATGATGACGATAAGAACTCCTATAGCTCCTACCACAATGCAGGCTATTGCCCACGCTTTTGATGCCAACACCAGGGCAAGAACGAGAAAGGCAAAAGCCACAACGGCTAGAAGCAGAGCTAATACAGTCATAACCACATCCTTTGTTTGTCACCAGCCTAGCAAATCCAAATAAGACAAAAATTAACCCACCGCGGGAAACTAGCCCGCAGTGGGTCAATGAAAGAACGGGAATTACCTAGTCATTGGACTCGAGCTGGCCGGCGGGTGCCGCAGAACCACGTGAGTTCAAATCCTCCAGCTGAGATTCGAGGAAGGTCTTCAGGCGGGTACGGTATTCGCGCTCGAAGGTGCGGAGCTCTTCGATACGAGCCTCCAAAGCTTCCTGCTGCTTCTTCACGGTGGTCATGATCTCTGCGTGCTTACGCTCGGCGTCGCTACGCAGCTGATCTGCCTTCTCCTGAGCCGACCGGACCTGAGCCTCCGACTGTGCGGTGGCGTCGGAAATCATCGTCTCCGACTTCTGCTTAGCATCTGCCACCATGGCCTCGGACTTCTGGCGAGCCTCGGCGATCATGGAATCCGACTTCTGCTTAGCGTCATTAAGCTGGCTGGTGGAACGGGACTCTGCATCGGCCAGCGTGCGCTTCGAGGACTCGTCAGCGTCGGAAATGGTCTTGTTGGCTGCAGTACGAGCCTCATCCAGCATGGACTGGGATTCCTGACGGGCGTCGTTGGTGAGACGATCCGCCATCTCCTGAGCCAGGCTTAGGACGCGAGCTGCCTGCATGTGAGTCTCTGCCGTGGCCTCGCCGGTCTCGCTGTCGGTACCGGGGACCGACGACGCAGCCTGCGCGGGCTGTTGCGGCTGGCTTTGCTTCTCAGACTCGAAGCGAGCGCGAGCATCTGCCTCGGCTTGTTTGCGAGCCTCGACCAACCGTGCTTCGTACTCGGCTTCAAGGTTCTGGCGAACTTTCTGCTCAATGTCTCGGCGGAGCGACTGTTCCAGTTCACTGCGGACCTGGCTCTCAATCTCCGCACGGAGAGCGCCCTCATCAACCGAGGACCCAGCACTTGGTGCCGATGCTGCAGACGATGAAGCAGCATCACGAGACTCTGTCGAGTTGCTTTCTACGGCACTCTTGAGTTCAGAGTTTTCATCAAGCAGCTCACTGAGAGTGTCTTCGACAAGGTCGAGGAACTGGTCAACCTCATCCTCGTTGTAGCCACGCTTGCCGATCGGCGGCTTGCTGAACGCTACATTATGCACATCAGCGGGAGTCAGCTGCATGGAAATTCCCTTCACTTTCATACGGAACGCCAACCGCCGTCCACCGCACGCGGTGGACTCGGATACCATCCCGAGTTTCTATCTGTCTCTGGAAACGCAGTTGTGAGATCTACTTTAACTTCATTGATAACGCTTTACACGTTACATCGCCGAGAAATGTTCTGATCACAACAGCCCCGGCAACCTCAGTAGCTTGTAGCTACTACCGATTAGCCGTTGCTATCTACTGCGACCCCAAAATATTCGATTAACGTCGTTAGTCTACCGCACTATAGCGCATATAGCGTATCAAGTGTCCCAATTTTTTCGCCAGTTTCACGAAAAGCGGGTCTCTCGCGCGGAATTAGTACAAGCCGAACACGCCAGTCGGTCGGAATATCATCGCAATAACTTCCAGCGCGAAGAACAGGACGAGGACTGACAAATCCAGGCCCACGCCGCCCCCAAGGTTGAGGGGAGGAATGAGTTTTCTCAGAGCTTTGACCGGCGGATCTGTGACAACAAAGAAAGGCTCCGCGGCCAAGGCAAACCACCGCGGAGGCCGCCAAGACCGGGAGAAACTGGCGATCATTTCAACGACGATCCTGACGATCAGGATGAAAGAGTAAATCCGCGCGATCGTATAGATAGTGAGCGAAAGAGCAGTCACACGTGTCCTTTACCGCATTAACAGATAATTTCGATTCAGCGTACCGGACGGGCGGGGCTTAGAGAGAGTCGGGCTCTTTCAGCTGCTCTTTCTGCTCGTCATCCAGCCTGACGCCTTTCGGAATCAGCGCAAACTTGCGCGGAGTAAGTTTCTCGGTCCGCGCGTCGAGCGCAATCTGAATCCCCGCGGCAAAGTCGGCCACACGCTGCGCCTGGGACTTTTCCATCGCGGATACGTCGTAAACGACGATGTCGCCATTGCGGAACGCTTCCCCGATTTGGCGGGCTTGCCGGAACGAGGCCAGGGTTATCCGCACAATCTCGGGCTCACGAGGTGTCTCTGTCGTCGTCCCCCGGGATTCCGGCGTCGAGGAGGAGTAATAACGGGATCCACCGTAGCTACTCCCCGACCGATAACCATAGGAATCGCGGGAATAAGAGTCGGCGTGGCGCTCACGCTCTACGGGGCGATCGTCGTAATCGTCGTAGTCCTCGTAATCATCGTCATAATAACTATCGCGTTTATAGTCTTCTACAGGCTGAAGGCCGAAGAATTCTTTTACTTTATCCATTGAGCCGGCCATAGTAAGAGTCCTTCCTCCGTTGATATGCTCACAAAGTTACTGGCCTAGAGCCAAGAATAGCTGTTCCGACACGCACAACTGTCGATCCGGCCGCAATCGCACTTTCTAGATCGCCCGACATCCCGGCCGACAAACCCCCGCAACCACCGTGCTTCTGGCGAATGGCCTCAGATAATTCAGCAGCGCGGGCAAAGACCTGTGCTGAATCATCATCCCGCGGTGGCACCACCATCAGCCCCTCGAGGGTGAGATACTGCGACGAATTCACAGCGTCTGCGAGGGAATCGAGATCATCTTCACTCGCTCCCCCTCGCGACGGATCACCGTCGGCACTCCATTGAAGGAAAACTGGGAGCTGATCGACGTTCTCGTGCTGTGTGCTTACACGATCTCCCTCGTCTAGAGCGCGCTTCATGCCGTTATCAAGTCCATGAACAGTTTTGAGGCGATCAACAGTGTGAACCCGGTGAGCCCACCGTGCAATGTGATTGGTTTTCTTCGACTGCACCTGGCCGATCATGTCGATATGAAGACCCACCCCCGCTTCATGGAGCCGGCGGGCTTTATCGCGTGCTTCCTGCTCACGGTTTTCACCCACCACGGTGACTCCACAGTCCGCTAACGCCTGGAGGTCCTCGTAGGGGTGAAACTTTGTGACCGGCAGCAACTCGATATCTTTAGGATCCCGCCCTGCTGACTCAGCTGCGCGTGCAATGCGACGGGATACCTCGTCAAGGCGGGACGACAACTCCGCTTTTCGCTCCTCGTAGGTAGCCATCACCAGCCCATTCCTTTCCAGCTACTCACATTATTTGCCTGCCAGCGACCTCTTCGCCGTTCAGCCACGCACCCGCTTGTCAGCGACAGCGACTCGATCTTATGTCCACGCCGCCGACGGCATCCACACTGCGGCCGCCTGCCTACCTGTCGTGCCATCACGCCTGTACGAGAAGAACGTTGCGTCCTCGCTAATCGTGCACCGTGGATCCGCATCAATCGCCGTGACACCGATGCTCATCAGTTGACGAACCAGCCCTCGTCGTAAATCGAGGCTCGGAGTTCCCCATTGCGTGGTGCTCGATGACCCGGGAAGGTGCTGCTCTACATCACGGACCATATCAGCGGGCACTTCATACCGCTCTCCCGACGCGGCCGCGCCCATCAGTGCGTGCATGTGTGCCGGCTTGGCCCCACAGCGGATCATCGTTTCCACCGTTGCTTTGACGATCCCGTTGCGCGCACCCAATCGACCAGCGTGAACGGCGGCAACAATGCCGGATACGTCGTCAGAAAGGAGCAACGGCACACAGTCCGCGGTGAGCACGACCAAGGCTAAGTCACGTTCGGTCGTGACCATCGCATCCGTTGCTTCGATTGGACTTGTCATCGAACTATTGACGACGGTGACCGTCGGGGAATGAATCTGTTCCATGTAGAGAACACGATCCATGGGAAGCCCCAGAACCCGAGCAAAGTGCTCGCGATTCTCGGCGACGGCAGCTGGGTCATCGCCGACGTGATCGCCGAGATTGAATGATTCATAGGGCGCACGGGAAACCCCGCCGGCTCGCGTAGTCATGACTTTGCGAACGCGACGGGGTTCTGGAGTGGGATTGTTAATCGTCACGCCATCCTTCTGTTTCTTTACGACTTCTTTCCGATGACCCGGATTCTTCACGCTGGCCCGGATCCTTTTTAGGAGAAGGGCAGATCCAGATCGTCATCGTCGTCGTCATAGTCGTTACGGGAGTCATTCCCCCGCTGCGGCTGCGTCCCACCACGCTGCAGATCGGATTGCTCCTCAGAGAAGCTATGCCGGCTACCAGAGGTGAAAAGTCCGCGGTTCGCCTCAGACTGGTAGGACCCACCGCTGCTCTGGGACCGTCCGTTGGATCCGTCGGACTGTCCATAAGGCTGCCGGGAGCCGCTCTCCCCTGAGCCACCGATCGGTTGCGATCCGGAGGAAGCTCCGAAACCGCGGTCCGCAGAGCTGTGCTCACGGCGCTGGAAGGAGGACGTCATCTGCTCACGAGCGCCCACGGAACCCGACGATGACGCACTCGCCGGCTGGCCGGAGAACACGTCACGAGCATTCGATTCCCGTGGTGCAGGTGTCGTTTGAGAATTCGCCGGCTGAGCAGCATGAGCACCGCTCGACTGCTCGGTGCTGTCGTCAAACCCGGTAGCGATCACGGTGACTCGAACCTCGTCGCCGAGGTTTTCGTCGATAATCGTTCCGAAAATGATGTTGGCATCGTCAGAGGCCAAGTTGGCAACGACATTGGCCGCATCGTTGACCTCGAAGAGGCCGATGTCCGAGCCGCCTGCGAAGGACAACAAGACACCGTGGGCGCCCTCCATGGTGTTTTCCAACAGAGGGGAGCTAATGGCCAGTTCGGTAGCTTGAGCGGCACGCCCTTCACCACGAGCAGCACCGATTCCCATCAAGGCCGAACCAGCATCCGACATGACCGAGCGAACGTCAGCAAAATCAACGTTAATGACACCCGGGGTGGTAATCAGGTCGGTGATGCCTCGGACACCATTGTGGAGAACTTCGTCAGCCTGGCGGAATGCCTCCATCATGGAGACGTTCTTGTCGCCCATCTGAAGCAAGCGGTCATTCGGAATGACAATCAACGTGTCACACACTTCGCGCAGAGCTTCGATCCCCTCAAGAGCCTGCTTCGTACGGCGCGGCCCTTCGAAAGTAAACGGACGGGTCACAACGCCGACGGTCAACGCACCTTGCTTCTTCGCGATGCTCGCGACCACCGGGGCGGCACCCGTTCCGGTTCCACCACCTTCACCTGCGGTGACGAAGACCATATCCGCACCCTGCAGGGTGGATTCAATCTGGTCACGATGATCCTCGGCAGACTTCCGGCCTACCTCAGGGTTGGCGCCAGCCCCCAGGCCACGGGTCGCTTCGCGGCCGATGTCAAGCTTGACGTCCGCGTCAGTGAACATAAGCGCCTGAGAGTCGGTGTTCACGGCGATGAACTCGACTCCCTTGAGGCCATCTTCAATCATGCGATTGACAGCGTTGACGCCGCCGCCGCCAACGCCAACCACTTTGATGATGGCGAGGTAGTTATCCGATGTCGTCATGGTTGTAGGGCTCGCCTTTCGTTACACGATCTGTCGCTATCGAACTGTACGGTCTGCGCAAAGACTACAGGATGTTGCCACCTTTATTGCAGAGGCGCAGCGGCCCGTAGCAAAGAATTTTATTTTTTACGTTTCTATAATGCTTCTGAACAGACCAAACACGTGGTGACTAATCCATTCGGCGTGTCGCAAGTCTAAACCTCAACTTTAGGCTTTACCTGCAGTTATGGTTCACACTATTCCTTGACTGAGACCTGAGCCGGGTTGGAAACATCCCATACACGTCCTTCTCGCTGAAGCACGGCCTTCGTCGCTTCTGCTTTAGACGACGCATTATTACTCGTTCCCCATTTCACCGTTTTCTCGTCTTTGAAAACTAACGAAATATTATTTTCATTCTGGGCATCAATATGGTCAATATCGCCGACGATACCCGGCGCATGCTCGTGAACAGCCTGGGCGACGTGTGCCACTGCACGTGCAGTCTCCTCATCGGGAGAAGTGTTCCCATCGAGCTTCAATGCCCCGTCCGGATGCGGGGAAACATCGAACTCTCGCCCGTTATCGTCGAAAAGATGATCTCCATCATCGTCAACGTAGAACGCGACGGTTGTTTCCTTCACCGAAATTGAGATAGTCCGTGGCCAGGAGCGCTCCACCGTAGCCTTCGTCACCCACGGCAGCCCAACCACGTGTGACGCTGCGGCATGAGTATCAATCCGGGTCATATTCTGGCCCTCATGGATCCCCGAGGCGGCAATGATGTCCTCTTTCGAGGTCTGCTCATTACCTTTGACGGAAAATGAGGACACGGTCAGGATGGGAGCGGTCCGGAGAACCACCGCGCCGACCACAAGAAGAAGCACGATGATGAGAGCTGCTCCCCACCACCGGCGGCGACGTCGGCGACGGCTCTCACCCTGCGATTCTTTACGGCCACCGGAATGGATGACACGTGAGTGCTCCCTCTCTTCGTCAGAGTCGACGGGGGAACCAAAATTGTCGATGGGTACACTGCGCCCCGGCTGTCTGCCTTTAGCGCCAGAGTTTTTACGCGACGCTTTTCGTGAGCCTCTCACTAGTTCTTCCTACTTACCTCTCACCCAGGTCACGTTGTAACCTACTGCACCGGTTCATGCAATGCTGCGACAATTGGATCTGCCAGCATAGTCACGGTTCCTGCGCCCATCGTCAAAATGATGTCGCCAGGCCCAGCGATACTGCTCACCATGCGAGGAACCTCATCGACTCGGTGCGCGGCGTGCGCCGGAATGGTCATCTGGTCGATGATCAGGTCACTCGTCACTCCCGGAATGGGCTTTTCACGGGCACCATAAATGTCCATCACGATGGCCTCGTCGGCGAGGGAGAAAGCCTCAGCAAATTCCGAAGAGAATTCCTCAGTTCGGGAATACATGTGGGGTTGGAAGACGACAATTACTCTGCGCTGGTGGCCTTCCACAGAATCCATCGCCTGAATCTTGTCCCGTGCCGCGGTCAACACCGCCCGCACTTCGGTCGGGTGATGGGCGTAATCGTCGTAAACCGACGCTCCCTCGTAATAACCGTGTGCAATGGTCCCATGTGATTCGAACCGACGGCGCACGCCCTGGAAGCCGTTCACGCCACTCACGGCGCGCTCACGGTCAGCTCCGACAAGAACCGACGAGACAATTGCAGCGACAGCATTGAGAACCATGTGTTTCCCGGGGATATGCATCTCAACGCGGTGAGTGGTCGTTTCCGTCTCATTCGACTCGCCACCCGAGTTCTCAGCCGACGCATGTGCGGGTAGGGAAATCCGGATCAGTGCATCCGTGCGGTCAGGCTTAGGGGTGATCTCTGTAATTTCCGCACCCACCGGGATCGACGGATGACGCGTACACGCATCACTCGTCCCATAACCAATGACGTTTATTCTGTTCCCTTGCTGCACAATCCGCTCACCCAGTGCCGCAGCGTGCGGGTCATCCACACAGACCACCAGATACCCACCGTCGACGACGCGGTCCGCAAATTCGTCGAAAACGTGAACATACGATTCTTCGGAACCATAAAAATCGAGGTGGTCCGCCTCAATGTTCGTCACCACCGCAACATTGGGTGAATAGGTCAACAACGAGGCGTCGGACTCATCTGCTTCAGCGACGAACACTGAGCCCGTGCCATGATGTGCATTCGTCCCGGTCGTGGAGAGCTGCCCACCAACAGCGAAACTGGGATCCATACCTGCCTGTTGCAGCGCAATCACTGCCAGCGACGTCGTCGAGGTTTTTCCGTGAGTCCCGGCAATGAGTAAAGCATCGTGGTCAAGCAGAAGTGCGCCTAAAACGTCGGACCGCGTGACCACCGGGATTCCCCGTTCACGAGCGCTCACCAGTTCCGGATTGTCCTGGGGAATAGCAGCAAACGAGGTCACCACACATGTCGGCGTATCGCCCGTCAAGTCCAGGTTCTCCGCCTTATGTTCCGTGGCAATCACGGCTCCGGCGGCTCGTAAAGCCAGGATGGTGAGCGAGTCTTTCATGTCCGACCCGGTGACCGTATATCCGCGGTCTAACAAGATCCGGGCCACCCCAGACATGCCTACACCGCCGATGCCCACCATGTGGACATGTCGAAGTTCATCGGGGGTTATTGCATGTGCCGGATTGACACGTCGGGGATGACGCTCTAAGTGCATGGTGTGCCCAGCGTCCTTCGTCTGCCCGCTGGTTTCGTCGTTATGTGCCACTACTTCGCTCCTTGACTGTGAACAGGTAATTAGGGGAACAGCTACATGGACGTCATCGAGCTGTTGCAATAACGCGTTGAGCTATGTCATCGGCGGCATTGGGGTTGCTGCTTTTGGCCGTTTGCTCCGCCATCACCGTTAAGACATCAGGGTTCGTGATCATGGGAATCACCTTGTCGACGATGGTCTGGCTGGTGAGGCCGTCGTCGTTAATGAGTATGGCCCCGGAATTGTCGACGACGGGCTGGGCGTTCAACGCCTGCTCACCATTGCCATGCGGGAGTGGCACATACACGGCCGGGAGTCCGACAGCGGACACTTCTGCGACGGTCATTGCGCCGGACCGGCAGAGAATCATATCTGCGGCGCTCAATGCCAAATCCATCCGCGAGATATAGGGGACGCCGATATAGGGCGGAGTTCCATCCTGGTGATCAACGTCTATTGAGTTTTTCTTCCCGTAGGCATGGAGCACCGAGACCCCCGACTCCCCGAGTTCGCGTGATGCGCCAGAGACCGCGTTATTGATGGACCGTGCCCCCTGGGAACCACCTGTGACCAGCAACACTGGCGCATCGGGATCCAAACCGAAATACTCACGCGCCTCGGCACGAAGTCCTGCCCGATCGAGCGAGCTGATCGCTGATCGGACCGGGATCCCCACGATCTCCGCGGAAATACCTGATCCTTCAACGGCGGCTAAGCCACGTCCCCCTAAGCGAATTCCCAGCTTATTGGCCATACCGGCTCGCGCGTTCGCCTCATGCACGAAGAATGGGATGTGGAGGGATTTGGCCGCGAGATACGCGGGGGCCGAGACATAACCGCCGAACCCGATAAGAACATCGGCGTTGACATCGCCCAAAATGTCTTTTGCTTGGTTGACCGCCCGACGGACACGGTGTGGAACAGAAAAAAGTGCTTTATTAACTTTGCGTGGGATTGGTACTGGGTCAATCATCCGCAGGTCATAACCACGTTCGGGAACGAGAGTTCCTTCGAGCCCCTTCGTCGTCCCTAATGCTGTGATCCGTGCAGAGGGCACACTGCGACGAACCGCGTCGGCAACTGCCATCGCGGGCTCGATATGACCGGCAGTGCCACCACCAGCAACAACAACGGAGAGCTCTCCGTCCGTATCCTGTGACCTCTTCATACACCCACCTCAGGAATAGCGCTACATCATCGACGTAGCCTTATTTGTGCCTTAAAAACGTGCCTCATTCATACTAACGGCGAGTCCCGTCGTCGAACGGTCCAAAGGAACCATTCGTCGTACCGTAATCAGATTGATATGTACGCCGACTACCGTTTCTGGACCGACGACGAGGCGCACGGTCATGGGCCCGTTCCCGCCGTTGGCTGGCGGATCCCGAGCTTGGCTGCCTATTGACCTCATTACGTCGACTGCGGGGTGACCCGTTCCGGCGAGTCACCGGCTCTCCGAACCTTTGAACCTCGTGATGCCTGTCTGAGAGCGAACCTCGTCGCGACGACCCCGAACGCCCACCGGATCTCCCTCGCGCACCGGCACCCTTCCGAGAACCGTTGCCACTCCGCGATCGTGGATCGTCGTCGTCAACCCATGGGCCTCGACGCAACGTTGAAGGATCAAACGCACGCGGTTCCGGGAATCCCAGTAATTTATCGACGACGGGGCGGCCGTAGGTCTGCATCGACGACACTGTCTCAGGCTCATGTCGGGCGCAGTTAAGAAGCAACCCCATCGATACCAATGTGATAATGGCCGACGTTCCGCCGGATGAAATCAACGGCAGCTGAATACCGGTGACGGGAAGAAGCCCCGTCACGTAACCAATGTTGATAAACGCCTGGATGACAATGCCTGTGGTGACCGTCGCAGCCATGAGGCGAAGGAAAGGATCCGCCTGGTTTAACGCGATGCGCATTCCTACCCAGCCCAAGAGGGCGAAGAGGAGGATGACGATGCTGGCACCCAGGAATCCCATTTCTTCACCGACAACGGCGAAGATGAAGTCGTTCTTCGCCTCGGGCAGGTAAAACCACTTGGCACGCGATTGGCCTAGTCCCTGCCCCAGGAAAGAACCGTCGCCCAGGGACAAAAATCCCTGGTAGCTCTGGTAGGCCGTGCCTTGTGTATTGGGGAACTTACCGAAAAGGGTTTCTCTGAACACTTCGACGCGGTTGGACCGATACCCGGCCGTCAAGGTCAGAAGAACAGCGAGGCCCAAGCCGCCGGCGATGATCGTCGTCGTGACCCACTTGGGCACACCCACAAACCAAGCCAGAGCGAGGAAAACGATCATGACCGACGCGACCATGCCGAGGTCACGCTCAAGAGCAACAAGAACGATCACAAGCACCACGATCGCGGTGAAAAAGCCTAAGACCTCGCGGATTGACCGCGCGTAGAGCGCCCGCTCGGACAGAACTGCAGAACCCCAGACCGCAATGGCTAGCTTGGCAACCTCTGACGGCTGAATGGTGACGGGCCCCAGGACGAGCCATGACTGGGATCCCATCTGCTGGAGACCAGTTCCCAGGCCTGGAATCAGAACCAAGATCAACAGAATAACCGCGAGCCCCATAGCCCAGGGCGAAATTTTCTTAATGGTGGCCGGGGACATTCGGATAGCGAAATACAGACCGACGAGGCCAACCACGACCATCCCGGCTTGTTTGAAGAAATCCGTCCACACACTGTTGGAATCTGCCAGCGACGATGCCATCGAGCTAGACAGCACCATCAAGAGCCCCACGCCGGCCAGAATCGCTGTGATCGCGGCAAGGATGTAGTAGTCAAACTTCGGCGTTGATGTCGCAGCATCAATCTTGCC
Source organism: Corynebacterium sp. (assembly GCF_030530965.1). Taxonomy (GTDB): domain Bacteria; phylum Actinomycetota; class Actinomycetes; order Mycobacteriales; family Mycobacteriaceae; genus Corynebacterium. Next base: position 73,223 of record NZ_JAUMTY010000001.1, on the reverse strand, counting down.
GACGACTCCTTCCCACCATGATCGCGCACGGCGAGACCTCGTTCCTTGGTCAGATTTCACTGTCACGATCCCTATCCTTCTTTACCGCGCCCATAACGACGAGCAGCTTCAGCGAAGAGGTCGCCACGCTGGCTCATCCCCGTGTACATGTCCAAGCTAGCGGCAGCGGGCGCGAGAAGCACCGTGTCACCAGGTTGCGCCAACCGTGACGCTGCCTGGACGGCTTCATTCATCGCGATCACTGGATCAGTCGACGTAATGACAGTCAAAGGAATGCGGGGATGGATAGTAGCGAGACTCTGGCGAATGATCTCTCTATCCTGCCCCAAAACAACCGCGGCCGAAATACGGTCGGCATTCTTGTGAATGAGATCATCAATCTGGGCACCTTTGAGCTGCCCACCTGCAATCCACACGCATGACTCCACCGCACTTAAAGCTGCGTCCGTCGCGTGAGGGTTGGTCGCCTTCGAGTTGTCGATCCACCGGATGTCTCCAGCTTCATAGACGACTTGTCCACGGTGCTTTTCGACGACAAAGGAAGACAGCGCTCGAGCGATCGCGTCTGGCTCCACGCCCTGTGACCGGGCGATGGCTGTGGCCGCGAGCGCGTCCGCAACACCAGCTGGACCGGGGGGAGAAATTCTTGTCGCATCCGCAATGTCCACGCCCTCTGAATGAGCGGGGACGCATGCACGATCAACGATCCTGCCGTCGATCACCCCAACTTGCCCTGCGCCGGGCTCCCCCATCGTGAATTCGATAACACGACGAGCCGAAGTATCACCGCTAGAAGAGATTGAAGAAAATTCCATGTACCGCTCAGCTTCGCGGCACACACGCTCATCATCCGCATTGACGACGATGACCGGCCCTCGGTACACCCGCGCTTTATCCGCAGCGTAGGCGTCCATCGAGCCATGCCAATCAATATGGTCTTCTGCAAGATTTAAGACGACACCGGCATCAGGGGTGAGCGTCGGCGACCAGTGAAGCTGGAAACTGGAGAGTTCCGCAACCATGACACTGACCCGCGGAGTCTGTGTTAGCGCAGTCCCGACCGCTACCCCGATGTTCCCTACTGCCTCAGCAGCTGCTCCCGATTCGGCCATCATCGATGCGAGCATCGACGTGGCGGTTGTTTTACCATTCGTCCCGGTGACGGCTAACCAGGTGCGTGGTTCTCCAAAACGGCCGTCACGGTCGGCACACCACGCCAGTTCAACGTCACCAATGACCGGGATTCCTTGCTCCTGCGCGTCGTGCAATAGGGGCGTGTCTGGCCGCCATCCTGGCGACGTCACAATCAGCGAGGCTTCGTCGAGACGAGAATGAGCCTCCTCGACGGTCATCGCGGAGCCCCCGTGGCGGTCTGCCAGCTCACTTGCTGCAGTGAAGTTGCTATCGATGATGCACACCGACCACCCGAGTTGTGTGGCTAGGTCAGCTGCGCCTCGACCCGACACCCCAGCGCCAGCAATCCACACTGGGCCTTGAGGTTGAGGAAGATATGACGATGATGTCTGGACGTGAGACATAATGATGTTCTCTTTCCGTATGGGGTCTCGGGTTTGATTAGGTCCACCCTAACCAGTCAGCGTAAAACATACTCACCCCAGCGACGGCGAACATCGCCGTGAGCAGCCAGAAGCGGACGACCACGGTCGTTTCCGCCCATCCTCCGTTTTCGAAGTGGTGATGGATGGGGGCCATGCGGAATGGCCGTTTACCTGTTGACCGGAAACTGACAACTTGAATAACAACAGAGATCGTTTCTGCAACGAACAAAGCACCGATAACGATCATCAACAATTCGGTCCGTGAGGTCACAGACAAGCCGGCAACGAGTCCGCCCAGAGCCAGCGATCCGGTGTCACCCATGAAGATTTTCGCCGGGGCCGCATTCCACCACAGGAAACCAAGGCACGCGCCCAATCCGCACGCTGCCAAAATGGAGAGATCAAGGGGATCTCGCACCTGGTAGCACGCGACCGACGCATTAGAGGCACACGAGTTACGGAATTGCCAGAAGGTCATGATGGAATACGCGGCCATCACGATCGCAGTTGTTCCTGCAGCGAGGCCGTCTAGGCCGTCGGTGAGGTTCACAGCATTCGACCAGGCAGTGACCAAGATGTAGATGAACAGCAGGAATATGAGGGTCCCAATGATGCCGCCGCCAATTGCGATATCAAAGGTATCGATGTCACGCACGAAGGATAGCTTCGTCGAGGCGGGCTTCAGGCCGTGTTCATTGAGGAACAAGAGGCACAGCACACCGAAACCGATGGCGAGAACGGCCTGGCCCAGCAGCTTTCCTTTTTTGTTCAAACCAAGGTTCCGCGCCTTCGCCAATTTGATGTAGTCATCAAGGAAACCAAGGAACCCCATCCCCACTGTCAGGCCGAGAACTAACAGGCCTGACGCTGTGGGTTTGTAACTCGACGGGGTAAACACAGAGGCGAGGTGCGCAAGAAAATACCCACCGACGATGGCGACGATGATGGCGATACCACCCATCGTGGGAGTTCCGCGCTTGCGCAAATGCGATCGCGGGCCTTCCTCACGGATTTCCTGCCCCAGGCCTTCGTCGGAAAAACGACGAATCAAAATCGGGGTAAAAAGTATTGCAATAATAAAAGAAACGGCGCCGCCGATGATGATATGAACCATTACTCTCCGTTCCCTTCATCCTGACCGGACAAAAGCCCTTCCGCGACTCTCCACAGTCCATCTGAGTATGAAGCCTTGATAAGGACAACATCGTCCGGACGGACTGACGACCACACATTATCGACAGCTGCATCGACGTCGTCCACGTGGGTGACATCAACGCCCGACTCCTTAGCTCCGTGCGCTAAAGCCCGCTGGTTAACACCATTGCCGACGACAACGACGTGGTCGATGTGGTGTCGGCCCAGTTCTTCACCGATCGAGTAGTGCTCGTCGGTGGCGGAGGCTCCCAATTCACCCATTTGACCTAAGACTGCCCAGGATTGAGCATTCTCCCGAGCTTGAACAGTGGACGCCAATGCGGCAATTCCTGCCCGCATTGAGTCAGGGTTCGCGTTGTACGAATCGTTGATGATGGTTACTCCGTCACGCCGGTTGCGCACATCCATCCGATTGGCGCTCGCCGCGGTGTGGTGCGACAGCGCAGTGGCGATCTCCTCCACGGACATCCCGACGGCAAATCCCACCGCCGCGGCTGCGAGAGCATTCGCAACTTGGTGCTGCCCATACACCTGCAGCTGCACGGGGGCGGACTCCCCCGTCGGCATGGTCAAGGTAAAGGATGCACGGGCGGAGCTATCGAGAACGACATCAGTGGCGATGACAGCGTCGTGGTCATCGGCCGGGTTATCAGTGGCTTCGCCAGACTTCACCGAAAAAGTGATCACACGGGCCGAGGTCCGTGGTGCCATGCCCGATACCAAACGATCATCGGCGTTGAGGATCGCAACGCCACCGTCGTCAGCCGACGGCAAGGCTTCGACGAGTTCACCTTTGGCTTGGGCAATGGCCTCGCGGGATCCAAATTCGCCTAAATGAGCCGTACCAACGTTAAGAACTGCACCAATCGTCGGAGGCGCAATCCGCGCCAAGTGAGCGATGTGGCCGATTCCGCGGGCACTCATTTCGGCAACTAAGAATCGCGTCGATTCGGTGCATCGCAAGGCGGTGTAGGGGTGCCCAATTTCGTTATTAAAGGACCCGGGTGGTGCCACCGTCTCCCCTTGCGTCCGAAGGATCGTCGCAATCATGTCCTTCGTCGATGTTTTCCCGGCGGAACCCGTCACACCGATCACACGTAGGCCATGGTGAGCGACTAATTCGGTGACCGTGTGGTGGGCAAGCTTGCTGAGGGCAGCCAATGCCGCTTCGCCTTCCCCATCGCGGTCATATTCCAGTGCAGTGGCATTGGTTTCCACGTGCTCTACGCGAGGAATGATGACGGCAGGTACACCCATATCACGTGATAGCAGGGCGAGAGTAGCGCCGTCTTTAATGGCTTGGGCGGCGAAATCGTGGCCATTGACCCGGGCACCCGGCAATGCCAGAAATACTGAACCAGGAGCAATCTTCCGCGAATCGAATTCGACGGGCCCCGGTACTACCGCGTCGGGGTCAATATTGACAAGATATCCGCCGGTAATATCCGCGAGACGCCCCGCCGTCATGGGAATCATGGTTGGCTACCTCTTTCACTACGCCCGTACATGTGATGGCACATAACTACTTTTATTTCTCCACCGAGCTATTGAGTTTATCTTCGATGCTTCGGCGCGTTTCGACCCGATCGTCAAATGGATGAGTTGTATCACCAATCAGCTGGCCAGTTTCATGACCTTTACCTGCGACGATAACTGCGTCACCCGGCTGGGCCCACTGGATTGCTGCACGGATCGCTTCTCTGCGATCACCGATCTCACGAATAGTAGGCCGATGCTCCGAACCCTTTGTTTTTACTTTATTGCGAGATTCGTCCGCACGGTCAACATCTACATGGTCAGCAACTTCCTGCGCCCCTGCCACCACTTGTTGGCGTATCGAGGCTGGATCTTCACTACGCGGATTATCATCGGTGACAATAACTAGATCGCTACGTAGCGCTGCTTCACGTCCCATGATGGGGCGTTTCGAATGATCCCGATCACCGCCGGCACCGACGACAATGGCAATCCGGCCGCGCACATGTGCACGAAGGGTATCCAAGACGGCAGCGATCGCCCCCGGTTTATGGGCGTAATCCACGACGGCCATAAAATCCTGGCCACAATCAATACGTTCTAATCGGCCGGGCACAGTCACCGTCGAGAGCCCCTCAATGGCGTCCTCGGCTTTCATCTCGGTCTTCACGAGGAGCCCCATCGCCAGCATCGCATTAGCGACGTTGAAACGGCCGGGCATCGGTATATGCAGCGTCATCTCGTTCGCGCCGAAGCCGTACAGCTCGGCCGTCTGCACACCGTTATCCATGACGGAGGATGGTCCAGCCCACACATCCGGCTGAAGCGATGCGTCATGTTCCGACGCAGCTTCCGTCGACACCGTGAACGGATGTGGCAGCATCTTCGCTAATCTCTGCCCCCATGCATCATCAATGCATACGACGGAGGTCTCCGCATGCAGGGGCGAATCTTCCTTGAAAAGCCGCGCTTTCGTCTGGAAGTAATCCTCCATCGTGGGGTGGAAATCCAGGTGATCCTGGGACAAATTAGTAAATCCCGCTACGGAGAAATGAGTTCCCAAGACGCGGCCCAACGCAATCGCGTGACTGGAAACCTCCATGACCACGTGCGTCACGCCTCGCTTTTTCATCATGGCGAAAAGTGCTTGAAGGTTAGGAGCTTCTGGGGTGGTGAGAGTCGAAGGAACCTTCTCCCCATTAATCCTGGTACCCGTGGTACCGATCAGCCCGGTTGAAATGCCGTGATGAAGGAGAGCAGCTTCGACCATATAACTCGTGGTGGTTTTCCCTGCTGTCCCGGTGATACCGATCACCGTCAAGTCGCGAGAAGGATGATCATAAACAGCCGACGACACCTCTCCGAGCACGGCGCGAACATCATCAACGACGATAATCGGCAGGTCCTCACGCGTGACCTTTTCTACCCCATCGTGATCAGTCAAGACCGCTGCTGCCGATGAGGAGTCCGCAAATTGTGCGCCATGGACATGAAGTCCAGGCACCCCGGCAAAGAGCCCACCTTCTGGCAAAGCCTGAGCATTAAGCCCAATATCCGTGACGACGAGGTCCGGGTCATCAGCCCGAATGAGGCGGCCACCCGATATTTCCGCAAGTTCTTGCAGCGTTGCCATGACAATCTCCTTGATCACGATCTAGACGGCGAAGGATAACGCGATAAACGATGTTTCCGACAGTAGAAATCTTGAGCTACCCTGCCTGCAACAAGAGGGTGTCACCTGGTTCTTTCGACGGCGGGATGTTGTAGCGGTTAAGCGCCCACGACGCGATGTCGTGGAACAGCGGCGCTGCCGACTGACCACCTTCACCATGAACGCCGCGAGCCGGGTTATTCAGCATGATGGCAACGACGAAGCGTGGGTCGTCGGCCGGGGCAATCCCGGCGAATGTGATCCAGTACTTCGAATTGGAATATGCTCCGGTGTCCGGGTCAACCTGTTGGGCTGTGCCGGTCTTACCTGCAATTTGATATCCGTCAATAGCCGCGCCGGGGCCTGTACCTTGCTGGTTTCCGCTGTCCTTCTGGACAACCCCGCGGAACATGTTGCGAACCGTTCGTGCCGTCTGGGCACTCACCACCCGCGTTTCACTGGGAGCGTCGGTGGACACTTCTTTTCCATCGGGGTCTTTAATGCTCTTCACGATTCGGGGTTCGATACGCACTCCGTCGTTAGCGATGGTTTGATAGATGCTCGCCATTTGAAGGAGGGATGTTGAAAAGCCCTGGCCGATGGGAAGGTTCGCAAATGTACCAGCCGCCCACTGGGAGCGCGGAGGCAGAAATCCGCTGGTCTCGTTGGGCAGTTCGACTCCCGTTGCCTGTCCGATCCCGAATTTATTCAGGTAATTATTAAATGAATCCGGTCCGACTCGCTGAGCGAGCATCAAGGTTCCGACGTTGGACGACTTACTGAAAATACCTGTCGTGGTGTACGGAGTGACGCCGTGGTCCCACGCATCCTTGACAGTAACGCCGGAGTCATTAATTGATCCCGGCACCTGCAGAACTTCGTCTGGCGTGGTTTTCTTGTCCTCAATCGATGCAGCGGCGGTAATAACCTTGCCGACCGATCCCGGTTCAAACGGGTTGCTTATCGTCCGATCCCCAAACTGCTTGCCTTCTTTGAGCTGCTTTTCGATGTCGCCGTTCGGGTCAATCGTTCCTGTCGTCGCCATGGACAATATGTGGCCTGACTTGGCGTCGAGCACCACCGCACTAGCGTCCTCTGCACCGGAATTGGCCTTCGCCTGTTCCAGACTCTGCTGCACGAAAGTCTGCATGTCGTTGTCTAAGGTCAGCTGGTAGCTATCGCCATCAATCGCTGGGTGTTCGTCCCGACGAGAACCAGGGATTGCCATCCCTTGTGCGGCTATGTCGACGGTGTAGCTTCCGTTCGTCCCCTGGAGGTCAGAGTCTTGTGAGAGCTCCAGGCCGAACTGCCCTGATCCATCCTGGCTTATCTTGCCGAGAACATTTTCGCCGATAGCGCCATTCGGGTACTGGCGGACGTCTTGCCGCTCCGCAGTGATCTCTGGATACTTCTTAACGATTTGTTCCGCTTTATCCGGATCGACGTTTCGCACCAGAACGGAATAATCATCATCGGAAGTTAACTTCTTTTCAATATCCTCCGACTTCACATCATCCGCTTTGTCGTCGTCACCAATCATCCGAGGGAGATCGTCAGCAATATCCTTCATCCGCTGGTCAGGATCTGGATAACTATCGGGGTTAATCTCATGCCGCTTCTCCATGAAGCCGCGCAATTTGTTCGGATGCACGGACAGCAGTGACGATTCCATGGTGTAGGCAAGATCCTCACCATTGGTGTCGGTGATAGTCCCTCGTCGGGCCGGTTCGGCGATTTTTACCCGACGCTGTTCCTGGGCCTGCGACGACAAGTTCGGTCCAATGATCAGCTGGACCCATACAAGACGCAAAATAAGGACGATCAATAACGCGATGATGATCGCCCGGAGAAGATTGAGGCGCCGCATGGCTGCCTTGGCGCCTGTTATCAACGATGTCCCCGCCATGCTGTTACGTAGCGGTGCATCAGGAGAGCTCCCTGTTCTGGGATTCCGGGGCCGACGAGATGAACTGTTACTCATGGATTCTCCGGTCCCCCTTCTCATGCCTCATTTACCTGATCACCACATATCTTCTACAGATTACTGCCGCCACCTCAAGGTGGGCGATGTTCCGCACTCGCATCCGGAACCCTCGCAAAATAGTACACAAGCAACCTGACACATCCGGTTCACCTCACACCACCCAGCCTGACCTGCGACGATCCACAGATCGGATTATGCCCGGACAGTCCTAGGGAGTGGGCACGGCAGCATCGCCCGCCGGTGCAGCTTCCGGCGCAGGGTTAGCGTCGTTCGCCTGGTCTGCAGGTAATGGGGCTTCGCGGTCAAGTCCTTCACCCTGACTAGCAGCCTGGTTATCGCCCTGCGCCGCTACTGCCCCAGCCGTATTGTCCTGGTACGGAGCCAATTGCGCTGGTCGGTTGTTGTCACGGCCGGACGAGGAAGAAGACGTAGCAGACCGTGACGTATTCTTCGTTTTCTCGGGATCCGACGAGGCCTTCGCCTTGGGATCCGCACCGCTATTAATGTCGTGAATCTCGTGAGTCTTTGAAGGATCGGCGGCCCTATTCTCAACCACGGAACCGTCGGGATTAACGGTCATAATTCCCGGCTGATCAGGAACAACCATGCCGTCCTCCGATGCCTTCTTGGCGACTTCCGAGTCCGAGCTTGCGTTCTTGACGTCGCGATGCAGCCCTTCCAACTCGTTATCCAGAGTTGTCTTCTGGTCTTTCGCTTTCTGAATGGCGAACGACTGCTGCGTCGTCACTCCGGAAAGGTACATCGTGACGCCCACGCCGACGCCGATGAACAAGATACATACGACGATGAACTGGATCGTGGTCCTCTTGACTCGTCGTTCTTCGGAGACGACGCGCCGGCCTCGGACGGAAATGACCTGACGAGAGCCCATTCTCTTCGCGGCGCTCGTGCTCTTTTTTCGCGCTACGGATGTACTCGAGGAGCGGAGGTTGTTGCCTTCCCGACGCGACCGAACCGGCGTTTCTGCTCGTCGGTCACGTGAGTTGGTCCGCGTCAACGTCGCCGTAGAGGCACGCCCCGCGGTGTTGACGTCATGGTCGTGGCTTGCCCGTCGAGCTGTTGTTCCAGCTCCTGTCAAGGTAGTCATTGTTCTCCTTCGACGTCTTCGCGGTGTGAAATGCTCTGTTGTGCGGAAGAGACCAGGTGTTCTCTTCCCGTTCGGTGGGCCTCGTGCCGGGATTCTGATCGAGCTGAATATGTGGTGGATGATCCCGAAGCCCTTGCCGGAGTGCTGCCCGGCGGCGGACTCGAGTGCGAGTAGCCCGTTCTCTCTACGGCACGGACGCGGACCGAATGTGCGCGCGGATTCTTATTATTCTCCTGCTCATCGGCCTTTTCCGAACCCCGCGTCACCAAGTGAAAATCGGGGGCGCTGTTGGGCAAATCGATAGGAAGTCCCGGAGGGGTCTTCGATTCGGTCAGCTCCGCCAGTTCCCTCTTCACAATTTTGTCTTCAAGGCTTTGGTAGCTCATGAACACTGCCCGGCCACCAAGGTGGAGGTAGGAGCAGACTTTCGGAATGACCCGACGCAAAGCATCCAGCTCAGCATTGACCTCAACGCGCAAAGCTTGAAAGGTCCTCTTCGCTGGATGGCCCCCATGACGGCGGGCCGACGCCGGAATTGTCGCGTAGATAATGTCCACTAACCGCTGCGACGTGGTCCAGGGTTCTTTCTCACGCTCACGAACAATGGCGCGAGCAAGAGGCCCGGCAAAGCGTTCATCGCCATATGTTTTTAAAATGCGAGCGAGCTCACCGTGGCTATACGTATTAAGGACATCGGCAGCCGTTTCGCCCGCCGATGTATCCATCCGCATGTCCAGCGGACCGTCGTCGCGGTAGGTAAAACCCCGGTCCACCTGATCTAGCTGCATCGACGACACACCGAGATCAAAGAAACCGGCACTGAGACCGTGCGCGTGGAAGGCGTCGACAACTGGATGATCTGCATCGTCTAATGCCTCATCAAAGTTGTCGAAACGGGCATGTACTGGGTAGAACCGGTCCTGAAATCGAGACAGCCGCTCAGTGGTTCGAGACAGTTCCTTGTTATCGCGGTCGACTCCGATGACCATTGCCGACGGGAAACGCTCCAGGAAGGATTCGGTGTGTCCGCCAGCTCCGAGGGTGCCGTCGAGAATGACGGATGGTGCCGAGTTCTCTGATGATTCTGTGACCGTGGGAGCTATCAGCTCAACCATGCGTTCCAGCATGACGGGAACGTGACCATGCGTACCAGTGTGGCGGTCGGCCATTGTCCCCTCTTTCATCGTCGCGGTCAGAATATTGGGCGGTCGTGGTGATGGAGAGGAATGTAAACAGGGCCCTACCCGCTCAGTGCCTGGTGTTGGGGAAGTACATCAGGATCCAAACGGGCAGAGGCCTGCACACATTCCTTACACTCGCTGTAGATCATTGCGACGGTCGACCATGTGGGTGATGAACTCAAGGAGTCCTTAGAGGAAATCCATGAAGGCAGCGTCGTCACCGTTGGCGTAGCTTTCTTCATGTTCGGCTTGGTACTGATTCCACGACTCCGCATTCCAGATTTCGACGAAGTCAACAGAACCAATCACGACGCATTCTTTGCTTAACCCTGCGTAGCGACGATGATCAGGCGAAATGGTGATTCGCCCTTGACCATCAACAGATTGTTCATCCGCGCTGGCCGCTAAGTTACGCACAAATGCGCGAGCCTCCGGGTTCGTTCGAGATGCAGCAGCAGCTTTACGAGCGCGTTCGAGGAACACGTTGCGCGGGTAGATGGCTAATGAATGGTCTTGGCCTTTCGTCACCATCAAGCCGTCTGCTAACTCATCGCGAAACTTGGCCGGAAGAGTCAAGCGTCCTTTGTCGTCCATCTTGGGGGTGAAAGTACCGAAGAACATGACCTTCGGACTCCTTCCCTCAACATCGACGATCCACATCCAGTCGATTGCCGTGTCGTTATCAGCGCCGGCCGCCAACAACGACAGTCATCTACAGAAATAGTGCGACGAACTTACCTTGTCCGCCATTGGCACCCACTTTAACCCACTCTGCCCCACAACGCACCATTGGCACGACGCTTTCAGCAAATCTTTAGCTTTTTTTCATTATGGCAACACGACACAATCACAGGCCACACTTGTGATACGACGCCATTTTACCCCGTTGACGTGCAGAAACACCTGATAAATTGGTATAACAGCCGACGCTAGGAACGTCGATCAAACCTCTTCGCCTGGTGTCGCCATTCAACCCCGACGAGAGCATACCCGCGCCGACTGCGCATAATGTGCAGCCGAAAAACACACCTGAGTCGTGCCACTTCCAGCACATAAGTCCATTCATTCCCCATCAGCCAAAGAAATAACGGCATTTTCCGCGAAAAGCTGAGAATCAGCGAGCCGGAGTGGGGCAAAGTGGGGGATTTTTGAGAATTGGCCTGAGACATAAGAAAAAGCCCTGGTAGTGAGCTTGTCAACTCATCACCAGGGCTGCAGTGTCTTGTTAGATAGTTTTACGTTGTATGGGAAGCCTTTCACCGAACCTTCGACCCCCATACGCAAAACTCAATTTACATATGAGAATCACGGTGGGGTTTAGCGCTCGAAACGTCGACGGAAATTCTCTTCCATACCACCCGGCCGGCTACTCAAAGACGACTTACGAGCTTTCCGCTGCTTCTTCGCCGCTTTGTCGGAACGATCCCCCACTGTGAGTTTCGACGAACGGTCACCACGTAATCCGATCACGCCGGCGGCGAACATCACCAAGAACCCGGCAACCGACATCACGACAAACCACAGGCTCGCTTGTGATAGAGCTATTCCGCCTACAAGTAACACGAGGCCAAGGATCAGCAGAGCAACGACTTTGACGAAGGCGCCACCACGCTGGATTGACCCGACGTTTTTACCAAAGTCTGGGTCTTCCTGATACAGAGCATTCTCGATTTCGTCGAGGACACGCTGCTCTTGCTCTGAGAGGGCCACAACTCCTCCATTTTCCATGAAAGTACCGTTTTCTACCTGGCATAACGCAACAGGTCCCAAAACAGTTCCGTTTATAACCTCATTGTAACCACCATGTACCCCCATTTCTCCACCCCGGTGCACGAAACAATAAATGCCGTCATCCTCAACCCCCGGAAGGCGCTCCCACACCCCTTTTGAGTCAACTTTGTTAAGGCCTCCAGGTTCTAAGCTGCAGTCGGTATCCATGCATACCGATCATTCACAGCAGCACGGAAATCCAACACGAGCTGCTCAAAATGCTCGACATAAGCAACCGTCAGGGAGGGGGATAATCCCAACCGGACTCGTTCCTTTATGGGTGAATACTTCCGAAAGACATCTGCCCACGGGGCCAGCTGTCCGCCATAACGTTCAAGCAGAGTCCACGCATCGCCCTTGGGCTTCCTTTTACGGCTCGCGATAGCATCTTCGATAACAGCTCCGGCGAGTCGGAGCGCTGCGTAATAAGAGTCCAGCAAGCGTCGTTCCAATTCATCCTGGCTGACGTCGTCAGTCTTGTTAGCCAGTAATGCATCCGCTTTCCTGAGAAAACTTACCGTTGCCGCGTTCATCATCATCCACTCCTTGGAGCCGTCGTCTCTACACTTTCGAGCAAGCACTCCGATTACCGAACAGCGCCACTACCCAGCGATGTCTTTCCCGAGCGCCTATTTCCTTGTTGACACTTGACACACTACGAAGGGGTGCGGACATAAGAGTCGAACAAAAGTAGAAAATTCGAACGTACATTCGAAATTAACAGCAGGTGATTCCCCACTTCTCCCGGTTAACTCCCCCGCCCCGCTTCGCGCGTGGTTTCATTAAAGAATGCCCATCACTTTCACGACGTTGACCGCAGCGCAATTTCGTCGACGAGTCCCCGAAATGGTCTCTATTTATATCCGTGCGATGGGCTACAGCTCCACTATCTCGGGCGCGCGACAATCGGCATGGAACACACACTCACGATATCTGGGCTTCCACTCCGTCGCAGCTATCGAGCATCCTGCAGGGGACGAACCAAACCCTAAAGATCCCACACAGCCCATCCGCGGTTTCATCTACGGCTATCGAGGCGGCAACGGGCAATGGTGGAATACACAGGTCAAAGCAGCTCTCATGGTCGCCGGAGTTCCACCATCACTACGCATCCAGCTCCTGGACAATTACACGGAACTCACCGAAATTCACGTGGACCCGTCGTGGCAAGGTAACAATATTGGCCGACGCTTGCTGACTATCTTCGCGGACAGTCTCACGAGCCAGCGGCTGCTTCTTTCCACCCCCGAAGTCACCAGTGAGAACAACCGCGCATTCCACCTCTACCGACGACTAGGATTCACCGACGTCGTTCGGAATATGCACTTCCCCGGCGATCCGCGTCCGTTTGCAATCCTTGGCAGCCGGCTGCCCCTTGGGGGCAGCTCGTCACTGATTTAATGACGCACTGTAGAGGTCATCGAACCGCATCGTGACCGTGATCAGTCCCCCACGCCGGAGCCATTCCTAAATTGTGCAGCACTTCCTGCGTCGCGCGCGCAAAGTTCAACGTCATAAAGTGCAGGTCAGGCGCACCTTCACTGATCAGACGCTCCGCCATGGCCGTCGTATGAGCAATCCCGATCTTCCGAATTTCCTGGCGGACGCGCGGATTAGAGGGATCACCAGTGGCAGTAGCTTTTTCCAGACGTTCCTCGAGATCTGCCGGAACACGGCACCCCGCCAATTCACGCTGCCTGCGAAGAGACTTCAACGAGGTGATGGGCATGAGCCCGGGAATCACGGGTTTGGCTCCATGGACCGGGTCTGCCGCAGCAAGTCGATCACGAAGACGCAGGTAATACTCCACATCGAAGAACATTTGAGTAATGGAATAGCTCGCGCCGGCCCGGAGTTTCGCGATCGTGTAGGCGGTATCCGAATCCAGATCGGTGGCACGATAGTGCTTATCGGGAAACGACGCGATGCCAATCTCAAATTGTCGCTGTGTATCGCACTCTTGAATGAGCTTGATCAGGTCGATGGCATGCTCCAAACCACCCGGCGTAGAGACCCATTCACCCGTGGGATCTCCTGGCGGGTCTCCGCGCAGCGCCAAAATATTCGTTAGCCCACATTCCTGGTAGCTTGCGATAATCTCTTTCAGCTCATCCACCGTGTGCTGTACCAACGTCAAGTGAACCAGCGTCGTCAAGGGAGTATGTGCCAGCTCCTGGCCGATCCGAATAGTACGACTACGGCTCGAACCGCCTGCTCCATAGGTCACCGACACAAAGCTCGCACCAAGATCGTGGAATGTCGCCGCGGCATCATTGAGACGACGTTCCGCAGCGTCATCACGCGGGGGCATAAATTCCACGGAAAACGGCACAGGGCCCGGCGTCGGCAAGGAAATAGCCTGGGAAACCGGGACTTGTTGATAAATAGGCCGAGGTGGACGATTCGTGGGCGTATGCGCCGAGTTGGGCGAGGACATAAATAGGTATCTTAGAAAAAGAAAGGTGCGACAACCAGTAAAACTGTCAGCTAATGGCGCGAAAAATACGTCGGTGTTGAGTCCACGGTGTTGGTCATGGTGATCAACCGGGTTAGCTCGACGTGTCCCTGGTGCCGTGTAGTTTTACCTTTATGCTCCTCAACTGCCCATACCCCAAACGTGAATCGTGAGTGAGTTCGCTATCGTGACTGATCAAATAGGTGCTACACCATCTATGCCGCGTTCTGTTGACGACGTACCCCGCTGTGTCGTCGCGCACCTTAATGAGTTCTTCATGGAGCGCCAGTCAGCCATGAAAGCCATTTCCCCCGTGGCAGACGAAGCAATGACAGCCCTCACCGATTTCACGATCAACGGTGGTAAACGGATCCGCCCAACATTTGCATGGTTGGGGTGGATGGGTTCCTTGCAGTTGACGTTCTCGGACGCAGCAGACCATCCGGATGCCGACGCCGTCATGCATGCGGTGTCCTCGTTGGAGCTCTTGCAGTCCTGCGCTCTGATTCATGACGACATTATTGATTCATCGGCAACACGGCGCGGAATGCCCACCGTTCATGAGCACTTCAAGCAGTCCCATTCAGCCCAAGCATGGCATGGCCGAGGAGAAAACTACGGGAATGCGGTCGCGATTCTCATCGGCGATTTGGCCTTGAGCTGGGCAGATGACATGTTCATGGAGGCTGCATTACCTCCAGCCCAGCGCGATCGTGCGTGGCAGCCCTGGCAAGACATGCGCACGGAAGTGGTTTGTGGCCAAATCATGGATGTCACTGCTGAGGCTCAGGGGGACGGTTCGTTGCGCACAGCAGAGAGGGTCAACCGATATAAGACGGCGGCATACACCGTGGAGCGCCCGCTCCATATTGGGGCCGCTCTGGCGGGAGCACCGGAGGATACGGTGACAGCGCTGCGCACTTTTGGACGTGACATCGGTGTGGCGTTCCAGTTACGCGATGACCAGCTGGGTGTTTTCGGCGACCCTGAGGTCACTGGGAAGCCTTCCGGAGATGACCTGCGCGAAGGAAAGCGCACCACCTTACTGGCTCTCACGCTGGACAATGTCTCGGAGTCGGATCGCAAGACAGTGCAATCTAGTTTGGGCCAACCCCTGAGTGAGCAGGACGTTGATCATCTACGCGCGATTATTAAAAAGTCCGGCGCCTATGACCGCGTTGAAAAGCAGATCGATAGCTTAGTGACGTCCGCGGTCCACGCGCTCGCCGACGCGCGCTTATCTGACGACGCACACCGCGCATTGAGGTCGATGGCTATTTCCTCGACGGAGCGCCGTCGATGAGCACATCTTTTCTTTCTCATTACTTATCGACGCCCCGGCGCGCGGTATCAGGCCGAACAGACCGTGTTGTTGTGGTGGGGGCTGGCCTGTCTGGCCTGGCTGCGGCGGTGTTGTTGGCCGGTTCCGGGCGTTCAGTGACGGTGGTGGAGAGAGCGGACCACGTGGGCGGACGCGCCGCGACCGAGACGGTCTCTACTTCCCTGGGAGATGTCCGTACCGACACGGGCGCGACGGTGGTGACGATGCCGTGGCTCGTCGATGAGATTCTGGCATCAGTGGGGCTATCGACGAGTGACCTCGCGCCTGATTTCTCATATCAGCGTTTGTCTCCGGCGTATCATGCATTGTTTTCATCGGACCGGCATCTGGACATCTTCGCTGAGGGAGCGGGTGAGGAGGCTATTACCTGGGACGATAGACGACTAGACGATGAGATCCGTCGGTTCGCCCGGGAGAAGTTTGACGACGCATCCCACCGCAGCGGCAACGCGAACCGCGATGAGTTCGTCGAATCCCGCGTTACGGGTGTGCGGGGTTATCGCCTGTGGGCGCAGTCAATGTTCGACGCGTGCTTTTCGAACCTGATGAACGCCGATTTCGATTCTGTGTGGGACCTTGTTCGCACCCGCGAATCGGCGCTGAGCTTGGCGCGGGTGGCACGTCGTGGTGGCTTCGGCTCCTTGGGCCGGGCAGCAGAGCGCTATATCTCTGATGATGAGCTTCGGAAGGTTTTTTCGTTCCAGGCTCTGTACGCGGGGGTTCCGCCCAAGAAGGCCCGCGCTGTGTACGCAACGATTTCCCATATGGATACCGGGATGGGAGTCTTCTATCCCACGCGCGGACCACACGGTTCCGGGGTCGGCGCCCTGTGCGACATCCTCGCAGCGGCACTCAAGCAGTCCGGCGGTCAGCTCATGCTCAACACACGGGTCACCTCATTGAGCCACCCCTCTCACGAAGCCGGACCCTCCACAACTCATCCCGACAGAATTCATGCGGTCGAGACAACTCAAGGAACGTTGCCTGCCGACGTCGTTATTACGACATGCGACATCCCGGAGCTCAATGCTATCTCGGGCCGACAGGGCCGTCGGACGATGAGGTGGTCTCCCTCCGCATTCGTGATGCACGGCGCCATCCCTCGTGAGGTCGCACGCCACTGGCCTGGTGGGCACCACACCATCTCGTTCGGGAAGGAGTGGGATCGTACATTTTCAGAGATCACGGCTCCTCACGGTCGTGGCCGCTTGATGTCCGATCCGTCGCTCTTGGTTACTCGTCCTGCCTGTTCAGCGCCGGAATTAGTATCGACGTCGACGACGTCGCCTCATGTTCCCATTGAACCGGTCAGTATTTTGGCACCGTGTCCCAATACCGAATCAGCCCACATCAACTGGTCGTCATTGGCCGCTTCCTACCAAGAGGATCTCCTATCCGTCCTGGAGAACCGCGGGTTCGAGGGCATCCGCGAGTCATTCGCCGTCGGGAAAGTGGATACACCCGATACCTGGTCTGCACTCGGGTTAGGCGCGGGAACTCCCTTTGCCCCCGCCCATCTTTTCCGGCAGACGGGACCATTCCGGTTCCGCAATTTCCCCGTGCGTTCGTTCTCTAACCTGATTCACGCTGGTTCAAGTACGACACCTGGCGTTGGAGTGCCCACTGTTATCCTTTCAGGAGCGCTTGCAGCTGCTCGGATAACGCGAGGTGATCATCCATGAGCACCCCTTCACGCACGAACCCACTGCGTCGACCACTGTGGTTGGGGACGGTCGCGTCGATACTTCTGATGGTGTCATCGTGGAGTTCCGGGGCCCAGCGCACCCGCGGGGGAATCGTCCGGATGCTCAATCTGGACTGGATCATGTATGGGCATGTCAAGAACATTGGCTTCATCTTGTCCTGGGTAGCGTTGGGGCTACTGCTGTACTGCTGGTGCCTGTGGGGCCGGATTGTCTATCACGACAACACCCCCATCCGTGAATCAGTAAAGACGCTGGTGGGCTGGATAGTTCCTCTTATCTTCGCTTCCCCGATGTACTCGCGCGATGTCTATTCGTACCTGGTTCAGGGGGCAATGGTTCGGGATGGGTTTGATCCCTATAAAGATGGAGCCGCCGTCAATCCCGGCCCGATGCTGCTGGAAGTCAGCCCGGATTGGAGAAACACCACTACCCCCTATGGGCCACTTCATTTATGGATCGGCGACGGAATCACAACCCTGGTCGGATCGAATATCACCATCGGCGTTTTTCTCTACAAATTCATCTCTGTCGCAGGATATGCCGCCATTGCATGGGCGGTGATATCGATTGCTCGGCATATCGGTGGGAATCCCGCGGTGGCCCTTTGGCTCGGTGTGGCCAATCCAGTTGTCTTCCTCCATCTCGTGGGAGGCATGCACAATGAATCGGTCATGGTTGCCTTTTCCTGCCTCGGGCTGGTTCTGGCTTTACGACGCCACCCACTGTGGGGCGCGCTGTTCATCGGCATCGGTTTTTCCCTGAAGGCGACGGCCCTCGTAACCCTCCCCTTCCTCATCTGGATTGCGATGCGGCAACGAGGAATTGCCCCCTCCACATGGTCACTCCACGACCCCCGGCGGACGTTGGCGTCGCTGAAAAAAGCCATCCCCGCATTCGTGTTCTACGGAATCACGACTGTGCTGATCGTCTGCACGGTATTGACCGCCATCACCTATGCGTCGGGAAGCTCGTGGGGCTGGGTGTCTCAGCTCAGCGGAAATACGAAGGTCATCAACCTCCTAGCGCTCCCCAGCTTCCTAGCCCAGTTCACGGCCGCTTTCGCAGCCTCATTCTTCCCCGGCGCGACATTCAACTCGGTGCTGTCGATCTACCGGAGTATCTCGATGATCATCATGGTTGTACTCCTGGTCGTGGTCTGGTGGCGATTCCGACAGACTCCGCGCCGGGCCATTGAGGGCGCAGCATGGGCATACTTAATTACGTGCATCTTTAATGCCGTTACGCTGCCGTGGTATTACGCTGCTGGCGTCGTTCTTGTCGGTACGTTCCGGCCATCACCACGGGTTACACACTTCACTGTTATTGCGTCGCTGATTGTGGCGGGATCCTTCACCGGCTCTGGCAACAATTGGCTGTACCGATGGTCGTGGATGTGGATCGTGATAACGGTCGCCTTCGTTCTTTATTTCGCCGTTTTCCGAGGGGACGAATCAAAATCCCATCGCTTGGGCACGGCGCATGACCTCGCGAGCTAGGTGACCATGGAGTGCGTCGATAGGGCGTCCGGGCAGGGTGTCGTCGTCGGTAAACAGGTAGTTCAGTATCTCGTCATTGGAGTATCCGCCGTCGGACATGAGGGCGATGAGACCGGGGACGTGCTTATTGATGGTCACGCGCTCACCGGGCTCGGGGTGGCCCTCGTCGTTAAGCCCGTTCAAGAAGCGTGCTGGGATTTGCCGCTGGTGATCGCGGTCAATCGCGATAAGCTGGCCTTTATTAATAAGATCCCGAACCCGGCTGACGGGCTGGTGGAGATAGTCCGCAACCTCTGCGATCGGGAGGACGATTTCGCTGGCGGATAGGACATCGGGAGTTCTTGAGTTACTCTTCACGGTTTATACCGTAGCTGACAATCCCTAGTAATTTGGTGAGTGGAAAGCATCGGGCCGACACAACGGGCTAAGAGAGGACAACGACCACGTGCCTACATTGAGCCATGGAGATCTGGTTGACCGCCGTTATCGCGTGCAATCACTTATCGCTCGTGGCGGGATGGCCGCGATTTATCGGGGCGTTGATGAACGTCTCGATCGACCAGTGGCGCTCAAAATTCTTGATGATCGTTTTGCTCACAATGATCAGTTCCGCACCCGGTTCGAGCGAGAAGCGCGGGCTGCGGCACGGTTGTCCCATCCATCGCTCGTTAATGTGTTTGACCAGGGTGATGATGGCACGAGTGTGTTCCTCGCCATGGAGTTGGTCGACGGTGGGACGTTGCGTGAACTCTTGCGTGAGCGTGGCCCGATGCCCCCTCATGCGGCGACAGCCGTCATGGAACCGGTCTTGACTGCCCTCGGGTTAGCACATTCTGCTGGGCTAATTCACCGGGATGTGAAGCCCGAAAATATCCTGATTAGCGACGATCACCAGGTGAAGCTTGCCGATTTTGGGCTGGTTCGAGCGACGGCTGAATCCTCCTTGACGACGACGTCCGTGATGATGGGGACTGTGGCCTACTTGTCCCCGGAACAAGTGCGGGGCGGAAGCGTCGATGGGCGAAGCGATGTCTATTCGGCGGGTATTGTCCTGTACGAACTTCTGACGGGGACGACGCCTTTCCATGGCGATACGTCGCTGGCCACGGCCTATATGCGGCTTGATCACCCTGTGCCTCCTGCCTCTGAGGCCATTGATGGTGTTCCGGCGGAGTTTGACCAGCTGATATCCCGGGCCACCGCTCTAGACCCTGATGATCGTTTTGCTGATGGATCGGAGTTTCGCACGGCGGTTATGCAGGTTGCTGACGAACTCCGGCTACCTTTGTCCTCGTTCCGTGTTCCGGTTCCGATCGATTCTGCGTCGCATCGATCTCGGGACGCGGCCCGGGAGGCTGAATCGGGGCAGACACCCGATGGTGGGGATAGCGTCGCACGGCAGGATATCCCTCAGAGCGCCCCTAACGACGAGGGGAAAACGGCCGTCGTCGGAAATGTAGGAAATGCCGCTCCGCCGAAAAATACGGTTGACCACGATAGTTATGCGGGCACCGATGGCTCGACGGCGGTGTTGTTTCCGGATTACGATCCCCACCGGTCAACGGGTGATATGGCCTCCACGCGGATTGATTTCCCAGAACGGCAACCGGCGGAACCGGAACCTGCGCATGTGGCGTCATCGTCGGGAGGAAGTGCGACGGCTCCGGGGTCGACTGCTAGTCACCGCACGTCCGTCGCGAATGACAAACCCCAGGTGGGAAATCACTCACGCCTCGGTTGCGCTTTATGGACCATTGTCGCGCTCATCCTCGTCGGCGCGGTCAGTCTCGGAGCGTGGTGGTTGGGTTCCGGCCGGTACGGGGAGATTCCGTCGGTGACTGGCTCTGATGTTTCAACCGCCCATCACGACATCACCGAGGCGGGTTTTGAGGTCACTGAAAAGACGGAATATTCCAACACTGTTCCCTCGAAGACGGTTGCGGCGTCGTCACCTCAGGCCGGCAAGCGAGTAACAAAGGGAACGACGGTGACATTGACCGTCTCTGCGGGTCGTCCGACGGTTCCAGAGATTCCAGCAGACCGGTCAGTGGAGGCCTACACGCGAAGCCTCTCTGAGCGGACCTTGTCCACGAAGACAACGAAGTCGGATTATTCTTCCGACGTCCCGGAGGGGCAACTTCTTTCCGTCTCCCCTGCTCCGGGGAGCACGGTCGGTGTGCGTTCCTCAGTCACGCTCACTGTCAGTAAAGGCCCTAAGCCTGTTTCCATCCCCGATGTTGCAGGAAAATCCGAAGATGATGCGCGGCATGAACTAGAGAAGGCCGGCCTTCATGTCGGTGACGTGTCGACGGACGACTCGGCAACCGACCTCCGCCAGCGGGGCAAGGTAACTCGCACCGATCCTGGTGAAGGAACGGAAGTCAACGAGGGCTCGACGGTCAACCTCTTTGTTGCCCCGGATGTTGCGGTTCCACAGTTGATCGGTTCGACGGTCAAGGAAGCTCGTGCGAAGGCAGAGAAAGCTGGGTTGAAGATCGACGCTGGCGATGCGAAGAGCAACGACCGTGTTCTGGTCCAAAATCCCCTGCCCGGTTTTTCTGCTGAGCGTGACTCGGTGATCACTATCAAAACTGTGAAGACTCTCTAGTCAGATGAGCTCGAGCTTGTCCCTGTTCTCGAGTACTATATCCACGTCCTTGTGATCATTTTCAGCGCAGCACAACGCGTGCCTGCGCGTTATAGCTTCTTGTCATGAAAAGGGCTTTCGTGTGTCCCACCATTTAGACTCCGCTTCGACGTCGGCTCGTTCTGGGTTTTCCGCGTCTTCCGAAAAAGACCACCCATCACAGTCGACGCAGACAGACCCTGCTGAGGCCGCCGCGCCGACTTCGCCGTTAAGTGACGTAGATACTGACGACGGTGCTTCATCGGAGACAGTGGCAGCCAACGGCAGTACGAGAGTTACAGCAGCAACGGAGTCTGGCGAGACTTCGCGTCGGAAATGGGACCGGAAAGCTCTCATCATCGCTGGAGCCCTGACTGCTGCATTTGTGATAACACGGGCCGTGATGTGGTGGCTCGACCATCACATTGGTGACTACTGGATGATCGACACCCCGGTGGATTATTACTTCAAAGGCCTCGACGACCCAGGTTCCGGGGCCATGCAGGAGTACCCCGTACCGGTCATGTGGATGGTCGCCGTCTTGAAGTGGCTGACCATGATCTTCTCCTCCGCCGACAAGATCACCGTGTCCATCTGGATGTTATTAGTCGTTGACGTCGGGTTTTTTGCATGGCTTACTGCCCGTCAGCGCTGGTGGGGCGCAGGATTCTGGGTTCTCTTCGGGTTGTTCTTCGGGCCCCTACTGTGGACTCGCTGGGATATCGTCCCCGCTGTGCTCGTCGCCGCTACACTGGTCACACTTGTTCGGCACCCGAAGGTCTCAGGCATCCTCTTGGGGTGCGCGACCATGATCAAACTGTGGCCGGCCATCATCGGTACGGCACTCGTCGGCTGGTGGAAGAGCCGACAGACGTGGCAGCGTATCGCGTCATTCGCAGCCACCTGCGTCGTCATTGCAGCATTGTCCGTGTGGGGGCATGGTTTCCACCGCATCACGTCGGTGTTCAATTACCAAGGTGATCGCGGTCTTCAGATTGAATCCATCCCCGCAACTGGTGTGATGTGGGCTGCCCACCACGGCGAAGACGCGCTGAGCATTTCATACGCGGCATCGCAATCGTTTGAAGTGTTCGGTCCTTCGGTCTCTCGATGGGAGACATTCTCGACGATCCTGACCGTCATCATGGTCCTGGTCTGTGTCTACCTGTGCGTCTCCGCGTTAATCGGAGCGAATGGTTTCCGACGCATGTTCCCGCGCGCCGCAGACGGCGCATTGACACCGCCCCAACAACGCATGCTTGTCATCGAGAAAACCACTGACAATGGCTGGTCAGCGCGTCGATCGGCATGGTTGGCGCTGATCATCATCGGGGCTGTGCTGATCTCAAATAAGGTGATGTCCACTCAATACGTTGTGTGGTGGGCCGCTCCCCTCGCCGTGTGCCTTGATTCAGTTCATGGCAGTCCGGCGTCGGCAAGCAAACAATCAGCGTGGAGTCTGCGGATAGCTGGTGGCCTCATGCTGGTCATCGGTGGTTTGTCGCAATGGATTTATCCAGTCGCCTATAACTCGATAATCAGCAACGACGATAACCCCTCGGTCATGATTCTGGTTGTCCGTAATCTGCTCATCATCGTGGCGTTCCTCTTGCTGGTGGTTGGTTTCGCTAAAGAGCCTTCGGTCCGTCTTGTGCGTCTCCGCGATATCTCGGACATGGTTCACCGACGGTACGCGCGCGGACAGTGGCGGAACATCACCATCGAACGCACGCCTATGTCCAGGCGCTATCACGGGAAACATCGACTGCGTCGGCTAGTTATCACTTCCCGTAAACCCAACCAGGTTGAATCGGACGACGAGGCAGCACTCGTTGAGTCCGACGACTCGGCACAGAGTGCTCATGAGAATGTGAGCGCAGATACGTCGACGGCTGTCGCAACCGGTGCCGATATAAGTGCAGATACGGCCGCCGCTACAGATACGACGCAGCACGTGGACGAAGAAGAATCTGATACGCCGCTGGTCGACGACGGAGTCGCTGCCGACGAAGAGGCCACGGACGAAGAGGCCGCGGCCGACGACGAAGGAGAATCGCAGGAGTCATCGCGACCGCGTGCGTGGCAGGGTGTTGGCCAGCGTATTCTCAATTCGGAGCTCACCGGTGTGTGCCTGATTGCGGTGGGGGTCTATGCGTTAGTACAGACCATTGTGGGTATCGCCCTGGCATACAATGCAAAGCTCTTTAATTCGTCTTTCTCGGACCAGATTCAATCATGGGATGCGCAATGGTTCACGCGAATTGCTGAATTCGGTTACCGCGGTGGCGAAGCGATTGACGGGAATCCGCCCGAATTCCGCACAGTTGCTTTTCTTCCCGGAACACCGTGGTTGCTACGAGCCACCCATGCCATAACCGGATTGGATTGGGCCGCAGCTGGCTTGCTGATGAACGCCATCATCGGCGCCATTGCCACATGTCTACTCGCCGCTATCATCCGCAAATTCACCAGCTCACTACTTGCGGTCGTGCTCGCTGTGGCGGTCTTCGCTGGGTTCCCGATGTCAGTGACGTACATGATGGCGTACTCGGAGGCACTCTTCGCGCTCTGCACGTTCCTGTTCATCCTCGGCTACTTGAACAAGGACTTCCCTCTCGCTGCGACAGGTGTGTTCATGGCCTGCCTTGTCAGAATGACCGGGTATGACCTTGCCATTGCATTCGCAATCGGGGTTTTGCTGCATCATCGTCGCAATGTGCGCGCATGGATTTGTGTTGCCGTCGCTCCCCTCGGCGGAGCCATTTATATGCTGTGGGCAGACCATCTTGCGCGGGACGCCGGCGGATACTTTGCCGTTCAAAAAGACGGCTGGGGGACACAATTCGATTTCGGGAAGACCACCCTTCACGATCTGCCGAGACAGATTTTCGCCCTCGAGGGTGTTGTCCCACTGTGGGGTTCGCTAGCCATCCTGGGCACCCTCACCCTCATCATTGTGGGTATTATCAGGCGTTTCCCCTTCATGATGTGGCTCTGCGGCACAGGGGTGGGCCTCAACGTGATTCTGTCGTCGGGGTACTTCCACTCGCGACCCCGCCTACTGCTCATGGCGGGCGTGCTACTGGCTATTTGCATGATCGTGACGACGGTTCGACGATGGCCAATCCTGACCACGGCCTACACCATCGTCATCGTCTGGGTCGGAGTATGGCTGTCCGAATACATGCTGACTCAGTGGGCCTACGCCATTTAGTCGTAAGTACGTAGACCAAAAACGGTGGGGCGGCCGTATGCACCACCCCACCGAACAAGCCTTAATTACGCAACATCTCTGCAACCAGGAACGCTAGCTCCAACGATTGCTGCGTGTTCAACCGTGGATCACATGCCGAAGCATAGCGGCCAGGCAAGTCCACATCAGTGAGGTCTTGCGCGCCACCCACACACTCGGTGACATCCTCACCGGTGAGCTCAATGTGGATACCACCGGGATGCGAACCGATCGCCCGGTGGACCTCGAAGAACCCTTGAACTTCGTCGATAACACGGTCGAAATCGCGGGTCTTGTACCCGTTTGAACTCGTGAACGTATTGCCGTGCATGGGGTCACACTGCCAAATCACTTTATGGCCAGTGGCCTCCACGGCCTCAACGATCGGCGGCAGCACCGTCCGGATCTGGTCGTAACCCATCCGGGACACCAAGGTAAGACGCCCTGGACGGCCCTTGTATCCCTTCACATGGCCCGGCGCGTCGTCCGCAACATCGGGATCGAGCTTCTCCACATAAGCGACCGCCTCTTCAGGAGTCGTCGAGGGCCCAATCTTGAGTCCCACTGGGTTGGAGATCAAGGCAGCGAGGTTGACGTGGAAATCGTCGATACCCCGTGTGCGCTCACCAATCCATACTTCATGTGCTGAGAGGTCGTAAAGGGCTGTTTCTCCAGCTGGATCCTGGCCCAGGCGCAACATGGCACGCTCATAATCGACGACGAGGGCTTCGTGGGAACAGTAGATATCGGCCGTGTGCAAATTCGAGTCCGAGACCTTACATGCCTCCATGAAGCGCAGGCCGTGATCAATTTCTGATGCCAGGGCTTCATAGCGCGCGCCCGCCGGGGAGGTCTGCACGAATTCACGGTTCCATTCGTGGAGTTTGTGCAAATCTGCCGTCCCGGATGCTGTCAATGACCGAACAAGGTTCATTGCGGCGGCGGCATTCGCGTAGGCGCGGACCATCCGAGCGGGGTCGTGACGACGCGCCTCTTCGGTGGCTTCGACGCCGTTGACTAAGTCGCCTCGGTAATTCAGCAGCCCCTGGCTGTCGTAATCGGAGCTGCGGGGTTTGGCGTATTGCCCTGCGATCCTCGCCATTTTGACGACTGGCATTGACGCACCGTAGGTCAACACAACAGCCATCTGCAGCAGGGTTTTTATATTGGCGCGAATGTGCGGTTCGGTGTTGGATTCGAATGTCTCCGCGCAGTCTCCACCTTGTAATAGGAAGGCTTCGCCGAGAGCAACATGTCGCATCTGCTCTTGAAGTTTGCGGATTTCCGCAACCACGACGATCGGGGGTACGGACTCCAAAATCTTCCGCACATTGGAGGCGTCGCGCTCATTCCAGGTGGGTTGCTGGAAGGCGGGGCGGGAGATTACATCTTGGAATCGTTCTTCTAAACCGCCAGGTAGAGGCGGTAAATCAGGGAGGTCATTAACCGGTAAATCTATTGTCCAGCTCACAGGGGCAAAGTCTAGCGTAGCTTTGCGTTATGTACTGAAAAGCCAGTGAGTTACCCCAGAATGGTGACGACTCTCCCTTGATGCCTGCCCCTACTTCAATTCCATTCCCGTTTTTTCTTTAAACACTCGTGCGCACACTTTGAACTTGGCGACGTTGTGCCGCGCATCGGCTAAGGCATCATGTGCGTTTTCCGGCACCGGAGGTAGAGCCGGCCTGCCGACGAAGACCCACGCGTGCTTCATCTCTCGGGTAAACCTGGGGATATTCCTCGGCAGATCCTGCATAATGCCCCACAGCTGAACCAAACAGATGTGGTCATACGCCCCCACCCACGCCCACAAGCGAACGTGGTCGTCGTCGCCAAAGAACTCTTCTAAATCGCGCCGGATGGTCAATCTGTTTTTCCATAGTGGCGACGACGGGTTCGGGAGATGCGGCAACACGTGCTTCTTCACCCACGGATTGGCGCGGGAGAGATCGGCGTCGGTAGATGCTGCGTAATATTCGCGGCCGTCGCTGGCAACAATGCCAATAGAGACGAGATCTATGGTCTGACCATCTTCAATAAATTCGGTGTCATAAAAATAATCCATATGACAAGGTTAGTACGTCATGGATAACGTGTTCAGGTTGTTCTTTGTCTGAACGACGGTGGCCATCGTCGGCAACGAACATCAATATTGGCGAAGACCAACCGGGGGTGCCGATCAGTAAGGTTCCGCGACGAAAGGGATGCCAGGTAGACTGTGAGGCCATGCGTGTCCGCAGTAGTTGTGAACGAATCGTACGTTTTTTATCTGAGACATGGGTGGGCCGGCTCGTGGTCACCGCGGTTCTCGGCGTCGTTCTGTACTACCACCTCTTCGACATGTTTGATACCGGAGAGTTTCGCTATCACATCGACCTCGATGTATATCGGTCGGGAGGACAGGCTTTTGTCCGCGGTTTTGGTCTTTATGACCGCGATTACCCTGTACAAGGCATTAATCTCCCCTTCACCTACCCTCCCCTGGCGGCCATCCTCTTCAGCACGCTGACATGGTTTTCGCTCACCACCGACACCCTATTAATGATTTTCGCGACGGCAGCGATGACCTGGTGGTGCGGTGCGGTTCTGATTAACCACTTCACGCAACCTGCGGGCACATCCGGTGCCGACGGTAAATCGGCTCAACCGACCACGACCAACTCTTTTAGCCGAGCCGGGTGGCTGTCCTACATGATCCTTCCGTTAGTTCTCCTCGGCGAACCATTCACGCACACATTAAGTTTTGGTCAGATCAACGTTTTCCTTATGGCCCTCGTGCTGCTGGATACCGCCGTGAAGCGCACTCGCTGGCCTCGAGGCATATTTATCGGATTAGCAGCCGCCATCAAATTAACTCCCGCTGTTTTTGGCCTCTTCTTCCTCGTCAAAAGAGATTGGAAATCAGCCATCACCTGCGCCGTCTCTGGGGTGGCGTGGACCGCGATCGGCTGGGCAATTCTCCCCCACGATTCAAAAGATTATTGGACCGTCGAAATTCACAATCCTGATCGGATCGGGGGGTTGGCCTATGCCGGTAACCAGTCTCTGCGAGGAATGATCGCCCGCTTTACCAATGACGACGCTCTCCAGTCTCGGTGGTGGATTGTCCTTAGTGTGTTGACATTTGGGCTCATTCTCACTGCCATGCTGCGCCTGATACGTACGGCGTCGAAGCTTCAATCCGATCCTGCTGATCCCGGCGCGGACAATCGGCTTTCCGTCACCGGCCCCCGCTATGACGGTCAGAGTTTCATCATCGCATTAGTGGCTGCCACCAGCCTTGTTGCGCTCTTGCTCTCCCCTGTCTCGTGGTCGCACCACTGGGTTTGGTTCTTACCATTCGTCATTGTGACCATGAATGCGGCTTGGAATTCGCGGCACATTATTCCTCGATGGCAGAACAATGTGCTGTGGGGTGTTGCGGTAGTGGGCTTGATGATCTCCACGGTCACGCCATTCCATTGGTTCTTCCCCAACTCGGAAAACCAGGAGCTTCAGTGGTCTTTGATTCAAAAGATTGTCGGAAGCGACTATGTTCTGTGGGGTTTCCTTTTCCTGATTGCGATGGCCTTATTCCCACGAGCTTTTACCACTGAGAAAAGCTAGTAGCCTGTGGCTTTCTCATTCACAGGGTTCCGACGTCCACCGCGCCCGGCCGACACAACCGATGGCCACAGAGAAAACTCCGCACACATCGTCGATGGCCGACGAGTGACGCAGGGTTCGGGCCAAAAGCCTGGCTCAACTGTATGGGGTTGGGTTCTCGTCGGCGGATTGTCGTGTGTATCGCTGTTCTTCACGTTGTGGACGCTACGTTTCACACGTGATCTTGATAGCTCCACTTATTCCGATGGTGGTGGATATCGTCTCCACCTGGGCGACTCTTCAGGGATTATGTTGACCCCGCGAAACCTCGTTGACCTCGAGGTTTACCGAGCAGGTGCCCGTGCGATCATTCATCATCACGCGCTATATGACGGTACTTTCTCAACTAGCGAGCGTTCTCTCCCCTTCACCTATCCCCCTTTTGCCGCATGCGTGATGGTGGGGCTACTTGTTCTACCCACCGTCGTCGGGATGGTGTTTCATTCTGTGCTCTCCCTTGGCGCACTTCTTCTCACCACCTCAATCCTCACGCGAGGGTGGCGAATCCAGTGGCGGTATCTCGCGGCCGCCGCGGTCGTCATCTCGGAACCGGCCCGTGCGACGCTGTCTTTCGGGCAGATCAATTCAGTGTTGCTACTCATGGTTGTGGTTGATTGGTGGATTCTTTCCGAATCTCCACCAGGGTCCCGACGTCGCGCAGTGGCAGGTGTGCTGACAGGTTGCGCTGCTGCCATCAAGCTAACTCCTGCCGTTTTCATTCTGGTTCCGCTTCTCCGCCGGGATGCCTGGTCAACAGCACGGTGTGCAGTCTCTGCGATGATGGCAACCTGTATAGGTGCGTTGGTCGTCCCGCATGACACCTGGGTTTACTTCCGTCATGTGTTGTGGGCGACGGATCGGATCGGCGACCCGACGATCATTTCCAATCAATCGGTTAAAGGGACGTTGGGGCGACTCGCCACGTCAGCGGCTGACTCCCATGCAGCTGCTGGTGCGTCGCGGCCAATGGCCCTCCTCTGGGCACTGATTGTGCTTACCCTGGCAATTCTCCTCATCACGAGGAACCGTCGTCGCCACAATGACGTCCAAAGCTCGGGTCAGATCAATACTGGTCGAGCTATTCTGCCCTCGGCGGTGGGGCTCTTCGGACTCCTCGCCTCACCAGTCAGTTGGACGCATCACTGGGTGTGGGCATTACCAGCCATAGTCACCCTGTTCACTATCGCCGTTAGCGGTAATCGTTCCCTCGAAACGGCTTCTGACGCGGTGAATTCTCCTCACATCAGTCAGCGTTCCAGGTCTCGTCGAGCCAAATGGTATGCAATACTAGCTGGGACCGGTTCAGGAATTTTCCTGACGGGAACTGTATGGTGGGCGCCTCTCGTGTCACGATGGGTCAACGCCCCCAGACCAGAGGTTTTCGCCCAGACGCTCTCCCATGGTGGGTTCACCGATAACGTCATGGGCACGTTCTTTTCGGTGTTCATCGGGTGTCTGGAAAATAGCTATGTGGTGTGGGCTGGATTCGCATTTGTCACCTTGGCTTCTGTAGCCTGGTCACCGGCCCAACGACGGAGGAGAAACACACGTACATGTCAGCTTCATCGGTGACACGTCTGTCTCATTCGCGTCGCAGCACACCCGCTACCCGTGGTGCGGCAAGCAACACGGCAGACTCGACGTCAGCACCTCACGACGGTACAGAATCTTCCTCTGCTGGTGCGTCGTCACGACCTGAGTCCGAGGTTGCACCACAAAGTTCGGATAGCGCAGTGACCGCGTCGAGAACTGGCACGACAGAAACACCCGTACCGCGCAAGAAACAGAGGCTCCTCTGGCCGGACATCGGCAAAGGCATCTCGATCTTGGGTGTGTGTTTCCTCCATGCCACGATTTACACTCCCGACGGCGTGTACACCGCTGCTAACGCGGTCAATGACTGGTTGGGCCCGGTACGCCTGCCAATGTTCTTCATGGTGTCCGGTCTGTTTTCGTATAAGGTCCGACGCCAGACGCTCGGCGAACTCTGGCACTCGCGTCTCCGGTTTTTGCTGATCCCTTACCTCGTGTGGGCGCCGCTGGAGCTCTGGTCCAAAATGTGGGCCAACAATTTTGGGATAGATACTCACGAAATTGTCACGTCAGTTATTCACGGTGAATGTGGGCTCTGGTTCCTCCACTGCTTAGTTCTTTTCACTTTGGCTGTCTGGGTAACGAAGTGGTTGCCCGATCATTGGGCGCTGGCGGTCAGTGTTCTTCCCTGGTTGTGGCAGATGTATAACCCTGTCACGCCGACGCAGTCGCACATTTTTAATTACATGCCGGTCTATTTCGTCGGTGTGTTTATGCGGCCGGCATTGCTGGCGCTCGCGCGGAAATGGCGGTCTCCCTGGTGGTGGGGAGGAAGCTTCGCTCTGTTCTGGTGCACGAAGGTGGCTTATTCGCATTTTGGTGAAAGCTACGATCACCTCGTCGAGATGGGAATTGCTCATAACGACGCTGGCCAGCTCGATGTTCTTTTTTCGTCCATCCGAGCGCTGGGGGCACTTCCATTATCGATCTTGGTCTGTGCGCTTGTAGCGCAGATCCCCCTTTTGGCACGCCCCTTGCAATACATCGGGCAGCGGACGTTGGTCATCTATCTCTTCCACATGACCGCGATGAACCTGACGTGGGATCGCGCCCTCTATGTCTATGGCATCCGCGAGGACGTGACCAACGCCAGTGACAACGTCCGGATGGTATGCATCATCGGACTGTTCATCCTCTGCCTGGCGTCGGGGTGGGTCGTCGAGCAATGTAAGCGCTTGCCCGTCGTCGGCTGGACGATTCGCCCGTCAATACCCTTTTTTCAGTTCCCCCTCAGGGAACGCAAGGCAGCATCGGCATCGTAATACGCCACTATCGACCATCGACGACGACGTGATGGCTAGGGGGCTCCGTTGAGGTAGCCGCCGTCGATGCGGCCCAATGTTGGCGTGGCCCGGTTTGGACAAGGCCAGCGGGCCAACCGCATCGCGGCACGGCCAACGTCGTCAAACTGGTTAATCCGCGAGCATGGGGGGCTTACTTGGGCTCGCTACCCCGCAAGTAGCCTTTCCCCTCATTCAAGGCAGCTTTCACATCCGCTGCATAAAAGTCGTGGACATACTCCTGGCCACCGAGCTCATGGAGGGACTCCATAATGTCGTCGGTAAATGTCCTGAGGCGCTCGTATTCGTCCTCAATATGCATGTAATCCAACGGATCGAGCGGCTCTCCCACAGAGACTCCGACGCGAACTGGGCGCGGGAATAGGGACCCAATCGGGTTAGCTTTCCGCGTGTTGATCATTGCCACGGGATAAACCTTCTGGCCCGACTCGAATGCCAACCGGGCGATCCCTGTCTTTCCGCGGTATAGCCGACCATCAGGCGACCGGGTTCCCTCCGGGTACATGCCCATCAGATCGCCACGGCCAACCACCTTCAGCCCCGCGTTCAACGCGTCCTGAGCCGCCTGACCGGAAGAGCGGTCGATCGGGTACTGCCCCACCGAGGAGAAAAACCAGGCCTGGATCCGGCCGACGAGCCCCGGCGTCGTGAAATACTCGCTCTTAGCAAGAAACGTGATCTGGCGCGGGCATAGCAGCGGAAGATAAAACGAATCCATCACCGAGAGGTGATTGCTAGCCAAGATCGCTGGACCCTCCGAGGGGATCCGGTCGATGTTCTTCGTAAACGGCCTGTTCCATACCCGAAGAAAAGGACCGAAGAGAATGTATTTAAATGTCCAATACCAGCGATTATGCATGACTTTCCTTGAAGCTATCTCGCGCCAAATCAGCGACCCCAATCATACCGGCTTCCGCCCCTAATGTTGCCGTTTTGATCTCCGCGAGTGGCCGATGCCCTGCCCCCACCACGTTATCGGCATAAGCCCTAAGAGCACGGGGCATAAAAAGATCGGAGTCCGTAGAAACGCCACCCCCGATGACGATCAAGGACGGGTCGAAAAAGTCCTGGACCATGGCCAGACCTCGGCCCAACCACAGACCAAAGTCATCGACCACGAGCTTCGCTAGGGGATCCCCTTCCCGGGCAGCGAGAGAGACATGCCGGCCGGTGATTTCGTCGGGACGTGTCCGGTAGTCGCGAAGTAAATCAGAGTCTAAGTCAGTATGGGAACCGATCATTTCGCGAGCGGTCGTCGCCATTGCTGTCCCGGAACAGTAGCGCTCCAGGCAACCCCGCTTACCGCATGAGCATTGACGGCCATCAGGCACTACGCAGATATGACCAAACTCGGGCGCGGTGCCGTACGCTCCCCGATAGATTTCGCCATTCACCATCAATGTGCCACCAATACCGGTTCCGATGGCAAATAGCACCCAATTGTTCTCGTCATAGGCGCTGCCGTAGCGATATTCGCCCCACGCGGCAGAATTAGCGTCGTGCTCCAAGCGGACGGGGAGACGAAGCCGCTCCTCCAGACGGTCGACCACCTTCGCATCGCGCCAGGGAAGGTGGGGTGCGTACCGCACTGTTCGACAGTCCGGCGTCAAGAACCCGGCTACTGCCATCCCTACCGCAGCAATGTGGTGCCGGCGCTGTAAGTGTCGGACAATCTGCACCACACCGTCTTCCAGCGCATGCGATGAAGCCGGGGTCGGGATTTGCTCCGAATCGATGATTGTCCCCTCGTCGGTAACAACCGCACCACGCAGGTTCGTACCACCAATATCAAAGCCGACAGTAAGCGGCCGGACAGAAGCGTGATCGGACATCAATACCTTTCGTTGAGGACCGCCGAAGAAAGAATCGTCTCAGCCAGTAGATAATGGCCTACTTCCGACGACGTAACTGGCGAATGGCTAACTTATTCAATCTAGCCCGTCGAATAAAACCTGGGCCAATTGCGGCCCCCTCACGGACCACGACCACTCCTTTTGGATGTATTCGCGGCCCTTCTGACCCATCGCTGCAGCACGCTTGGGTTCCGCGAGCAGCCCTGCAACGGCATCCACAATCTCATCGACGCGTCGGCCATTGACGACGATCCCCGTTTCTGAGGGACGAACGGTCTCTGGTGCTCCACCACCGTCTCCTGCGACCACAGGCACGCCGCATGCTTGGGCTTCAAGGAAGACGATGCCCAACCCCTCGACGTCCAACCCACCGCCGAGTGTGCGGACCGGCATCGCGAAGACATCAGCGCACCGATAAAAATCCGGTAAGGCATCGAAGGGAACGGGGCCCGTCGTAATGAGAGAATCGCTGACGCCTAACGCCGATGCGCGCGCGATGAGCGACTTTCTACCCTTCCCCGGGCCAACAATGAGTAGTTTCGCTGCCGGAATACGCTTCCGGATGCCGGGGAGAGCTTCCACAAGCATGTCTTGCCCTTTTCGCGGCACAATCCGCGAAATGCATACAACGAGGGGCGCGTCACCCAATCCGTATTGCCGACGAATACAGTCACCCGCCTCCTTATTTGGCGAGAAACGGGTGATATCCACCCCGGGTTGGAGCGATGACCACGCTGGGTGGGGACCGAACGCGCGACGTGTTCGCATCTGGGCATATTTGGACACGTAGGTCAGCATGTCGACGCGGGAACCGATCAACCGGAGAACTTGCCGTGCTCCCGGAATCATCGACCAGCCGATTTCGTGGCCATGCGTCGAGGCCACGACCCTTCGGGCGCCCGCTCGACGGGCAGCTGAGGCCATAAGGGCGAGTGGGGCACTCGCACCGAACCACACGGTGTCGATTGACCAGGCGCGGATGATCTCTTGCATCCGTCGAGCTGTCATTGGGGTGGGCAGCATAACCCGACGCGGCCAACGAATGATGGCGAACGGAGCGTCGCGGTCGAAGGCCTGAGTTGCGCTCTCATCCTGAGTGGAGGCAAAAACGATCAGTTGGTCGGGGTCGAGTGTCTGAACAAACTCGTGAAGGTACGTCTGAATCCCACCCACTGTCGGTGGGAAATCATTGGTGACGAGCAAGACCCGACGAGAGTGACCCATGGGCTCACATTCTATGAAACATCGCCACCCTAGTAGCGACGAGCCCCGTACACAGGCATCGAGTTCACTCCGACAACCTGCACAGGGATGCCGTAATCGGCAGCGTGGACGACCTTGCCATTACCGATATAGAGACCGACGTGGGTGGCCCCTGGGTAGTATCCGATGACGTCACCGGGTTGAAGATCATTCATGGACACGGGCGTTCCACCAGCCATCTGAGCGCCGGACGTGCGAGGAATGGTCTTCCCCATTTGGCGGTATGACCAGTACACCAGGCCTGAACAATCGAACTCATTCGGCCCGGCCGCGCCCCATGAGTACGGAGCGCCGAGTTTCGATAGGGCCGCGTTGACAGCAGCGTTAGCCGATTGCTGGGCGGCCTTGATTTGGTCCTTACCCATGCGAATCGGGTTGTTCTTATCTTCCCACCGCCGACGCTCTTCAGCGGAGAGGTTATCGATCGCAGCCTTGATCCGAGCAGTCTGAGCTTTGAGCTCGTCTTGCTTGGCGAGCAACTCTTTTTCCTGCTTATTCAACTCATCGGAAGCGTTCTGAGCAGCATCTTTGGCTTTTGCGGCAACATCTCGCTCTTTGTTCGCCGCACTTGACTCACGTCGGTACTGATCGAGCGTATTTTGCCGCCCCGTGGCGAGAGCACTGATATACGATGCCCGGTCGATAGCGTCCTGCGGGTTCGCCGCACCAATATAGGCTGTGGTGGGGTCAATGCTGACTTGCCGGTAACGAGACAACGCGATCTGATCCACCTTGGACCGAATGGCGTTAGCTTTATCCGACGCCGTCCGGGCCGCGTCCGACTTGCTATCGACGTCGTGCTGAGCTTCCTTCAGTGTTTGATCAGCGCCTTTGATCTTTTCTTCAAGCTCTTTGATTTTTTCCGATGTCTGCTCGGCTTCGCGCGAAACCTCAGACATCTGCGCGAAAAGATCGTCTTTATTCGCCGGTGTCGCTGCCGAGGGGGCAGGGTCGGCATGGGCAGGAGTCTGGCCGACTACCGAAATAGCAAGAAAGGCTGGGAGGGAGGCCGCAGCTACCACCATTCGAGTACACCGCGACGGCAAAACCATAGTGAGACGCACGGTGATACTTTTACCAGTTCCGCGTCAAAAAATCACCTTGACCAGTCAAAATGTTAATAAAGTTAACCGTGTGACCAATGCGGTTAGTACCCAACAGGCTTAACCGGCCCTAACGACGCCCCCCCAAGACCGAGCCAAGCAGGTGTTGCCGATTCTTCACATAACAAAAAGCGCCCATCTTACCTGGGCGCTTTCATCCTCAGCCGTGCTTGAGCAACCGGCTGTGCTCTAGAAGCTCGTGCTACGCGTAGCGGGCAGCCGAGTAGGCCTGCATGGAGCTCAGCGGAACGACAGACACGGTCTGACCTTCCTGAGGAGCGTGGACAACGTTGCCACCACCGACGTAGACGCCGACATGGTTTCCGCCATAGAAGCCGACGATGTCACCGGGCTGTAGCGCGTCGAGCGCAACAGGGGCGCCGCCCGCCAGCTGAGAGTTCGAGGTCCGAGGGATGGCGATGCCAACTTGCTCGTAGGCCCACTTCACGAGACCCGAGCAGTCGAACGCGGCGGGGCCAGTCCCACCCCATGCGTAAGGGGATCCCTGCTTGGACTGAGCGGCGTCGGCAATCTTCTGGCCAACGCTACGCAAGGTCTCGATCGGATCGATGGCCGGAGCTTCAGCCGGTGCGCCCCCAATGTTTGCGGCGGTAGCGTCGGCATTCGGGATGTTAGCCTGCGACATGTAGTCGTGGATCTGCTTGTTCAGCGCGTCCTGTGCCTGCTGAATCTGGTCCGGAACAGTGACCGTGTACTGAGTGTTAGGAATCTGAACCTCAGCAGCAGATGCGTTGGCAGCGCCTGCGATTGCGGTAGTCGCGCTCAAACCCACAGCAGAAACTGCAGCAATTTTGCGGCCGGTGGAAGCGCTCAAGCGGCTACGGTTAGCCATTCGTGTTTCTCCGATGCGTGTCGACGGTCAGATCTCAGGCGGCACCCGCCGCTCTGTAATGTCTCGAAAAGGTTACGAAATGGATACGGTCTATGTCCAACTCGAAACCCAGGCAGGGGGTTCATTCACCCCAACCGCCATTCTGTAACCGAAACGTTATTTTTGGGCCACCTTCTACAGCGCCATGGTCGGCTTTACCTAGAAGTACCTGTTGCACTGGGAAAATGTCGTCAAATAAGAGCAACCAAGGATTATTACGCGTCCTGAAATCTCGCCCCTAATAACTTGAAATGTGATATCTATCACAGTTTTGTCATAAAACCTCATCTCCCCCACAAAACTCACGCGTTTCAGCCTTCGATGGGGCACATCGCACATATATTTCGTCGCTACTCGAACTATGACTCTCCCTGTCTTTGTCACATACCTCTGTGTCCCATGAGCGTTGTACCCTCTCACTGTGAACCGCGCCCGCACATCACTCGTCCCAGATCATGGGGACTCCGTGACTTCAGAACACCCCTCATCTGACGCGCAGGCGCATCTCCCCGTTTCTCCAACATTCAACCAGGACATTGCTGACTCCCTGATCGTCAACACAACATTCGTCATCGTGGACCTCGAAACCACGGGTTTATCCGCGCACGAGGACCGCATTATCGAAATCGGAGCAGTGAAAATTCATGGCGGCGAGGAAATCTCCCGCTTTTCTACCTTCGTCGATCCGGGTCGGCTCATCCCCCCGGTCATCACGAATATCACCGGGATCAGTGACGATGATGTTGATGGAGCACCAGAAGAAGCCCAGGCAGTAAAGGATTTCCTCGAGTTTGCACGCGGGACGGTTCTTGTCGCCCATAACGCTCGCTTCGATATTGGTTTCCTCCAAGCTGCATCGATGCGCGCACACATCACGTGGCCACAGCCAACTCACCTGTGCACATTGGTCCTTGCGCGGACAATTCTGGACCGCTCTGCCGTCGGGTCTTTTAAGCTTTCGTCTCTCGCGCGACATTTTCACGCCACGACGACACCCACGCACCGCGCGCTCGATGACGCACTCGCCACAGTGACTGTGTTCCACGGCCTTCTTGAGGAGCTCGGGTCCCACGACATCATTCATGTCGGGGATATTCCCACGCGGCCAGCTCGAGGGGCCGCTAGTGCGTCAGTCTCCCAAACATCGACCCCCGACGCCACGTCGATTTCGCCGTCTCCCAACCGCTACCGCCACCTCATTGAGAACGTCCCCTCCAGCCCAGGCGTCTATATTTTCCGTTCACACTCTGGTGAACCGTTATATATAGGTACGGCAGTGAACCTCCGCCGTCGGCTCAGACAATATATAAACGGCAATGACAAACGACGCCTGATTCCGCACCTTCTCCCCCAAACTCGGAATATCGACACGATCGAATGTGCGCACGGATTTGAGGCTGAGGTTCGGGAAGCAACGCTGATCGCTAAGTTTCGCCCTCCGTTTAACCGACGCTCTAAGGAACCGCGGCAGTATTGGTGGATTTCCGGGGCGCGCCCGCGCGCACACGATGTTTCCCGCGCCACTATCTCGCGCGATCCCCGCTCTCCTAACGCCCTCGGCCCCTTTCGAACGCGCCAAAAAGCCACGACTGCGGCACGGTTGCTCGGTATTGGAGCTCCGACAGCATCCGGACTCCCTGTCGACCAGGCCATCCATTGGCCACCGTCGTTATCGACCGCAGAGGAACGGATCGCCGCCTTTTTAAATCCTGATGGAGCCTTAGATCCCGACTTAGATCCCGAGACAGGGAGCACTTCCGGCCCGGCTGGCCTATCCGATGACATCCCAACCGGCGGTCATTCATACCCCCTTCAGAACCTGGAGGAGAACAGCCGAAGTCAAAGGGATAGACCTGACTACTACCAACAATTAATTAATGTGGTCACCGACTTGGCATCGGACGGTCGTTTTCAACGCGCAGCTCTCACGCGGGATGCCGTTGCAGCCTTACTTTCGACGACGGCCACCGCCCAGGCTTACCGAGCCCTTGCCGCAACTCCCGAGATGAGGTTGACAGCGCCTGATGGCGAAGGCGGGTGGAACCTTGCGGTCGTACGTTACGGGCGGCTGGCGAGCGCGGGGCACGTTGCCAGAGGAGGCGCTCATGGGAATGCAGTGGATCTGCTCCTCGCCCATGCGACGCATGTTGAACCGGATTCTTCCCCGCTCGGAGGGGCGAGCATTGAGCAATTACGCGTGATCCGGCGGTGGATGGAGAAGCCCGGAGTGCGGCCAGGTCCTGGTTGCGAAGGATGGTTCATGCCGGTCCAGGGCGCTGGGCGATTTGCCGATTGGATAGATAAGGCGCGGAAGGCTACCGAGAGCTAACGGAATAGATATACGCGAAACCCCGCTTCCCTGTTAAGGAAAGCGGGGCTAGTGACGTGCGCGTGAAATTACCTTTGCACACCGCGGTGCGGGGCCGAGACTCACTGCTCGGCGTACCCACTCCGTGGAATGCCCGGGTTATTACTTATCGTCGTCTTTATACTGCTCGCGGTTACGCGCCTGCAGTTCCTCGAGCATCTCTTTCTGTTCGCGCTCGTTCTCATGCTCGATCTCTTCCGCACGGTCCGCAATGTCTTGCGAATCCGGCGTGAAGAACGTGCCGCGGCCCGGGTGGCCGGAGTAACCAAGCTGGTTCATCTGCTTCGGAACCGGGGCACCTTCGTATTCAAGCGGTACGGCGTGGCCGTGCTCATCAACCGGGCCTAGCGGCTGGTGAACTTCAATGAACCCACCTGAAGGCAGAACTTCGATCGTGCCGGTAGCAACACCATGCTCTAGGACCTCACGGTCAGAACGCTGCAAGCCGAGGCAAATACGGTACGTGCAGTAGTACACGATCGGCGGAACGATAACGAGACCGATACGTCCAACCCACGTCATAGCATTCAGTGAGATCTGGAAGTGGTAAGCGATCAGGTCGTTCATACCTGAGATGGTCAACAGGAAGTAGAAGCTGATGGCCATCATGCCGAGCGAGGTGCGAACCGGAACATCGCGGGGGCGTTGCAACAGGTTGTGGTGAAGGTCGTCGCCAGTGAGCTTTTGCTCGATGAACGGGTACGTAACCAGCAGCACAACCAGCACGAGCAGCATGATCGCTACCCAGAAGATAGCTGGGATTGTGTACCGACCGATGTACAACTCCCAGGCGGGCATAACACGTGCAGCACCATCTGTCCACAGCATGTAAATGTCAGGCTGAGAACCTGCTGACACCTGGGCCGGGTTGTATGGACCCAAGTTCCAGATCGCGTTGATCTG
Organism: Corynebacterium sp.; assembly: GCF_030530965.1. Classification (GTDB taxonomy): domain Bacteria; phylum Actinomycetota; class Actinomycetes; order Mycobacteriales; family Mycobacteriaceae; genus Corynebacterium. The sequence continues at coordinate 33,561 of NZ_JAUMTY010000001.1, read as the reverse complement.
GAAGATACCACCGAGCAAGGCCAGAACACCGAAGGTGATGAGGCCGAAGCCGATACTCTTGACGGCGAAGACGGGGAGAATTCGCACGCCCACGACGTTGTTCTCGGTACGACCAGGTCCGGGGAACTGCGTGTGCTTCTGGTACCAGACCAAAGCAAGGTGCGCAGCAATCAATGCCAGCAAGATACCCGGAATGATGAGCACGTGGGCAATGTACAGACGGTCAATGATGATGTCGCCCGGGTAGTCGCCGTTGAACATCATCCAGTGCAGCCAGGTACCGATGATCGGCAAACCAAGAATGATGGCCGACATAATGCGGAGGCCAACACCTGACAGCAGGTCATCCGGCAGCGAGTAGCCCATGAAGCCCTCAGCCACGGACAGGAGCAGAAGCACACAACCAATAACCCAGTTGGCTTCGCGTGGCTTACGGAATGCTCCGGTGAAGAAGATACGGAACATGTGCACCGTAATAGACACGGCGAACATCAAGGCTGCCCAGTGGTGGATCTGTCGGATGAACAGACCACCGCGGACCTCGAAGGAGAGGTTAAGGGCTGTCTCGTAGGCGCGGGACATTTCCACGCCGTTGAGCGGTGCGTAGGCACCGTCGTAAATGACCTTGCTCATCGACGGGTCGAAGAACAGGGTCAGGTAGGTTCCGGAAAGGAGGAGGATGACGAAAGAGTACAGAGCAATTTCGCCAAGCATAAACGACCAGTGGGTCGGAAATACCTTGTTGATCTGGCGCCGAACCCCGGAGGACATGGTGTAGCGGTCATCCATGTTCCGCGCGGCTTGCGCCATGTGCGATGGATAAGTCTTAGTGGTCATGAACGACGCTCCCAGAAGGCCGGGCCGACGGATTCAACGAAGTTACCCTTTGCGTAAAGGAATCCCTCGTCATCCACAGCAATGGGCAGTTGCGGAAGAGGACGTGCAGCTGGGCCGAAGACTGGCTTGCCGTAGTGCAACGCGTCGAACTGTGACTGGTGGCACGGGCAAAGAATTCGGTTGGTTTGCTGCTCGTACAACGATGTCGGGCAGCCAATGTGCGTGCAGATCTTCGAGTAGGCGTAGTAATCGCCGAAGTGGAAGTCTTCCTGTCCCTTACGCTGGATGGCGCGCTTGGCGTCACTGTGGCGCAGACGGATCAACATGACCGAGTTACGCGAACCATGGATGGACTCCATGTGCGCCTCGTACACATCGGCGTTCTTGTCGTATTTGTCGTGGTCGTTGACGACATCCTCGAGAAGCGGGAAGACCGTTTCCATGGCCCCAGCGTTCAGGTCCTCAGGGCGAAGCCGCACCAAGCGGGTAACGCCACGAGTCTCGTACGTCTCGCCAGTGGCCTCATAGCCACCTTCGTGCTTTTCAGCTGTGACGCCGGTGTCGCGGCCTAGGTAAACTTTCTTACCCTTCTCCGTGAGGGTCCATCCCGTCGTCCACAGGGTGCCGTCACCCTGGACGTCCATACCTTTAGCCTTGGGCTTCCAGGGGTTCTTAATCATCCCGCCAATCGGGAAGATTAATGCGAGCCCTGCGGCAACAGCGCCGGTTCCCATGATGCCTTTAAGCACCTTGCGGCGACCAAGGGTGGATGTTTCCCAGGAATCGTTGAGCAGAGCCACGAGGGTCTTCTGATCAACTTCATCCGACGGGCCGTCGTGACGACGCTGAACGGAAATTTCCTCGGGGATGAATTTCTTGGTGAACTTGACAGCTCCGATGCCGAGGCAGAGGATCGCCAAGCCCATGCACGCCCCGAATAGCGGAGTGTAGAGGGAGTAGAGCCACAGGCCGTCCTCCCCTAGCCCCTTGTACTTCCAGGGCCAGAACAGGTAAACAGCGATAAACGCAATGGCGAAGACTGCGCCTAAGAGGAACCACAAGCCGACGCTGCGCGCGGCGCGTTTCTCCTCAGGGTCGTTGTCCATGGGGAAACGCTGTTTACGGTAAGCAACGGTAACGTCGTCAAGCTCGGTGCCGAGGCGAGCGAGCTCGTCATTGCTCATGGCGGCTAGCTCTTCGGACGTGTATTTCTTCGTTATCTTGTCACTCATGACCGCGTTCCAATCCATAGTGCCGCGCAGACCATAACGGTGACGCCGCCGATCCACATCAACAAACCTTCAGTGACTGGACCAATACCACCCAGGCCGTATCCGCCCTGTGTCGGGGTGTCCTGCTGAGACTTAATGAAGGCGATAATGTCCTTCTTCTGGTCTGAGGTCAGTTGGCGATCGGAGAACTTCGGCATGTTCTGAGGGCCGGTCAACATCGCCTGGTAGATCTCTTGCTCATTGGCAGGATCAAGATCAGGTGCGTATTTACCACCGGAGAGCGCGCCGCCCTTACCGGTGAAGTTGTGGCACGATGCACAGTTCAAACGGAACAAATCAGAACCGCGAGCGACGTCCTCAGCCTTGATGTTTCCGTCGTAGTGTTCGCCACGGAGGGACTCCATAGCGATGTTCCCGTCCTGGTCGTGAACGATGTCCGGTCCACCACCGCGGGACTGCACGTAAGCTGCCAAAGCCAGCGTCTCTTCTTCTGAGTAACGGGCTTTCTTACGCTCAACCTGGGCTTCGTTGCGGGTCATAGGCATGCGGCCGGAGTGCACCTGGAAGTACACAGCGCCTGCGCCAACACCGGTGAGTGCTGGGCCACGGTCTTTGACGCCCTGGAGATTGGCGCCGTGGCAGGTGATACATGCAACGTCGTAAATATCTTTACCCTGCGAGACGAGGGCTGCCTGGTCTTTATCAGCGGTGGCAGTCTGAGCGTCAGGGGTTAGGGCATCAGCGAGAAAACCTGCGCCAGTAAGGCCGAGGGCCAAAGCTGCCGTACTAGCAAAAGTACGACGTAACTTTCGGCGGCCACGGACCTTCTTGGCGTGGCGCACGGTGTCGGTTCCGGTCTCCACCGCGGAACCCGACAACGTGCCGGAATTGTTGGAGTTAACCATCATTTTCCCTTTATGTCGTCATGGAAAGTGAGGGCGGTGTGGTGGCCAATAAGGCCAGGCCCGGCCTACTGAATGAAGTAGATAGTGATGAACAGCCCAATCCACACAACGTCAACGAAGTGCCAGTAGTAAGACACGACGATGGACGCTGTCGCCTGGGCGGGAGTGAACTTGGCTTTGTAGGTACGCAAGAGCACGATCCCGAAGGCCAGGATCCCGGCGAAAACGTGGACAGCGTGGAAACCGGTCGTGATGTAGAAACACGAACCGTACACACTGTGTTGGATCGTTGTTCCGTCAAGGACGAGGTGCGTGTATTCGTTGACCTGACCAGCCAAGAACACGAGTCCCATAACGGCAGAAAGGGCGTACCAGCGGCGAAGGGCGAAGACATCACCTCGCTCTGCCGCGAACACGCCCCACTGCGCCGTAAACGACGACGCAACCAGGATGATCGTAAAGAACAAAGCCAGGGGCACGTTCAATTCGACATCCGCCGGGGGCCAATCTCCGCCGGAATTTGCGCGCGACACAAAGTACATCGCGAACAGGCCAGCGAAGAACATCAATTCCTGAGACAGGAACACAACAGTTCCGACACTGACCATGTTGGGTCGGTTCAGTGTCGCAACACGCTGTGGTGCTGCCATACCTGAGTTTCCTACTGCGCTCGTCACGCATGTAATTATGACTGACAGCCCCCTCCAAGGTCACTTTTATGCTTCGGCAAGTATCGGGAACTCTTAAAATCCCAGCTCAGAACCATGATGAAATTAGGGGGGAACCCTTATTGGGGGTAACGGGAACTTTAACCCGCTTATTACCGACGGCCCCTTTTGCGGACACCTGTCTCATGGTGCAGTTCGACCAAAACCGGCGGAGACAACCGTCGGAGATAACCCCTTTGGAGACGACGCCCTCGGAGAAACCGCGCTCCGGTATCGTCATAGAAAACGTATTAAACATATCAGTACATGAGCATGGAGCACACATGACGACGAACTGGGTTGACCTTCTCAACCACATAGCCGACGGGCGCGATCTAACCCCCGATGAAGTTTCAGCTGCGATGCACTCCATCATGAGTGGAGACGCATCACTCGCAAAGATCGCTAGCTTTATCTACGGAATTCGGGTGAAGGGAATCACCCCGACAGAGCTCGAGGCGGCCGCGTCGACAATGCTGGACTTTGCCCAGCCGGTTGAATTACCGTCATCCACCAATGATGATCGTGAGCCTGCTGTCGACATTGTCGGTACCGGCGGGGACGGAGCCCACACGGTCAACGTATCGACGATGGCGTCGCTTCTGATTGCCTCGATGGGTATCGACGTTATCAAGCACGGAAACCGCGCGGCGTCGTCGCGCTCGGGCGGAGCAGACATGCTGGAAGCTCTCGGCGTCCCGATTGACCTCTCCCCCGACGACGTGACGCACATGCTAAGCAAACACCACTTTGCTTTCATTTTTGCGCGCACCTACCACCCCGCAATGAAGTACGCGGCGCCGGTGCGCTCGGATATCAAGGTGCCTACGCTGTTTAACCTTCTAGGCCCCATGACGAACCCGGCCCGGCCGACCGCGGGGCTGATCGGGTGTGCGTTCCCTGAGATGACCTCCGTCATGGCAGACGCGTTTGCGCGACGCGGTGACACTGTGCTCGTCGTTCACGGGCAAGACGGATTAGATGAGTTTTCCGTCTCTGGTCCCACCGACGTGTACGTCACACACGATGGTGGCGCCGAACGCTACGAGTTTGATCCTCGCGATTACGGATTCTCCTACTACCCGCTTAGCGCGATCCGGGGTGGCGACGCGGACACCAACGCTCGCGTCGCTCGTCAATTGTTCTCGCTTGACCCTATTGCCGATACGCCGACAACCCCGCTCCCCTGCGATATGAGCGCTGTGGAAAACGCGGTTCTTTTCAGCGCTGCTGGGGCACTTGTTTCAGCGCAAGGATGCGACAAAGAATCATTTCACGATGCGATGGGTGAGGCGCTCGACCGTGCCAAGGCGGCATTACATGATGAAAAGACCACGGATCGTATCCAGCGCCTCGTTTCAGAGAAACGCCCTTTGTAGAGCACTCTATGCGCAACGTCGGCTAGCTCGGGGCTAGCCACGCCATCTGAGACAGCAAAGAGCACCCGTGCCAGGAAGGATGCACGGGTGCTTTTTGTGGATGGAAATTAGCTACGAGGCGCTAACCCCTCCGAGTACGGACTAGTGCTTTTCCACTGGTGTTCCGTACTGCAGGTTCAGTTTGACTGTTGCCCAGACGGTGATCACGGCGCCGATGCCGATCATCCAGTAGGCCAGGAAGACGACACCATAGCCAAGCACTGCGATGCCGCAGGTCATGGCGAAGGGCCAGATGGAGTTCGGGCTGAAGAAACCGAATTCTCCGGAACCATCAACCTGCTCTGCTTCCTCCCAGTCCATCGGCAGAACATCCGAGTGACGTTCTGTGATGTGGAGGTACACACCAAGCATCAGCGTCATCAAGGCGCCGAGCAATAGTCCGGCCGATCCTGCCCATTCGATACCGCTGATGTAGCCGTTATCGTTGATGAACTTGGTGGCCAAGACGTAGATCACAGTCATGATCACAAGGAAGACTGTGATCGCGTAAAACAGTCGCGATGAGGATTTCATAACGGTGTACTCCTAGTTCTATGACTGCTCGGCTTGGTTGTTATCGACGTAGTTGTCGTTCGCTTCGCGCGTATCCTCACGCCCAGGCAGGAACGGGTGGGTTGAGGTTGCGTACGGTTGCTCGCCGATCGCCTTCAACGCATCAGCATTCGATGCGCTCGGATTGTCTTTACGGAAGTTCATGTAGTCACGGAACTTATCCGGGCTGACAACACGGATCTCGAAGTTCATCATGGCGTGGTACGTACCGCACATCTCGGCACAACGTCCGACAAACGCGCCTTCCTTATCGATCTTCTCGATTTGGAACTTGCGGTTGGACTTGTTCGCTTCGGGGTGCGGGAAAGCGTCACGCTTGAACAAGAACTCAGGAACCCAGAAAGAGTGAATGACGTCAGCTGACGCGAGGTCGAACTGAATGGCTGTCTGAGATGGCAGAACCAAGACAGGAACCTCGTCAGTAGTTCCCACGGTCTCGATCTTGTCAAAGTTCAGGTAGGACAGATCGCTCTTTGAATTGCCGTGAATGGGGTTCGATGCGCCCTCTTCACCACGGCTGCTGCTTTCGATCTTCTTCGTGCCATCGGCGGCTGCCTGAGCGGAATCGTCTCTACCCTCGTAGGTGTTTCCACCCATCAAGGAGCCATCGACCTCGTTATAACCAAATTTCCAGTTCCACTGGAAAGCGGTGACATCGACCTTAACCTTCGGGTCTTTGTCCATCGCTGTGACCTTATCTTCGGTCTGCACAGTGAAGAAGAAGATGACCATCACGATGATGATCGGGACTGTGGTCAAAACAAGTTCAAGCGGGATGTTGTACTGCGTCTGACGTGGGAACTCTTTTTCACCCTTCTTCTCTTTCCGTTTCGCACGGAATGCGAAGGACGAGTAGAACATCAAGCCCCACATGATGATGCCCACGATCCAAGCTGCTACCCAGATCCACACCCAGAAGTTCCCAATTTCCTTGGCTTCAGGGGTGATGCCGTCGGGTACGCCGAATCGCAGAAGCTTAAAGAAGCCGTTATCGGGCGGCGCTACGCTACATCCGGACAGCAAGTAGCCACCGGCTGCCAAAACGCCAGCTAGTCCTAGCTTGCGCGACCAATTGCGCATTTTTCGCTGTTCCACGTGTGTTTGCCTTCCTGATCCACACCAGGTTGAAAAAACGCTGGGATTCATTCCTCTTTTAGCTAGGGTAATCCATAAAGAGGGATAAACCATCATGGATGGGCGTCAAGAGTTCCCACCAGACTGGAAAAAGCTGCCAGTTTTACCCCCGCGACTGGCCGACGTCGGCAAGCATTCAAACGTAGCTTTGTTCCATAGCGATCGTCGTTAACGATTTACGCTGGTATTTTCCTGTCAGAATTGTCAGCATCCTCACAGCTTTCCTGTCGCGTGCGTTACGTCGTTAAGAAAATGTTATTCGCATCACAATTCCCCTACATTGGGTAAGCCCTCTGTCCACTGGATGAACAAATACCGGCCCGCCGCCGAAGCAGCTCGCACTTTCCCACTACACACGACTAGAGTCGAGGAGAATTCCGTCGCTAACACTGTCTACCTAGAAGAAGTCACATATCAGGCTGTTCAATTCAGGCTGCTCAGTGTTGTGCGGATATATAAAAGGTATAGAACAGAAAGGCCTTATTGAATGTGCGGTTTGCTCGGACTCATCGCCGCTAGCGGAAATGCGGAGGATTTTGTTCAAGCCACTGGTTCATCACTGACCTGCATGCGTCACCGTGGCCCGGATGAGGATGGCACCTGGAATGACGCCGACGTGGTCTACGGATTCAATCGGCTGTCCATCATTGACCTCGCACATTCCCATCAGCCTTTACAGTGGGGCCCGGAAAACCAGCCCAACCGGTACGCGCTGACCTTCAACGGCGAAATCTACAACTACAAAGAGCTGCGCTCCGAACTGAAGGACAAGGGATATACCTTCGCCACCGACGGGGACAGCGAAACGATCGTCGTCGGCTATCACCACTGGGGCCGGGACGTCGTTCACCATCTTCGTGGAATGTTTGCGTTTGCTGTGTGGGACTCGGTCGACAAGACGATGTACCTCGCTCGTGACCAGTTCGGCATTAAACCCCTCTACTGGGCCACCACCGACAAGGGCACCCTTTTTGCCTCGGAGAAAAAATGCCTGCTCTCCATGGCGGACAAAGCTGACATCGATCTGTCGCTAGATAAGCGCGCAATCGAGCATTACATGGACTTGCAGTATGTGCCCGAACCTGAGTCCCTGCACACCGGAATTCGCCGCCTGGAGTCCGGTTGCTGCGCGACAGTGAAGCCCGGTGAAAAGCCCGAGGTACATCGCTGGTTTACTCCTCGCTTCCCCGAAACCTCGGTGAACAAGGAAAATATCGATTCCGAGATTTCAAAGATCGAGCATGCCCTCGAGGATTCCGTTGCTAAGCACATGCGTGCCGACGTCACCGTCGGATCGTTCCTGTCCGGCGGAATCGACTCGACGGCTATTGCGGCACTCGCGAAACGCCACAACCCGAACTTGCTGACCTTCACCACAGGTTTCGAGCGCGAGGGGTATTCGGAAGTCGACGTTGCCGCGGAATCCGCGGAAGCGATCGGCGTCGAGCACATCGTTAAGGTGGTCTCCCCCGAGGAATTTGCCGAGGCGGTCCCCCGCATCATCTGGTATTTGGACGATCCGGTGGCAGACCCGGCCCTCGTCCCCCTGTATTTCGTCGCAGCGGAAGCCAGGAAGCACGTCAAAGTTGTCCTCTCTGGCGAGGGTGCCGACGAGCTCTTCGGCGGATACAACATCTACCATGAGCCGCTTTCTCTTGCCCCGTTCGAGATAATCCCGTCGTTTGCCAAGAAGGGTCTGCGGACCCTCGCACAACGCCTCCCCGACGGGGTGCGAGGCAAGTCATTGTTGGAGCGAGGTACCACTCCTCTTGAGGAGCGTTATTACGGTAATGCCCGCTCCTTCTCCTTCGACCAGCTCCGGCGCGTCATTCCGTGGGCCAAGAAAGAGTGGAACCACACGGATGTCACGACTCCGATTTACGAAAAGTCGCAGGGCTGGGATCCGGTAGCCAGGATGCAGCACCTGGACTTGTTCACGTGGTTGCGTGGCGACATCCTGGTCAAGGCTGACAAGATGACCATGGCGAATTCCCTCGAGCTCCGTGTGCCGTTCCTCGACAAAGAGGTGTTCAATGTCGCGCAATCATTGCCGACGAGCATGAAGCTGACTCATGGCACATCGAAGTGGGCATTGCGCCAGGCGATGGAACGCATCGTTCCCCCGCACGTCCTTAACCGCCGGAAGCTTGGGTTCCCTGTCCCGATCCGACACTGGTTGGCCGGCGACGAGCTCTACGGCTGGGCGGAGGACATCATCACCTCATCGCAGGCCGGTGAGATTGTCGACCTCGGAGCCACCCGCTCTATGCTGGAAGAACACCGCTCTTCCATGACCAGCGGATCTGGCCCTGACCATTCCCGCCGCCTATGGACTGTGTTGGCATTCTTAATCTGGTACGGAATTTTCGTGGATAAATCGATCACCCCGGATATCCCAGAGCCGACATACCCGGTCGAGATGTAAAGCGGTGCCCGTTTACATATGCGAAAACGCCGGCCACAACTTTTCGTGTGGTCGGCGTTAAGTATTAACAGCGGGCTCGTATCAGTTGAACGAGTCTCCGCACGCGCAGGACCCCTTGGCGTTGGGGT
>NZ_JAUMTY010000001.1:17970-24102 GCF_030530965.1 Corynebacterium sp. | reverse complement strand
GGCTCGTATCAGTTGAACGAGTCTCCGCACGCGCAGGACCCCTTGGCGTTGGGGTTATCAATCGTAAAGCCCTGCTGTTCGATGGTGTCCGCGAAGTCGATCGTCGCGCCGGTCAAATATGGTGCACTCATGCGGTCAACAACCAGGTTCACACCGTCATAGTCATCGACGAGGTCACCGTCTAAGGTCCGGTCGTCGAAGAAGAGCTGGTAGCGCAGGCCAGCACAACCACCTGGCTGCACTGCAATGCGCAGGGCTAACTCGTCGTTTTGTTCTTGGCTCAGCAGAGACTTTGCCTTAGCTGCAGCGGCATCAGTCAAAATAACGCCAGTTGTCTTCTCCGGTGCAGTCATGCACTTCTCCTAACACGAAACAGGATGCTCTCTGAAGCTACCTCAAATGATTAGTGGACACTACCGTACTCCACATCACAGCAGAACGCACTGTACAGCTAAATTATTTCACAAGGCATAAGAGCCCCCGTCGTCGCGCACATCTGACACCTTGGGCACACCTACCCTCGCCTTATTCACAGGGTCGAACCCCTTTTCTTATATCCTTGATCTCGTGAAGATGCCATGGACAACGTCGAAAGAAAATCAGTCGAACGATGGCTCTGCGTCAGAATCATCGACGACGAAGTCATCGCGGTGGAACCGTAAACGCAAAGGGTCAGTCAGCGTCACTGCCGGTGGTAGCAAACCTGCCTCAACCAGCAGCAGTGCAGCAGACGGGAACTCCTCCGACAGCAATAGCAGCGATAGCCAGTCGCAGGATCGCTCCACCCCCAAGGGATATACGCCACCGAAAGGCCACGCCACTCCTAAACGCAATGACGTCGAACGCCAAAAGGGTGTGCGCAAAACGGCCTATAAGGCGCCTGAGACTCCTGCGGAAGCGCGTAAACAGCGCAAAGAGTTGAAGAACTCAATGAGCAAGGAAGAGTACAAGGCGCTCAAGCGCAAGCAACGCGACGAACGCGCACGGGAACGTGAGCGGAACCGTGAACGCATGATGAGTGGCGATGAACGCTACCTCATGGACAGGGACCGCGGTCCCGAGCGGCGGTTGATCCGCGACTGGGTCGATTCCCGCCGTCTCTTTGCCAATACGTTCATGCCCATCGTGGTCGTGCTGCTTATTCTGATGTTCATCACGACCGCGACGCGCAGCTATCTGCTCAATAATCTGCTCTCCATGGTGGGGATGATTCTGCTCATCCTGATCGTCCTCGATGGTGTTCTGTCGGGCCGTCGGGTGTCTCGTTTTGTTCGTGAACGTCACCCGGATACTGCTCTATCGACCTGGTCAATGGGCTTCTACGCCTTCTCCCGCGCGTCGATGATCCGACGGTTCCGTACCCCGCGCCCGCAGGTCAACATCGGCGATAGCATTTAACGCCCACTTATAAAACGCACGCACTGCATAGAATCGTAAGCACTGCCCAAGATGAAAACTTTGGTTCTTGGTGGAGCCCGGTCAGGTAAGTCTGAGTGGGCGGAGCACCTGGTGACACCCCCTGACTCTGCGGCGTCTCCCGACGATGTCCATGTCACTTACGTCGCGACTGCACGGCCCTGGGGTTCCACCTTCGACGCCGACTTCGCTCGCCGGATCGAGCGTCATCGTGCACGCCGTCCATCTTGGTGGCACACCGAGGATTCACGGGACCTCGTCGACGTCCTCACTGAATCATCCGACCAGCCAGCCGCCCGTCAGACTACGATCCTTGTCGACGATCTTGGCACGTGGTTGACCCACGAACTTGCTGAGGCAGGCATGTGGGATGCGGAGTTCGGGTCGGACGACTGGAACAAGGGATTACACGCCATCGGTGCCCGGCGCGACCGACTGATCACCGCTTTACGTCGCGTTCCGGCGGATGGCCCTAATCTTGTTGTTGTTAGCTCTGAGGTTGGAATGGGCATTGTCCCCAGCTATCCATCTGGCGGTGTCTTCCGGGACGAACTCGGACGGCTGAATGCTGATGTTGCATCGGTATGCGATCGAGTTGTCCTTGTGGTCGCTGGGTGTGCTCTCGACCTCCGGTCCTGAAAACTCCGATGGCAATGCTTAACACCGACAATAAGTAGAGAGAAGCAACAGTGAGCGATTCCTCTTTTCCCCTCATCTCTCCTCCCGACGAACACGTGTATGCACGGGCTCGTCAGCGGCAGGCGGAACTGACTAAACCCACAGGCTCACTGGGGCGATTAGAAGACTTGGGCTGCTGGATTGCCGCTTGCCAGGGGCAATGTCCACCCCAACCGCTTAACGACGTCACCACGGTGGTTTTCGCCGGCGATCATGGAATTGCTTCGCATGGAGTCAGCGCGTATCCCACGGATGTGAGCGTGCAGATGGCGTCGAATATCGAGTCCGGAGGCGCAGCGGTGTCCGTTCTCGCGAAACGCGCAGGCACCTTGGTTCGCGTGATTGATGTCAGCCTGAATAGCGGTTCTGAAGCTGATACCCATATCCGTGACGGCAGCGGGTCGATTGACCGGGAAGACGCGATGACTCGCGATGAATACCGACGCGCACTTCAGGTGGGCATTGATGCTGCTGATCGCGAGATTGACTCCGGGGTTGATCTGCTTATTGCCGGCGATTTAGGCATCGGAAATACGACGCCCGCCTCAGCGTTGATTGGCGCTTTAACCAACACTGAGCCCGTCGTCGTTGTTGGACGTGGCACCGGAATTGACGACAACGGCTGGAAACGGAAAACTGCGGCGATTCGTGATGCGATGTATCGCGTCCACAATATTCATGATGAACCCGCCAGCGTTCTCCAATTCATTAGCTCGCCAGATATAACGGCGATGGTTGGCTTCCTTGCGCAGGCAGCTGTTCGCCGCACACCGGTCATTCTCGACGGGATCGTTGTGTGTGCAGCGGCCCTTGTCGCCGAAAAGCTTGCGCCCGGCGCGAAACAATGGTGGGTCGCCGGCCACCGGAGTGTTGAGCCCGCCCAGGAGATTGCGCTGCGCGAGCTGGAGCTGACCCCGGTCGTTGATTTGGGGATGCGCCTCGGCGAGGGATCTGGGGCAGTCGTCACGCTCATGATCGTCAACGCAGCCGTGGACATCATCCGCAACATGGCGACGTTCGACGAAGCCGGTGTGTCGACGGCCGCGGATGCTGAAGATTCCTCTGCTGAAGATTCCGGCGCCGAAGACTCCCCTGCCGAAGAATAATGTCTGGTAAAGCAGGGTTTTCGAGTGAGCAGCCCGACAACCCCACCCATGGCCGCGCTATTCCCGAGGGAATATCAACAGCATTCAGCTGGCTAACGGTGCTGCCTTTCCGTGGCTCACGCGTTTTCGACCGCACGACCGGCCGTCGGGCAATGCTGGCGATGCCGCTGGTGGGGGTATTCCACGGACTGGTCGCGGGGTGCGTGTTCACACTGACGTGGCTGCTCCAGGTGAACTTCGGCCACTCCCTGGACTTCTGGGTCGTTGCATTCGTAATCGTCGCCTTGTGGGAGTTCGGCACCCGGCTCATGCATATCGACGGCTTGAGCGACGTTGCCGACGCGCTCGGCAGCTACGCCCCACCGCCGAAAGCTCGGGCCATTCTTGCCGACACGAACGCAGGTCCCATGGGCGTTGCCGCGATCGTGTTCGCCGTGGCAGCACAGATCATCGGGGTCCACGCCATCATGCAGGAGGCGGGCTCAACGAATCTCAGCGATACCGGCCACTTCTCACTTTCGTACTTCCCTACATCCGCCGTCATCGGCCTTATTCTCGTGCCGACGGTCGCGCGAATCAGCGCCTTAATCCTCTGTACAGAGGGATACCACCCAGCAAATCCCTCGGGTTTCGGCGCGCTCGTCATCGGAACCGTGCCGAGGATCGGTACAGCCACATGGGCTGTCGTGGCAGCCATCGCCGCATTCGTCGGCGGAGGAATTCTCTGGACGCTGGTGTCGCTGGCGGTCATCGCCTTAGTGATACCGTGGGCACGTCATTGCAGCCTACGGTTCGACGGCCTGGCCGGAGATTGCCTGGGGGCGACGATCGAAATCGCGACCGCAGCAACCGTCGTCCTCTTCAGCTTGACTGCCTAATCAGCCTGACTGCTTGATCAACCGTTTGATCACTATGTATAAAGCCCCGCTCACTCATACGTGGGCGGGGCTAGCGCTATAAACGCAAATCGCTTTTTACTTCACCAGGTTTTACTTCACCAGGGTGTAGCGCCAACCGTGGGAATCGTCGACGGAGCCGTGCTGGATCCCCGTCAAGGTTTCACGGAGTTCCATCGAGATCGGACCTGCTTGTCCACCGTTGATGGTGAATTCCCCTTCGTTGGACTTCACGGTTCCCACCGGGGTGATAACGGCGGCGGTACCGCAGGCGAAGGCCTCGCTCATCTCTCCGGACTTCGCGGCTTCACGCCACTCGGCCGTCGAGATCTTCCGCTCTTCCACGGCCATTCCGCGATCCTCGGCCAGCTTCAGCAACGAATCGCGGGTCACGCCGGGCAGCAAGGAACCGGATAATGCGGGAGTAACCAGCTTCGCGTCGTCGCCAGTGCCGTAGATGAAGGCGAGGTTCATTCCGCCCATTTCCTCGACATAGTTGCGCTCGATGGCGTCCAACCAGACAACCTGGTCGCAGCCCTTTTCCTCTGCTTGCGACTGGGCAGCCAAGGAGGCCGCGTAGTTACCGGCGAACTTTGCAGCTCCTGTGCCACCGGGGCAGGCGCGGACGTAGTCCTCACACAGCCAAACTGTCACCGGTTTGATGCCGCCACTGAAGTACGACCCAGCCGGCGATGCGATCAAGTAAAAGCGGTACGTCGAGGACGGGTGAACTCCCAAGCCCTTTTCCGTCGCGATCATAAACGGGCGCAAGTACAGCGCTGCTTCGCTTCCCGCTTCAGGAACCCAATCTGCGTCGATCTCCACCAGCTGATGGAGCGATTCCATAAATAATTCTTCCGGCAGTCCGGGCATTGCCAGCCGCTTGGCCGAGTTCTGCATCCGTCGGCAATTTTGGTCTGGACGGAATGTGGCTATGGAACCATCTGGCTGACGGTATGCTTTGAGTCCCTCGAAGATCTCCTGACCGTAGTGGAACAGCGTCGTTGCTGGATCCAAGGTGATCGGGCCGTAGGGGACGACGCGAGGATCATGCCATCCTTGCTCCCCATCCCAGTCGATAATCACCATGTGGTCGGTAAAGTTCGCTCCGAAGCCTGGGTTCGCGAGCACCTTAGCGATGGCCTCGGGGGATGTCGGGTGTGGATTTTTTTCTACGGTGAAAGTCTTATCAGCCATGGTTCCTACTGTAGACCCTCCCCCATATCCAGGTAACTTTAGCCAGATTTTGACGGCCAAGGCGCGTCTGAGGAGAAGCCACGGTATTGTGGGAGCACGTAAAGTCATGCCGTAATCAGATCCTCATGACACGTTTCAACGATCAGCGTCACAGATCTGCGTTGACTTCTTAACTATCGCTTATTTTAGAGGAGACTTCCACCATGGCGTTCTCTGTTGAGATGCCCGAACTCGGCGAATCCGTCACCGAAGGCACGGTCACCACGTGGCTCAAACAAGTAGGTGACACCGTCGCTGTCGACGAACCACTTCTGGAGGTTTCGACCGACAAGGTCGACACCGAGATTCCTTCACCCGTTGCTGGTGTGTTGACAAAAATTATTGCCGACGAAGACGACACGGTTGAGGTCGGCGAGGTCATCGCAGAGATCGGTGAAGAGGGCGACGACACCAGCAGCGACGACGGTGGTGCGTCGGAGTCGTCCGATTCCGGCTCTGGTGATTCCGGCGCTGAGGAGAAGAGCTCTTCGGAGGGCGAGAAGTCGCAGAAGTCCTCTAGCTCTGGTTCGAGCGGTTCTGCTTCTGGCGAGGCCACCGACGTTGAAATGCCAGAGCTCGGCGAATCCGTGACCGAGGGAACCATTACCCAGTGGCTCAAGAGCGTCGGCGACGAAGTCGAGGTCGACGAACCACTGTTGGAGGTCTCCACCGACAAAGTCGACACCGAAATCCCCTCCCCCGTTGCCGGTACCCTCGTCGAAGTCCTTGCCGAGGAAGACGACACCGTCGACGTTGGATCCGTCATCGCCCGCATCGGCGACGCCAACGCAGCATCCAGC
>NZ_JAUMTY010000001.1:3945-17870 GCF_030530965.1 Corynebacterium sp. | reverse complement strand
GAAACGGCATCGCCTAAGGCATCGTCCGCCAGCGCGCCCGATCGGGAGGAACCTGCTACTCGCCCGTCGACCAAGGTCAACACCGGTGGAAAGCTCCCGTACGTGACCCCGCTGGTACGAAAGCTGGCGGAGAAGCACGGCGTTGATCTCACCACGGTTGAAGGCTCCGGCGTCGGTGGACGGATCCGCAAGCAAGACGTTCTTGCTGCCGCCGAGAAGGCGAAGGACGCACCAGACACGTCGTCGGCAAGCGGAAATGCAGACGAGAAACCGGCGCAGGACGGTCCGCGCGCAGCGTGGTCCACCAAGCGCGTCGATCCCAAGAAGGCAGAGCTGATCGGCACGACCCAAAAGGTGAACCGTATTCGCTCGCTGACCGCATCGAAGACGCTGGAATCCCTCCACTCGTCCGCGCAGTTAACGCAGGTTCACGAGGTCGACATGACCGATGTCGCTGCACTGCGCAAGGCGTCGAAGCCAGCGTTCAAGGAGAAGTACGGCGTCAACCTCACCTACCTCCCCTTCTTCGCGAAGGCCGTTGTCGAAGCGCTCATTTCCCACCCGAACGTCAATGCGTCCTACAACGCTGAGACCAAGGAAATGACCTACCACGACAAGGTCAACCTGGGGATCGCCGTTGACACGGAAGCTGGCCTGCTCTCACCGGTCATTCACAACGCTCAGGACATGACGTTGCCGGAACTGGCTGCAGCAATTGCTGACATCGCCGACCGGGCACGGACCAACAAGCTGAAGCCGAACGACCTCACTGGCGGCACCTTCACCATCACCAACATTGGTTCAGAAGGCGCGCTGACCGACACCCCGATCCTGGTACCGCCGCAGGCAGCCATGATGGGAACCGGCGCGATCGTGAAGCGGCCGTCCGTCGTCCCGACGTCCGACGGTTCTGAAGCGATTGCCATCCGCCAGATGGTGCTGCTGCCTCTCACCTACGATCACCAGATCGTCGACGGTGCAGACGCAGGGCGGTTCATGACCACCGTCCGCGATCGCCTCGAGACAGCTAATTTCGAGGGTGATCTTGACCTCTAAATCCTGATTGCTGTGACGCACGGGTCCGCCCTAACTCTGCGCGACACCGTGTGACCAGCACGTCAGCGTCAACATGTGGCCGGCCTCATCTAGGGGCCGGCCACACGCGTACGATCAACCACATGGGTTATCAGCAAGGATCCATTCGAGCTGTTGACACCGACTACGACGTCGAATGGCTCGGACAAGTTGACTATATGGAGATGTGGCATCGGCAAGCCGAATACGCTCAACAACGGGCTGATGCGGCTGGGGCTACACGTGACGAACCCGACCGTGGCGTCGACAAGTTGTTGTTCCTCGAACACCCCGCGACGTACACAGCCGGGAAACGAACACAACCCGAAGACCTCCCTGACAATGACGACACACCGCTCATCCGCATCGACCGTGGCGGACGCATCACCTGGCACGGGCCGGGGCAGCTGGTGGGGTACCCGATCATTCGGTTAGCCCAACCGCTCGATGTCGTCGATTACGTGCGACGGCTGGAAGAAGCACTCATCACGACGTGCCACACACTTGGCGTGACCAGTGCTGGGCGCGTTGAGGGCAGGTCGGGAGTCTGGCTCCCCACCGACGTCGTCCGCGGGGAACTACGCCCTGAGCGGAAAATTGCGGCCATCGGACTGCGAGTGACGCGCGGAGTCACCATGCACGGCTTCGCTCTCAACTGCGATAACTCGCTCGAGCCCTATAACCACATCGTGCCGTGCGGCATCAGTGATGCCGGCGTGACAACGCTGACAGAAGAACTCGGACGCGATATCCGCCCCCATGACATCGTCGGCCTCATGCGGGACTCTCTTATCGCGGCGCTGGATGGGACACAACCGATCACTACCAGCACAATTCCCGACGATGGACATAAGCGCATCAAAGTTCAGTAGGATGTGTACGACGACACACTCAAAAATAAGGTAGAAGACATGGCAGTTGCACCGAACGGACGACGACTTCTCCGCATCGAAGCACGGAACGCCCAAACCCCCATTGAAGCGAAACCGCGGTGGATCCGGACTACCGCGACCATGGGCCCCGAATTCCGCGACATGAAGAAACGCGTCAAAGGCGCTGGTCTTCACACCGTCTGCCAGGAAGCAGGATGCCCCAACATCCACGAGTGCTGGGAAGACCGTGAGGCCACCTTCCTTATCGGTGGCGATACGTGTTCCCGCCGTTGCGACTTCTGCGACATTAAATCCGGTCGCCCTGAGCCACTCGATGAGGACGAACCTCGTCGCGTTGCAGAAAATGTCCGTGAGATCGGATTGCGCTACTCCACCATCACCGGGGTCACCCGTGATGATCTGCCCGACGAGGGCGCGTGGTTATACGCCGAGGTTGTCCGGCAAATCCACAAACTCAACCCCAACACCGGCGTCGAGAACCTCACCCCCGATTTTTCGGGAAAGCCCGATCTTCTTCAGACCGTATTTGAGGCTCGACCGGAAGTGTTTGCCCACAACTTGGAAACGGTGCCCCGCATTTTTAAGCGGATCCGCCCTGCATTCCGTTATGAGCGAAGCCTGGATGTCATCCGTCAGGCGCGTGATTTCGGCTTAGTCACCAAGTCGAACTTGATCCTTGGGATGGGTGAGACGGTTGACGAGGTGAAATCCGCCATGCGCGACCTTCGCGATGCCGGATGCGACATCTTGACGGTGACCCAGTACCTCCGCCCGTCGAACCTGCACCACCCCATCGAAAGGTGGGTCAAACCCGAAGAGTTCGTTATGTACCGCGATTATGGGCATGACATTGGGTTTGCTGGTGTAATGGCCGGGCCGTTGGTCCGGTCCTCCTACCGTGCGGGTCGGCTGTATGCGCAGGCGATCAAGGCGCGCGGCGAAGAACTCCCCGCTAATCTGCGCCACCTGGGCGAGGGGATCGACGACACGGCCTCTCAGGAAGCCTCCACCTTGCTGTCCAAGTACGGGGCCAGCCGCGAGACACCAGTTGGCGCTCGTTAACGCTCACTGATTCCACCGACCGGACATCCATCGCCTATCCTGAACGTATGGCGAAGAACGACCGCGCAAAGGAAGAAAAGAAGGCCCAGCGCTCCGCTAAACGGGCTCAGCGTAAACAAACACGCAGCCAGATGTGGCAGGCTTTCAACATCCAGCGCAAGCAGGATAACAAGCTCATTCCCTACATGCTGCTGGCTCTCCTGCTGCCCGCTGTCCTACTTTTCCTGCTCGGTTTCGTGTGGGGTAACAAGTGGCTGTGGTTAATCATCGGCCTTATTCTCGGCGCCACACTCGCGATGCTTGTTTTCAGCCGACGCTTGCAGCGGTCGGTTTACGATCGCGCATCCGGACAGGCTGGTGCCGCAGGATGGGCGCTGGACAATATGCGTGATGGCGTCGGCATGAAGTGGGTCACGAAACAGGGCGTTCAAGTCAACAACCACATGGATCTTGTTCACCGTGTTGTCGGCACACCCGGTGTTGTCCTCGTCGGTGAAGGGGAAAAACAGCGAATCAAGCCCATGATGGACAAGGAGCGTCGTCGCCTGGCCCGCATCGTCGGCGATACCCCCATCTACGAGGTAGTGTCGGGCGAGGGTGAGGACGAAGTCCCGATCAAGAAGCTGCAGCGCCACTTGATGAGGCTGCCCCGCAACATTAAGAAGCAAGAAGTGGACTCATTGGCCAGCCGGATCGAGTCCCTGGACAATGTCCGCGGCAATATGGGGATGCCGAAGGGCCCCATCCCGAACCAGGCCAAGGTGCAAAAGGGAATGAACCGCCGGGCGCGTCGGGCTGCTCAGCGAAACAAGCACTAGGTGCTGGGCGCTAAGCGCTGCGTATCAGGCGCTAAGCCCTGATCACCACAGTCCCCGTCGCACGGTCATGCATTCCCCGCAGGTCTGAGTCGCAGATCGCTGCTGGGAGGATAAAGATTGTCAACAGGGTGCGGACAACTGCGCGCCACAAGCCGACGCGGGCATCGCGCTGATCTACTCGCGCAACCCCCATCCCGAGCATCAGCTGGCCCGGGGTGCGCGCGAAAAGCCAAACAGAGATGATCCCAACAACGACGTAGACGATGATGTTCGTCGTGGCGGCAAAATTGCCCCACACCAGTTCGGTCTGTTTTCCGTCGCTCGACGTCGGCCCCACGATATAAAACAGAATTCCTGTGATGGCCATGGACACGAGCCAATCCAGGACCACTCCCCCGCACCGTCGCATAATCGACGCTTGCGACCCCGAACCTGATTTTGTCAGCCCCAGTTTTTCACCGGGCCATCGCGACTGAACGAGCCCGTCGTTTTCGCCGGGGATTTGTGGCCCTTCAAGCCAACTCGTGCGTTCTGATCGCTGGTTGTTCTTTCGCTCGCGTGCCCGATCCTTTGCCATAGGAGGCACTTTACCTGCCGCGTATTATCGACGGCACGTGGCTCGTCGTAAGTTCGTCGTTGCCAGTGCCCCACTTGGCACCGCGACTGTGCCAGCACCCCCACTTTTGTGGAGGAGATCGCGTCTGGCCAGGACGTAACATTAACGAAACATATCTTTATCCCCAGAGCAACACCTTTACTTTAAAGTGGAAAGTAATGCTCGGTCACTTACAGATATTCCCGACCGACCGAGAGAAATCTGCGAGGAGTCACAGTGGCTTTCACTAATGCTGAAGATGTCACCAAGTACATCAAAGATAACGACGTCGAGTTCGTCGACATTCGCTTCACGGATGTCCCCGGCGTCGAGCAGCACTTCACCATTCCAGCCGATGCCTTCGATGAAGACGTCATCAACGAAGGACTCGCTTTCGATGGTTCATCCGTCCGAGGATTCACCACTATCGACGAATCCGACATGGCCCTCATGCCAGACCTGGCGACGGCCCAGCTCGATCCGTTCCGCAAAGCGAAGACGTTGAACATGAAGTTCTTCGTCCACGATCCGCTGACTGGCGAAGCCTTCTCCCGTGACCCACGTAACGTTGCCCGCAAGGCAGAGGAATACCTCGCCTCCACCGGCATCGCTGACACCTGCTTCTTCGGCGCTGAAGCTGAATTCTATATCTTCGATTCCGTCCGGTACAGCACCGACATCAACAACGCTTTCTACGAAGTTGATTCCGTCGAGGGCTGGTGGAACCGAGGCGCAGAAGAAGAGCGTGACGGGTCCGAGAACCTCGGGTACAAGACCCGCATCAAGGGTGGCTACTTCCCCGTCGCTCCGTACGATCACTTCCAGGATCTCCGCGACGACATGTCCCGCAACCTGATCAACGCTGGCTTTGAGCTTGAGCGCGCTCACCACGAGGTCGGTACCGGTGGACAGCAGGAAATCAACTACAAGTTCAACACCCTGCTTCACGCTGCTGATGACCTGCAGACCTTCAAGTACATCATCAAGAACACCGCATGGCAGGAAGGCAAGTCCGCCACCTTCATGGCGAAGCCCCTTGCCGGCGACAACGGTTCCGGTATGCACGCTCACCAGTCACTCTGGAAGGACGGCTCGCCGCTGTTCTACGACGAGGCTGGCTACGGCGGACTGTCCGACACCGCCCGCTACTACATCGGCGGCATCCTGAAGCACGCTGGTTCAGTGTTGGCGTTCACCAACCCCACGCTGAACTCCTACCACCGCCTGGTTCCTGGCTTCGAGGCCCCCATCAACCTGGTGTACTCGCAGCGTAACCGCTCGGCAGCGATCCGTATTCCGATCTCCGGATCCAACCCGAAGGCAAAGCGCGTCGAATTCCGTGCACCGGACCCGACGGGTAACCCCTACTTCGGTTTCGCCGCGATGATGATGGCCGGTTTGGACGGCATCAAGAACCGCATCGAGCCGCACGCTCCGGTTGACAAGGACCTCTACGAGCTCCCGCCCGAGGAGGCCGCTGACATTCCTCAGGCTCCGACCAGCCTCGAGGCAGCTCTGGCTTCCCTGGAGAAGGACCACGACTTCCTCACCGAGGGCGACGTCTTCACCGAGGACCTGCTGGATACGTACCTCAAGTACAAGTTCGACAACGAGATCTCCCCGGTCCGCCTGCGCCCGACCCCGCAAGAGTTCGAAATGTACTACGACTGCTAAACGGCCAGGGCATATAGCCAGCTAGCAGCAGCTAGCATGTAAAAACCCGTTGTCCTCTCGAATCAACGAGGGCAGCGGGTTTTCTATGTCTTCCAGGGGATCATCTGATCATCTAATCCCAGCCGTGAGGCTAATTCGTCACATCAGAGTTGGCTATGGACTCGCGAATGAAATCCTTCACCGCGGTAGCATCATTCGGCAGATCAGCCACATGTCGGCCACCCTGCATGATGTTTGCAAAGCGCTCTGGCGTTTCCGGCTCCTCGCCTAAAGCCTCCCGCATCGTGTCAGCAAACTTCACCGGTAGTGCTGTCTCCAGGCAGACGATCGGCGGGTGGACAGCGTCCCTCTGCTGCCACGCCACGGTCACGCCATCAGCGGTGTGCGGGTCAATATCGACGCCATACTCATCATGCACGCGCTTGATCGTCGCCAAGCGGTCAGCATGGGTCGACTTCCCGGAGCGGAAACCAAATTTCTCTGCCACCGATGGGAAAGCCGGATCGTCTGAGAGATCAAAACCGCCCTCACGGACTCTCTTGCCGAACAGGTCCGCGGTGCGGGCAACGTCGCGTCCCAGGACGTCGAAAATAAAGCGCTCGAAGTTGGACGCGCGGGAAATATCCATCGAAGGGCTCGACGTCGCTAAGGTCTCGCGCGCGGATCGTACACGGTAACTACCCGTGCGGAAGAACTCATCTAAAACATCGTTCTCATTTGTTGCGACAATGAGTTGGTCGATGGGCAGACCCATGCTCCGCGCGATATGCCCGGCGCAAATGTCCCCGAAATTGCCCGTGGGCACGCAGAAGCTGACTTTGCTCTCATTCGACTCGGTAGCGCGAATCCAACAGGCCACATAGTAGACAACCTGCGCCATGAGCCTGGCCCAGTTAATCGAATTGACGGCTCCAATATGGAATTCGGCCTTGAAATCAGCATCTGATGAAATTTCTTTCACCACATCCTGGCAATCGTCGAATACACCGTCTAAAGCAATATTAAAGATGTTGGGATCATCCAAGCTAAACATTTGCGCTTGCTGGAATGGTGTCATCCGCCCGCGCGGGGTCAGCATAAACACGCGAATTCCACGGCGGCCGCGCATCGCGTATTCCGCCGATGAACCTGTATCCCCCGAGGTCGCGCCCACAATATTCAACGTGCTGGAGCGTCGCGATAACTCATATTCAAACAGCTCACCCAAAAGCTGCATCGCCATGTCTTTAAACGCGGCAGTCGGGCCTTCAGACAAATGGCCGATGAACAGGCCATCCTCCAGCTCACTGACCGGCACAATATCCGGGTTCGCAAACCGAGGGACTTGATAAGCCCGCTGAGTCATCTGCTCAATATCCTCGCGCGGAATATCGTCGACAAAATAGGGAATAATTTCCGCAGCTAAGGATGGATATCCCTGGTCATGAAGAAGGGAACGGAATCGGGATAAATCGGATGAACTCCATTGCGGATAGGACTCGGGGACATACAGGCCCCCATCGGGTGCAAGACCGCGGAGCAGAATATCGGAAAACGCCACAGGCGACTGGTGTGGATCACGGGTGGAGATGTATTTCACCTGATCCAGCCTAGCCGACTGTGGCGTTAAACCATGCCCCGATGCAGATTCATCGGGAAATTAAACGAAATGTAGCCAATTCCGTGACTAGCCAATTCCCTTAAATCCGGAAGGACGAGGAATATTACGCAGGTTCGAGTTCGCGATGTTAATCATCTTGCCGACACCACCGTCGAGCACAGTACGAACAGCAGCCTTGGTGAAGCCGCTCACCTGCTCCAGGGAGATGTCCGGCGGGATCGACAGCGCGTTCGGATCGGTCTGGACATCGATCAACACCGGACCCGGGTGGGCCAGCGCCTCTTGCAGCGTCGAGCGAACGTCCTTCGGATCCTCCACACGGTAGGACTTGATTCCCACCGCGCGGGCAATGTCAGCGTAATTGAACTTCGCGTGGTCGGTTCCGAAATCGGGGATACCCTGGACCATCATTTCGAGCTTGACCATGCCCAGCGTGGAGTTGTTGAAGACCACCATCTTGATGGGCAGCTGGTGGAGCTTCACGGTCAACAGCTCACCCATCAGCATGGAGAGCCCACCATCGCCGGACATCGAAATGACCTGGCGCTTACGATCCGCAGCCTGGGCGCCGATCGCCTGCGGCAAGGCGTTCGCCATGGTCCCGTGGCGGTAGGACGCCAGCAGACGACGGTTCGGGCCGGCCATGATGTAGCGTGCGTGCCACACATTGCACATACCGGTGTCGGCCGTGAAGATGGCGTCGTCGTCGGCAAGATCGTCCAGGTTGTACGCCAAGAATTCGGGGTGAATCGGCGTGTGCTTGGAGACGTTCTTGGTGTACGCAGAGATGACGTGCTTCAGGTTCCGCTGCTGCTTCTTCAGCATGGAATCGAGGAAGCTGCGGTCGGTCTTTTCCTTCAAAAGCGGGAGCAGCTCCGCCATGGTGGACTTCACGTCACCAACAACCGGGTACTCGACGTGGGTGCGTCGACCAATGTGAGCACCGTTAATGTCGATCTGCGCGGTGGGCGTCGTCGGCAAGAAGTCGGTGTACGGGAAGTCGGTACCGACCAAGATCAAGAGGTCAGCGTTGTCGAATGCTGCAGTACATGCACCGTAACCGAGGAGGCCGGACATACCGACGTCATACGGGTTGTCGTAGTGCAGAACTTCCTTACCGGCGTACGAGTGGCCGACAGGCGATTTAATCTTCTCCGCGACGGCGAAGAGCTCATCGCGAGCACCGGCGCAACCGATACCGCCGAACATCGTCACCTTGTCAGCCTTGTTGATGGCATCGGCAAGGTCGCGGAGCTGCTTCCGGCTGGGGTGTACTTCCCCGTTCTGCACCGAGAAGTTGCCTTCCAGCGACGGGGTCTCCACAGCCTCCTGCATGGAGATGTCACCCGGGAAGGACACGACGGACACACCGTGGCCAGCCAAGGTCGACTGGATAGCGGCGTGAATACAGCGACCCGCCTGAGCAGCGGAGTTCACCAATTCGCAGTACCCAGAGCATTCTTCAAAAAGCTTCTCGGGGTGCGTCTCTTGGAAGAAACCGGAACCGATTTCCTTCGACGGGATCTGGCTAGCGAGGGCCAAGACCTTCCCACCGTTGCGGTGAGCGTCGTACAGCCCCTGAATCATGTGTGTATTACCCGGACCACACGATCCAGCACACACGGAGAGCTCACCGGTAACGACGGAGTGGGCGCCGGCCGCGAAAGCAGCAGACTCCTCGTTATAGCAGTGAACCCACTCGATTGAACTTTGCCGGATAGCGTCAACAATCGGGTTAAGACTGTCGCCCACCAAGCCGAACACTCTGCTAACGCCCTGCTTTTCTAGGGCATCTACTAGCTGTTCTGCGACATTACGTGCCATTAATTACCTTCCTAAGGTTCTTAACACTTTCTGAGGTACCACAAGCTTGAGATCTCCAAGGATCCCCACAGGTCTCCATGGAGGATGTATCGAAAGATCAGCCCGGGTAAACCGTTCGCGATACTGTGTCTACTCCCCTTGCCACATAGAGAGCAACGCGCTTCACCGCGCGTACACACCGCTATTTATGATACATCAACTAACAAAGGTGCATTTTACCTATCTACCTGCGCGAATAACATTCAATTGAGACCTACCTAACATGGCTATATTCAATGTGACTTTCACCGAGAGACCTCGCGCGGACCCTAGCCCAGACTTACACAGCGAACGCCACCTACTACACCGTATGATGACAACATGTCCGATTCTTCCGCGATCTGGCTGAGCCCGCAGCAACAACACGTCTGGCGATCGTTCTTACGATTTCATGATGAACTCAATACGGTGATCGCCCGGCAACTACATAACGAGGGCGATCTGTCCCTCGCAGACTTTGAGGTCCTCGTCAATTTAAGCGAAGCGCCCGACGGGGAACTCCGCGTCACACTTCTGGCCGACCGTATGCTGTGGGAGCGCAGCCGACTGTCACATCAGGTCAGCAGGATGCAGAAACGTGGCCTCGTTATTCGTAACGACGACCCTCACGACGGGCGCGCTTCTGTCGTCTCTGTCACCGATAAGGGCCGAAAGGCTATTGAGCACGTCGCTCCCGGTCACGTCGACACTGTGCGCAAGAATCTTTTCGCACAATTAGAGGATGGCGACGTCGACTATCTCTCGGGTGTTTTCGATCGGCTTCTTAACGCTATCCACACCAACAATCCCGATATACCCACGTGTGCATGTCCGCCAGCGGAGACCACGCAAGCTTAGCTTTTGCGGGATAGCTCCCGGTCACGGAGTTGTTTTTCAGTCAACAATTCATACTTGTCGGGCACGCGGGAGACGCGGACAGCTTTGAATGTCCACAGTTTGTTGACCACAAAGTTCACGGGCATGGCCACAAAAATGCCGATCAGGTTGGCCCAATACAGTTGGTTTCGGAGCCCGGTGGAGCTGTCGAAAATTCGGGGTGAGAGTTCCAGCGGGGAGGTCGGGTTCATCAGGAGGGTCATCACAATTTGCGAGACCACCCAGCTCAGCAGGCCGACAGCAAAGAAGGCCAGGAATTCACGGAGCCAGCGGCCGTGGCCATGAGACTTGAACGTCCACCAGCGGTTGATTTGGAAATTCCAGGTGTTTGCCACGACGAACGCGATGGTTGCGAAAATGTGGTACCAGCGCAGGTGGAAGCGGGTTCCTAGAAGGTTGAGCACGGTGTCATGTGGTGTGACATCAAACCCCCAGCCGAAGAGCTTGTTCGCGATCACCAGAGCCACCATGTTCACGATGACTCCCGAGCCGCCGACCAGCCCAAACTTGATGAACTGGATAAGTGTGTTCCCGTACCGGGAAATCACGATCGATGATCGCTCGCCCACATTAACTCCGTACTATTTTGTCACTCATGTCCTGCATGCGCCGGCCAGGCCCGGCCAGACATGGATACTCTAACGAATCCGCGACACCTGTCGACAACTCCACGCCGTGACATTTATCGCTCTTACGATTCCTCTGACGGGGACTCAGCGATGCATAAACTCATCCTCCCCCCAGAAGACCCGATCGATTACTTTCCTCGCTTGGCGGGTAACTTTCAAGTAGTTGTCCAAAAACTCCTGGTAGTGCTCGGGTTCCCACCCTGCGGCACCAGCTGTGTGTGCCAGCGCAGCACCCGGCTCGGGTAGCTGATCGGTCCGCTTTCCGCGTACCAAGACAAGGGCGTTGCGCGCTTTCGTCGCCGTTTGCCATGCGGTGCGGAGGGTTTCACAGTCCTCGGGCTCAAGCAGCCCGACGTTTTCGATAGCGCGAAGAGTCGCCATCGTGGACGTGTTGTGCAGCTCCGGGTACTCGTGCGCGTGTTGGAGCGTGAGCAACTGCACTGTCCATTCAATGTCGGTCAATGCACCGCGGCCCAGTTTCGTGTGGGTGTTGCGGTTGGCCCCACGGGGAAGGCGCTCTTCATCGACGCGGGCTTTCATGCGGCGGACTTCCCTCACCGTCGCATCACTCACACCGCCCTCCGGATAACGGAACTTGTCGATCATATGGAGGAAGCGGCGGCCTAAGTCTTCATCGCCGGCGATCCACGTTGCGCGCAGCAGCGCCTGCACTTCCCAGGTTTCTCCCCACCGTTCGTAGTACGCGTGATACGAGTTCAGCGTCCGCACGGTCGGGCCGTTACGGCCCTCGGGGCGGAGGTCAAGATCGACATCCAAGCGGGGGTCCTGCGAGGGTTTCGCTAGCCGACGTCGCACAGCGTCGCCGATCCCGATGGCCCATTTCACGGCGTCTGCCTCGCTCACGTCATCGTGGGCGGGTTCGCAGACAAACAGCACGTCGGCATCGGATCCATAGCCCAACTCGCCCCCACCGAGGCGCCCCATGCCTATCACGGTCATCGTCGCCGGGATTGGTTCGTCGGGGTGTGTGGCCGTCCACCCGTGAATCTCCGCGTAGAGGGCCGCTTCCAGTACCGCGTCCCACACGAGGGACAAGCTGTGGCACACGTCGGCCAGAGACATCATCCCCAACAGATCAGCACACGCAATGCGGGCTAATTCTTTTCGACGCAGTGACCGGGCCGCGGCAATCGCTTTATCGGGGTCTTTGTGCCTGCTCGCGGTGGTGACGAGGGATCGCGTCACCGTGGACGCGCTGACCTCCGTGAGCTTCGGCCCGTTGGCGCCGTCGCCAAGAAGTTTGACGACGTTCGGCGCGGCCAGGATTAAGTCCGTGGCGTAGGGGGACGTTCCCAAAATGTGCATGAGGCGACGGCCGACGATCCCCTCGTCCCGGAGCATCCTGAGGAACCAGGGATCGTGGTAGAGCACGTCGGAGAGTTTGCGGTACGCCAGGAGGCCCGCGTCGGGGTCGGAGGTGTCGCCCAACCACTCCATGAGCGTGGGGAGCAGCATCGCTTGGATGCGATCCTTGCGAGTTGTCCCCGAGGCCAGCGCTTTGAGGTGCTCGTACGCGCGGTCCGGGAACTGATATCCCAACACGGCCAGCTGGCGGCGGGCGGCGTCGGGAGACAGTCGCGCGGTCTCGTCGTCGATAAGAGCGACGGCATTAAGCAGTGGCCGGAAGAAAAGTTTGTTGTGCAGGCTGTGAATTTGGCGTGATGCTCGCCCGATGAGCTTCTTGAGCGACTCGATGCTCGTCATGGAGGACGTGGAACCGATGCCGCACGAGCGCGCGAGCCATCGGAGTGCATCCTCGTCGTCGGGCTCGGGCAGCATGTGTGTGCGTTTGATCCGCTGCAGCTGAAGCCGGTGCTCCAGCAACCGCACGAATTCATAGCAGGCGATGAGTTGCGAGCCATCTTCCCGGCCGACGTATCCTCCGCGGATGAGGGCCTGAAGAGCACTGATTGTTGACCGGACACGCAAATCAGCATCGATCCGGCCATGAACCATCTGCAGCATCTGGACTGCGAATTCGACATCCCTCAGGCCACCGACGCCGAGTTTGAGTTCCCGCGCTTGTTGTTCTTTGGGAATGTTCTCGATGACCCGGCCCCGCATATGTTGGGTGTCGTCAACAAATGAGTCGCGTTGGGACGCCTGCCACACGCGCGGCTGGATTGCTTGGACATAGGCTTTGCCTAAATCCATGGCCCCGGTCATGGGTCGGGCCTTGAGCTGGGCCTGAAACTCCCAGGTATCGGCCCATCGTTCGTAATAGCTCAGGTGGCTCTCGAGCGTGCGCACGAGCGCCCCACTTTTGCCTTCGGGGCGGAGGGCCGCATCCACCTCGAAGAAACACCGGGAGCCAACTTTGATGAATTCGCTGGCCACACGGGTTGTTTTCGCATCGGCGGTCTCACCTACGAAGATGACGTCAACGTCGGAGATGTAGTTCAGTTCGCGCGCGCCACACTTCCCCATCGCGATGACCGCCAGCCGGGCATCCACGGCGTTGTTGTCGGGGTACACCGTGGCGACGGCTACCGCGAGTGCCGCTGTGAGCGCTGCGTCGGCGAGATCGGATAATGCGGCCGAGACCTCGACGAATCCCATGGGGTGGGCCATGGCGCGCTTTTCGTTGGGCGACGCCGAGGCTGCTCCTCCGCTACCGTCCTCTCCCCCGTGTGTTGCTGAATTGCCAGCCCGCGCTGAGCTACGTCGGTCATCACCGTCGGGCTGGGATTGCTGAAAGACCCCGGACGGTATGGTGCTGGCCAAATCAGAGGCGGCGATGCGCATCAGCAGCGTGCGATACGTCATCTTGAGCTGGGTATATGCCGCGGTACCGGTTATTCCTGCGCG
The DNA here is from genome assembly GCF_030530965.1 of Corynebacterium sp. Taxonomy (GTDB): domain Bacteria; phylum Actinomycetota; class Actinomycetes; order Mycobacteriales; family Mycobacteriaceae; genus Corynebacterium. The sequence goes on along the minus strand of NZ_JAUMTY010000001.1, from coordinate 3,957 downwards.
GTACATCCCGGC
>NZ_JAUMTY010000001.1:0-3845 GCF_030530965.1 Corynebacterium sp. | reverse complement strand
GACCGCACGACCTCGTTGTTCCGCATTGCGTCAAGAAACGCAGTGGCCTCGTCGGAACCCGGTTTGAGGTTTTCGTTCAGCCGGTAAAGGGTGTTGAGGGCCAGTTCCGGGTCACCGACATTGGCCAGGAGGTACAGGAGGCCAAGCGACTCCTGGTTATCCCACCCCAGTTTTTCGAGATCGGACGCTGCGTGGGGGCTGGTCAAACCCAAGGTGGACGGCGATGGCACGGCAGATCGTGTTCCGCGGGCCGTCCGGAGTCGCGGTTCGGGAGGTCGGTGGGGAGCGGGGAAGAAAGTCATGGGATCACGTGCTTTCGTGTCTGATCAGACCTGGCTTTAGTAGTCCAGCGTGGTGTCCAACTCCCATGGCGTGACCTGGCTTTGGTAATCATGCCATTCTTGCCATTTGTTGCGGAGGAAATACTCGAAGACGTGCTCACCGAGGGTGTCCGCAACAAGTTCGGAGCGCTCCATTTCACGGAGTGCTTCATCTAACGACGTCGGAAGGTCGCGGTAACCCAGCGCGCGACGTTCCCTGCGTGTCAGGGACGATATGTCGTCCTCAGCCTGGGGCGGCAGATCGTACCCTTCGCGCACGCCTTTCAATCCCGCCGCAAGGAGCACCGAAAATGCCAGGTAGGGGTTACATGCGCAGTCGGGGCTTCTCACTTCGACGCGACGTGACGAGGCTTTTGTCGAGGTGTATCGGGGTACACGAACCAAAGCTGATCGGTTGGACAGACCCCAGGTTGCCGACGTCGGCGCTTCATCCCCGAAGACCACGCGCTTGTACGAATTGACCCACTGGTTCGTCACGGCCGAAATCTCGTTGGCGTGCTCCAAGATTCCCGCGACAAAGGACCGCGCGGTGGCCGACAAATTGAATTCATCGTCGGGATCATGGAACGCATTCGTGTCGCCTTCAAAAAGGGACATGTGGGTGTGCATGGCGGAGCCAGCCCTGTTAGCGAATGGCTTTGGCATGAAAGTCGCCCGCACCCCGCTTTGCAACGCGACCTGCTTAATGAGAAAGCGGAAAGTCATAATGTTGTCCGCCATGGACAGCACATCGTCGTAGCGGAGGTCGATTTCTTGCTGGCCCGGCGCGGTTTCATGGTGCGAAAACTCGACGGATATGCCCATCGACTCCAGGGCTGTGATGGCATCCCGTCGGAACCCTGGGGCTTCGTCGTGGACGGCCTGGTCGAAGTATCCGCCGTTATCGGTCGGGATAGGTTCTTTACCTTCCGTCATGAGGCTTCTGACGAGGAAGAACTCAATTTCGGGGTGGACGTAGGAGGTGAATCCGTCGTCGGCTGCTCTGTTTAATTGCCGACGGAGGACCTGGCGCGGGTCGGCGTAGGAGGGTTGACCGTCTGGCAGGGTGATGTCGCAGAACATCCGCGCGGAGGTGAGTTGACCCTCGTGCGGGAAGGGCAGCATTTGGAATGTGGATGGGTCCGGGCGGGCGATGGTGTCGGACTCCGACACGCGGGAGAAGCCCTCGATGGCTGACCCGTCGAATCCGATGCCTTCGGCGAATGCGCCTTCGAGCTCGGCGGGTGCGATGGCCACGGATTTTAAGTATCCCTGTACATCGGTGAACCAGAGGCGCACAAAGCGGATGTCGCGTTCGTCAAGGGTTCGGAGGACAAATTCTTGTTGCCGATTCATACCTACAGGGTAGTCGGTGGGTGGGACATGGGCGCGTGTTAGCCACAGAGCGCGTGTATGTGAATAGAGTTTGATGCGTGGGAAAGCCCCCACACCCTGGCGCATACGGTAGTCACACCAGTAGAAATACCCAGAGAAAACCCGGACAACCCTGTTTATTTGAGAGAGGAACCAGCCCATGTCTGCCCACCCCGACGCTCCGCAACAGTCAGAAAAGCCGAGGCGGAAGACTCGGATTCATCACCTCGATCAGTTCAAGCGCGAGGGCAAGCGCTGGGCAATGCTGACTGCCTACGATTTCACGACGGCTCGCATTTTTGACGACGCGGACATCCCTGTGCTTCTGGTCGGTGATTCCGCGGCCAACGTCGTTTATGGGTATTCATCGACGACGGCGATCACGATAGAGGAACTCATCCCGCTGGCCGGTGCTGTGGTGAGGGGCGCTCCCCACGCACTCGTCGTCGCGGATCTGCCGTTCGGCGCCTACGAGCAATCGGATGAGCACGCCGTCGCTAATGCTGTGCGGATGGTTCATGGTTCTGGTGCCGACATGGTGAAAATCGAAGGTGGCGAGCGAATTGCGCCACGTATTCGGGCGATTACTCAGGCCGGAATTGCCGTGATGGCGCATATTGGGTTTACGCCTCAGTCGGTGTCATCGCTGGGTGGTTTCAGGGTGCAAGGGCGTGGCAGTGGGGCTGAACAGCTGAGTCGCGACGCGAAGGCCGTGTGTGAGGCCGGCGCGTCGGCCGTCGTTCTTGAAATGGTGCCGGAGGAGATTGCCCGGGAGATCACGGAGGAGCTTCCGATCTCCACGATCGGCATTGGCGCCGGCGCTGGAACGGACGGCCAAGTACTCGTGTGGCAGGATATGGCGGCGATGCCGGCGGGTCGACGCACACCGTCGTTTGTCGAGGAATTCGGGCAGATCGGCCAGGAATTACGCGACGCTGCTCAGCGGTACCGGGAACGAGTAGCCGACGGCACTTTCCCCGACGCTGACCACGCCTTCTCGGATAGTCCCAAGGCCTAAACGGCGGCGCGGACCTACACTTGGCGTCATGGGTTCTACTGATCAGCTGGAAGTCGAAGTTAAATTTGCCGTGGACGACGCCACCCCGGTGCCTGATTTTTCCGCAGTGGAGGGAGTCGCTGGGGTTGGGGCTGAGCAGCGGTTTACGCTCTCGGCGACGTATTACGACACGGCTGACCTCCAGTTGACCAGGGATAAGATCACGTTGCGACGTCGCAGCGGGGGCCCCGACGAAGGATGGCATCTCAAGCTTCCGGGGACGCGCGGGCGTCGCGAAGTCCACGCTCCCTTGGACGCGGGGGACGCAACGGATTCCCACCATGTTCGTCCACCTCGCGCGCTCCTTGAGGCACTTCATGAGGCGCTGCCTGCCGCAACCGCGGACGATGACTCGGCGGACTTTATCGCCATCGCACAAGTTGACAATGAGCGGCACGTGACCGACGTGATGGTGGACTCCCCCAGCTCGCGCGGAGGTGCTGAATCATACAAGGGAGCTGAATTCTGCGACGACCATGTCTCATCGCGAGGGCTCCTCGAAGGCGGACAAGCCCAGCACTGGCGGGAATGGGAAATTGAACTCAGCCCCGAGATCCTCGACGATCACCACGATGGCGACGGCCAGCGCAATGCTCGCGACTTTGCCGATGACTTTTTAGACCGACTCTCTCAGCACGCTCTAGCAGCGGGAGCAACGAAATCTTCGAGCCCGTCCAAGCTCGTCATGGCTATGGGCGACACCATGCCCAACTAACCGTCGATAAGACCGCGACCACGGAGCCGTCGGTTAGTCCTCGTCGTCCCACTCTTCATCGGCTTCGTCGGCCTCTTGATTGCGCTCATGAGCTCGTTCAAGCGCGTGCTCGGCTTCTTCTTTGGAGTGGTACGGGCCCATGCGGTTGAGCCAGCTCGACATCTTCCCCTGAGAGACTTCCTTAGTTTCTGAATTGAAGTACCACTTTTGATCATCGGTGGCCATGGTGGGTGCCCTTTCTGCAGTATGTGGAAACCGTCACCGCGTAAAAATCGCAATTTTTTCACAGGCGCATAACAAGTTTATTTCACTCTCGTTTACATCGCCCGCGGTAGACCATTATCTACCTACCATTGTTCGTAGGCCTCAATTTTCGTAG
>NZ_JAUMTY010000040.1:5900-20402 GCF_030530965.1 Corynebacterium sp. | reverse complement strand
TCTACTCCGGCCGTGGCGTCAAAATGCGTGGTCCGTCGGCCGTTGCCGCCACTGTGTGTTCCCAGTGCGAGGACCACGTTCCGTCGGTAGTGATCACTGTCCAGTCATCGTCAAGAACGGCAGTGTCATAGGTGCCTAAGGTCAGCATTGGTTCGATCGCCAGCACGGATCCCTCTTGGATCAGCGGCCCGCGACCGGCCGGGCCCTCATTCGCCAGGTAAGGGTCCTCGTGCATTTCGTGGCCGATTCCGTGCCCGCCGTAGCCGTCGACAATTCCCAAGGACACGCCGTATTTCTTTTCCGCGTCGCGCGTGGCCATTTCCAGTGCGTGGGATACGTCGGTCAGCCGGGCTCCGGGGACCATGGCGCGGATACCCGCGGCAAGCACGTCCTGGGTCGCTTTATCCAATGAACGGAGCGAGCCGCCCGCGGGGGATTCGGGGTCGTCGGGCAACTCGTCGCCTTGCAACGCACCGTCTTTGCCGATGCCGAATGACCAGGCGCTGTCGCCGACCCAGCCGTTCAACGTCGCGCCGCAGTCGATAGAGATGTAGTCCCCTTCTTCCAGCACTTCGTCGGAAGTGGGGATTCCGTGAACGACGACGTCGTTGCGCGACGCACAAATGGACGCGGGGAATCCCCCATAACCCAAGAAGGTGGGTATGGCACCTGCGTCACGGATAACACTTTCGGCGACCGCGTTGAGCTCAAGCAAGCTCACTCCCGGTTTGGCCGCGTTCTTCACGGCGACGAGAGCATTGCCGACGATGGCGCCGGCGCGTTCCATCTGGTCGAGCTCGTCCGGTGTTTTGGCGGGGATTTTCTTCTTCCGACGGCGGAATGACATGAGCTCCACTGTAATACTCGAGTGAGTACGTGCGTCACACCGCGGCGGATAAGCGCCACGGAGTCAACACCGGGGCAACACGATGAGCGCCTAGCTGTCGCTGGAAACCTCGTCGGCGGCCTCGGCGGCGTCGGCCTCACCGGCCAGGGCCTCGTCAACCGGAGTCCCGTCGGCAAGCATCGTCGGATCCACCCACGGGGAAACCACAGGGCAACCGGCGTGGTCGAGCACCGTGGCACCCACCCCATACACGTCGGTAATCATCCCGCGGGTAATCACTCGCGGCGGTTCGCCCTGGCTGTGCGGAAGCCCGTCCTTGAGGGCGACAATGTGGTCGCAGTAGCGTGCCGCCAAGTTGAGATCGTGGATGGCGACAAGCACCAGGCAGTCCGTACTTGCCGCATAATCGCGCACCACTTTGAGTAGCGAAATCTGGTGGCGAAGATCCAGAGCACTCGTCGGCTCATCCAAGAGAAGAACACGCGGACGGCGGACCAAAGCCTGAGCGACCGCGACCAACTGTCGCTGACCACCAGAGAGCTCTGCCAAATTCTGGTGCGCCAGGTGATCAACACCCAACCGGCGCATGGCCTCCACGGCAGATTCCATCACATCGTGGCCAGAGAGAAGCGTCTTCGACCCTCGCGCCGAGACCACGACAGATTCGAAAGCCGACAGCGCGGCACTCGTCGGCAAATCTTGCGGAACATAGCCGACGGAACCTCGCTTGACCTCATCACCATCCACCGTGACGGAGATATTGGCCACCTTGCGCATGATCGATTTAATCAGCGTGGATTTACCACAACCATTGGGCCCCAGGAGCCCCACCACATAGGTTTCGGGTGCCGTCTGGAGTTCCAGGTGCATGCCGTCGATAACGACATGTTTGCCATAGGCGACGTGGAGGTCGTCGATCTGGAGCTGTACTGCCATTAGAGAGCTCGCCTCCGTCCCAGGATGATGGCCAGGAAGAAGGGCACGCCGATCAGCGAGGTCACAATGCCGATCGGGATGGCTATACCGGGGTTGACGATCTGCGAGCCGACGTGGGCGGCGACCATCACCAGGCCACCGACGGCCATCGACGCAGGCAGGAAGTAGCGCTGATCTTCGCCGACGATCAGGCGGGCAATGTGGGGGCCGACCAGGCCGACGAACCCGATGATTCCGCTAAAGGCGACGGCGGTGGCAGCCAGCACCGAGACCACCAGCATGGTGGTGATCCTCAGGCGGGGAACATTAATTCCCATCGCCTCGGCCCGCGCCTCACCCAGCCGGAGAGCTGTCAGCTTCCACCCGTTGATGACGAAAAACGGGATGCACAGCACAATGACGGCAGCCAGAATGCCGTTACCGATCCACGTTGCGCGCGTCATCGAACCCATGGTCCAGAACACAATCTGTTGGAGGGCCTCCACCGTGGCCATGTACTGCATCAACGCGAGCATCGCCTGAAACAGGAAAACCAAAGCAATGCCCAGCAGAATCATGGTCTGGTTACTCCCGCCGCGGACGGTGGCCACACCAGCAATAATTAACGACGCCAGAACCGCGCAGATCCAGGCGATGAACGCCAGGTTGAACTGAGCCTGAGGGATGACGGTCCACCCCAGCACGATGCTGGCCGCACCACCAAAGGCCGCCGCGGCGGAAATGCCCAGGGTGAAAGGCTCGGCCAGCGGGTTATCCAAAATGGTCTGCATTTGTGCGCCGGCCATCGCCAAAGCAACACCGACCAGAAGCGCCATCACCGACATCGGGAGGCGCAGGCGCCAGATCACGGTGTGGATCTGGCTATCGACAGCGTCGGGAGTGAAGATGGCCTTCACCACAGTTTCGGCACTGTAGTTAAAGGAACCAACCATGTTGGCCCACACGAAGCAGCAGGCCGTCAGCACGACAAGGGCTCCGATAATGATCCAGTTTCGGAGCGCCCGCCGCTTATAGTCTTTGATGATGTCCATAATTTACGAGGTGAAGAACGTTCCAGAGTAGGAGTAGGGCAGCCAGTCTTCGTGGAACTTCTTGAAGTCGGCCGTCGGGTCAATATCCTTCATCTCATCGGGGTGCATCCACTTGGCGAACTGCTCGATGGCGAAGATGTTCCACGGGCTTGTGTAGAACTGGTGCCAAATGGTGTAGAGGTGACCGTCCTGGCCAGCCTTGAGAGCGTCGAAGCCCGGGGTCTTGAGCAGGCCGTCGCGGGTAGCCTTCGCGGTGTCCTCGTCGGTGCCGTATCCGACTTCGGCATTAGGGACCTGGTAGGTCTTACCGGGTTCCTTCGCCCACTCACCACCGGTCGCGATGACAACGTTCGGGTTCAGCTCCAGGACCTTTTCGGGGGCGAGGTCACCACTCTCTTTATCCCCAAGGACTTGCTGGCCCAGGTTCTTCCCACCAGCAGTCGGGATGAACTCACCGAGGTTCCAATTGCCGACGGTTGCGCAGCAGTCCTTCAGACCTGCGGCACGCCAGAAAAACGACGGGGTCTTGTCCTTGCCGCTGACGGCGTCGGTGACCTTCTTTTCCATGCTGTCGTAGTAGTCGTTGTACTCCTTGGCTTTGTCTTCGTAGCCGAAGATCTGGCCGAGGGTGGTCATGGAGGCCTTGGTGTTCTTGGCCGGGTCTGAACGGAAGTCAATGAACGCGTACTTCACGCCGGCTTGGTCGAGTTTGTCGGTGTAGCCAGCGACTTTAGCCCTGGTCTTGACGTCGATCGGCATGATCAAGATGTCGGGGTTATAGGAGACGATCTTCTCGACGGTGGTATCGCCGGAGAGGATCGAACCCATGTCGGGGATCTTGTTGATGTCGGGCTTGGCCTCGGTGATCTTCTTCCAGAAGCTCGGGGACTGCTTCTTGGCGTCGTTGGCGATGGCCACGACATTCTCGGTCGGGTTGTCCTTGTTCAAGGTGGCCAGGGCCATCAGCGCGCGGCCTTCACCGAGGACGACGCGTTCCGGTTTGTGGTCGAGTTTTACGGTACGGCCGTCAACATCTTGAATGGTGACCGCGTCGTTGCTGGAGCTGCTGCTGTTGTCGGATGTCGAGCTACATCCGGTCGCGAGAAGCGCAACGGCAGCGAGAGCCGCGAGTATTTTTCGCATAAATCAAACCTCAAATGAGTCAATGGGATTAGCGCACCCTAAATTAGCATATGAGGTTTTATAAGTAAAAGAACTGAAGATAAAAGTGAATACCATAGGCAACTTTATGTATGGGGTTCACTTTTTGCCCACGTTTTTAATGAGACCCACGTTCTTAAAGAAAAAGGCATGAAAAAAGCCCCCTGTGCCGGGGGGCGGTAGCGTCGGAAAGGAAAACGACGCTAAATAATGTGCACGCCAACGGGCGGTTTAGATTTTATGAATCCAACGCCTTCAGCGCTTCCATGGTCCGCTCGTTGATGTCCTCAACGGATCCTTCAGCGACAATGCGGATAATGGAGTCCTTGTAGTACTCCAGCAGCGGGGCGGTCTCGTCGCGGTACACCTTCAGGCGGGTGCGGATCACGTCTTCGGTGTCGTCCGCACGACCACGGGCCAACATGCGCTCCACAACGACGTCTTCGGAGACGTCGAACTGAACAACCGCGTCGAGCTTGGTCCCCAAGCCGTCAAGGATGTTCTTCAGTTCATCGCCCTGTTCCACGGTCCGCGGGAATCCGTCAAGGAGGAATCCGTCGGCAGCGTCGTCCTGGCTGAGCCGGTCCTTCACCATATTGACGGTAACGGACGTCGGCACGAGCTTTCCGGCGTCGATGTAGCTTTTTGCTTCCTGGCCTAATTCGGTGTTGTTACCGATGTTTTCCCGGAACAAGTCGCCGGTGGACACGTGTGGAACGCCGAGTTTGTCGGAAAGAATGGCTGCCTGGGTGCCTTTACCAGCACCGGGAGGGCCAAGTAGAACGAGGCGCATATTACTTCAAGAACCCTTCGTAGTTGCTCTGCATCAATTGTGATTCGATCTGCTGAACTGTTGTCAGGCCGACGCTCACGAGAATCAGGATCGCGGTACCACCGAACGGAAGCGAACCGTGGGTTCCTCCGGACGAAGAAATTCCCATGTCGATCAAGATGTTCGGCAACACGGCGATAACACCGAGGTAGAGCGAACCGACGAACAGCAGACGATTCATTACGTACCCAAGATACTCCGCTGTCGGCCGGCCCGGGCGAACGCCAGGAATGAAGCCACCGTATTTCTTCATGTTGTCCGCCTGCTCGTACGGGTCGTACTGGATGGACACGTAGAAGAAGCTGAAGAAAATGATGAGCGCGAAGTACAGGATGATGTACTGCCAGCTGGCTGGGTTCTGCAGGTACTGGATCACATCACGCTGCCACCAGTTGTTCTTGACGTTCGTCTGCGAGGAGTTCACGATCTGCGTAATCAGAACCGGCACATAAATCAGTGACGACGCGAAGATGACCGGAATAACACCTGCCTGGTTCACCTTCAGCGGCAGGTACGTGGACGTCTCACCATATTGCCGACGGCCCACCATGCGCTTGGCGTACTGCACCGGGATGCGTCGCTGCCCCTGCTCGATGAAGATCACGCCGATGACCAGAATGAGGACACCCACGACGACGAGGGCGAAAGCCAGCCCGCCGGAGCCACGAAGAATCGCGGCACCGTCGGCAGGAAGCCTGGTGGCGATACCGGCGAAAATGAGCAGTGACATACCGTTGCCGATGCCCTTATCCGTAATGAGCTCACCGAGCCACATAACCAGGACAGCACCTGCCGTCATGACGAGAACCATCATGGTGACGCCGAAGGTGCCGACGTTGGAGTCCAGGACCTGGACGCCTTCACCCAACAGCTGCTGGCGGTCGGCCAGGGCAACGATGCCGGCGGACTGGAGGAGGGCCAACCCTACTGTCAGATAGCGGGTGTATTCGGTCATTTTGGCCTGACCGGACTGGCCTTCCTTCTTCAACTGCTCGAACTTGGGGATCACCACGGTGAGCAGCTGAACGATAATCGACGCCGTAATGTACGGCATGATGCCGATGGCGAAGATCGATAGTTGAAGGAGCGCCCCGCCCGAGAACAGGTTGATCATCGAGTACACGGAGCTTTGATCTTGGTTCAGATCATGTAAGCGATCGCTAATACTCGAGTAATCGACTCCTGGTGTGGGAATTTGGGAACCGATCCTGTACAAGATGATCATTGTTATGGTGAACAAGATCTTCTTGCGAAGGTCAGGGTCCCGGAATACCGAGAGGAAAGCGGACACATATCCTCCTGAGACAGTAAGGCATAAATTTTTAGGCGCAGGCCAACGACTAACACACTCTAGCAGCACCGGCGGGTGAAGGCCTATCCGTTCGGACTTGGAAAAGGCCTGTTCGAGCGAAAAGGGGCGACCCTTTCACCTACTCAGGTGAAGGCCGCCCTCTTTTCCTATCAGTTCAGGCTTGTCCGGCCGCGTTGACTGTGATTTCCGTTACGACGCCACATGTGGGGCCGTTTCACAGTCACGAACAGTCACGAGCCGGAGCCCAGCGATGATGATCGCTTAATTACTTGGTTTCGGTGACGGATCCACCGGCAGCCTCGATCTTCTGCTTGGCAGAGGCCGAGAACTTCGTTGCGGTCACGTTGACCGACGCGGTGATCTCGCCGTCGCCAAGAACCTTGACCGGCTGCTTTGCGCGGACCAGGCCGGCAGAGGCGAGGTCGGCGATGGTGACGTCGCCACCGTTTTCGAAGTGCTTCTGGAGGTCCGCAACGTTGACCACCTGGTAGGTGACCTTGTTGGGGTTCTTGAAGCCCTTCAACTTAGGCAGACGCATGTGGATCGGCATCTGGCCACCTTCGAACGCAGCAGAGACCTGCTTGCGTGCCTTGGTGCCCTTCGTACCGCGACCAGCGGTCTTACCTTTCGATGCCTCACCGCGGCCGACGCGGGTCTTGGGCTTGTTCGCGCCCTTCGCTGGGCGCAGGTCATGAAGCTTGATGGGTTCGCTCATATTTTCCTACTCCCCCGCCACTTCTTCGACCGTGACCAAGTGGCGAACCACGTTGATCATCCCGCGCACCTGAGGGGTGTCGGGCTGGACGACTGAGTGACGAATGCGCTTGAGGCCGAGGGACCGAAGATTGTCCTTCTGCTTCTTTCTGGTACCGACGGTGCCTTTAACCTGTGTGATTTTCAGTGCCATGGGTTACGCCCCCTGCCCTGCGCGAGCGCGCAGCATACGAGTCGGGGTGACCTCTTCGACAGACTTGCCACGACGGGCGGCGACCTCTTCGGGGCGCACGAGCTGCTTGAGGGCATCCACGGTTGCATGGACAACGTTGATGGCGTTGTCGGAGCCGAGGGACTTCGACAGAACGTCCTGGATTCCCGCGCATTCGAGAACCGGACGGGTGGCGCCACCAGCGATCACACCGGTACCGGGGGCGGCCGGGCGGAGCATCACGATGCCCGCGGCAGCCTCGCCCTGGACCGGGTGGGTGATGGTTCCGGCAATCATGGGCACGCGGAAGAAGTTCTTGCGAGCCTCTTCGGCACCCTTCTGGATTGCGGCGGGAACTTCTTTGGCTTTGCCGTAGCCGACGCCAACCATGCCCTGTCCGTCACCGACGATGACGAGGGCGGTGAAGCTGAAGCGACGACCACCTTTCACAACCTTGGAGACGCGGTTGATGGTGACGACGCGCTCGATGTACTGGTTGCGGTCGTCGTCGCGGCCGCGTCCGCGGCGGTTGTTGCGATCATTGCGGCCGCGGTCGTTGCGGCCCTTGTTGTTGTCGTTCTTGTCGGCGGAGCGTCCGCCGTCACGCCGTTCACGTCCCGGCATTACGCGATCCTTCCGTTGTTGAGTGCGGTGCTATGCGTGGCCATTAGAATTTCAGACCACCTTCACGTGCGGCGTCGGCCAGTGCGGCGACGCGACCGTGGTACTTGTAGCCACCGCGGTCAAACTTGACAGTCTCAATGCCCTTCGCCTTGGCGCGCTCAGCGATCAACTCGCCAACCTTGGCGCCGCGGGCTTTCTTGTCGCCCTCCATGGCGCGGACTTCAGGCTCGATGGACGACGCAGCAGCCAGGGTGTGGCCGATGGTGTCGTCGATAACCTGGACGTGCATGTGCCGTGAGGTCCGGTGCACGACGAGGCGCGGGATCTCAGCGGTGCCACGGAGGTTCTTGCGAATACGGAAGTGGCGAGCCTTACGAGCCACGCGACGGCGAGTGGCAATGTCTTTACCGATAGGGAGACGCTTGTTGTCGTTGCTCATTACTTACCCGTCTTTCCGACCTTGCGGCGGATCTGCTCACCTTCGTAGCGGATACCCTTGCCCTTGTAGGGGTCGTCCTTGCGCAGACGACGGATATTCGCGGCGAGCTGTCCCACCTGCTGTTTGTCGATACCACTGATAGAGAACTTGGTCTGTCCGTCCACGGCGAAGGTGATGCCTTCCGGTGCCTTGATCAGGATCGGGTGGCTGTAGCCGAGGGAGAATTCCAAGTCGCTGCCTTTAGCCAGCACACGGTAGCCAACACCGAAGATTTCCATCTTGATGGTGTAGCCCTCGGTCACGCCGACGACCATGTTGTTGATCAGTGAGCGTGACAGGCCGTGCAAAGAGCGGCTCTTGCGGTGATCGTCCGGACGGGAGACGACGATCTCGTCGCCTTCCTGAGCGATGGTGATGGGCTCCGGAACGTCGATGGCCAGGGTGCCCTTAGGGCCCTTGACCTCAACGTTTTGCCCGTTGATGGTGACGGTGACGTTGGATGGGACCGCCACTGGTGAGTTACCAATACGCGACATGTGTGTTCACTCCTCCCCTACCAGACGTAGGCGAGAACTTCTCCGCCTACGCCCTTCTCAGAAGCCTGACGGTCAGTGAGCAGACCCTGGGACGTGGAAATGATAGCCACGCCCAGGCCACCCAGGACCTGAGGCAGGTTGGTGGACTTTGCATAGACGCGCAGACCAGGGCTGGACACGCGGCGCACACCGGACAGCGAACGCTGGCGGGTGGAGCCGTACTTCAGCTCGATGGTCAGGGTCTTACCGACTTTGGCGTCCTCAACGGTGAAGTCAGCAATGTAGCCTTCTTGCTTCAAGATCTCTGCGATGTGGACCTTGAGGTTCGACGAAGGCATCGAGACAGTGTCGTGGTACGCATTACTTGCGTTGCGCACGCGCGACAGCATGTCGGCGATAGGATCTGTCATGGTCATGGATGTGACCTAGTGCCTTTCTCGCTGCGGTTCCCTTCCACCACGCGTTATCCCCGTTTCGGGCAAGCGACTGATGGGTTACCGCAGAAAATCCCCCGGCAATGTCACTGTCGCCATCCGCGAGCTAGTTGCTCTGCGCTGTCGTGCGCGTAACTAGCCCATCTAGCTGGGGTTTTGACAGGATTATTGCCGAGGGTTCAGGTGAACCACTCAGGGGCGCCGAACCAGCTCAGTAACTGATCGGCTCGCTGCTTGTCTTCGAGGGACGCTGTGAGGCGGGTGGGCCTACAACAAAGTAGATGTACAAAGACTCAAGCAGTCTAACAACCAGGGTATTTCTTTCAAAATCGCTTGCCGACGGCGGTCAACGCGGTGCTTTCGTGTGCGCGTCGCGCTGTCTTTATGCACCCCAGAAGGGGCTGCCCCTCCAGCACGCTCAGAGTTACGATGAGGTCACCAGATCATCATCGGATAGAAGGAAGAGCCAGGTCATGCCCTTCACACCACATGCTCCATTTGTTCTCAATATTAACGACGAGGCTCCGTCCGCGAAGGAGGGCGATTTCCCCGCGGCGCAACGCTTAGCAACTGCCGACGGAGCGACGATCGTGGCATTCCGCTTCGCGCCCGGTCAGCGCCTGGATTCGCATCATGCACCGCACCCGATTTCCGTCCAGGTGATCGAAGGGGAGGTTGAGTTCGCCGTCGCCAGGAAGGCGTCTGATCCGTCGGAAGTGGATGAGAAGGAGTTCACGGCGACCACGTTGACGCCGGGGATGGTGCAATATGTTCCGGCGTTCGTGGTTCACCATGTGACGTCGAAGGATGGGGCGATCATGCAGCTCACGCTGCACACCGGCGACCATGAGGGGTATCAGGGGCACTCCGGGAAGCCCGAGAAGCTCCCGTTCGAAAAGTAGCGCTGGGCACCCCTAGATAGCCTTGTCGAACTGCTCAATCGCCCACGGAATGGTCAGCGGGTTAGGCAGACTCATGGCCGTTGCGGTGTCCTGAGAAATCTCCCGCATATTCCCTTCTTTCACAGCTTTAATGTTCTGGAACAGCGGGTTTTTCTTCGCTTCCTCATTACTTCCGGCGTAATCGAGCAGGAAGAGGTAGTCGAGTTCGTCGAGCTGAGAGAGGTTCTCGGACGAGAGATATTTATAGAACTGGCCGTTATCTCCCTTATTAAGGTCGTCCGGAATGACGAATCCCAGGTCCTTAATAAACTGTCCGCGTCCATCGCCACTGGTATAGACCGCGAATTGGCCTTGCATAGCAATAACTGTGGCGGCTTTCTTACCTTTTAGATCCGGGTGAGATGACGAGAAATCATCAAATTTCTTCTTAGTGTCGCTGACGAGTTTATCGCCGTCGGATTCCTTACCTACCGCCTTGGCAATTTCTTTGACCTGAGCGTCCCACGGCACCTGGTAGTCCGCGTACTTGTCGGAGTGAACAGTGGTCGGCGCAATATCGTTGAGCCGCTTCTTCTCATCATCTTTCAGCCCGGAGTTCACGGCAATAATCTTCGACGGCTTTGCAGCGGCAATTTTTTCCAGAACGTCGTTGCCGATTTCCTGGGAGGTTGCCGCCATGACGGTGATGTCTTTGCCCTGGACTTTGTCACTCGCCCAGGGGCCGACGCCGTTGTCCTTCTTCTCATCCATCCCCATCGGGGTCAAGATGAAGGTCGGCGTGATGTTCATTGCCAGGAGCGTGCAGTAATCCCCCCATCCGATAGCGGCGATGCGGTCGTTCTTGCTTGAGTTATCGCTGCTCTTGTCATCATCGTCATTGCTACATGCGCTGACGACGCCGGCCGTGGTGGCCAATGCAGCAATAGCGAGGGAAGATTTCAAGAAGTTACGACGACTGGTTGGCACGGATACCCCTTTCACTGCGAGATGAGGCGGTCGAAATCCCACGTGGGCCTCATTCACGCATTGTGTTGACCGCATACGTAGGTCTCGGTCAAAGAACACGTATCACTTTAGCTAAGCCTTACAGTGGGAGTCTAGGGATATCGGCCTGTGGTTACACACACTCGTTATTTCATAACCTAGGCATCAGTATGTACGCCGGGCTTATCTTTATATGCCGTACACTTCCGAGCAGACCTAAACGGCGTGTTCGGAGAAAGAACATTATCGACGTGCAACCACTCGCACGACACAGCGTCGGGCGAGACGCTCACTGCCATATATCCGTGGTGAATGAAATCTATCCACTTAAACCACGCATTGGTTTTCTGTAGAACGTCGGCAGCGGTGGTAGAAACTTGCCGTGCTGCCTGGTCTAATGCCCGCGATTTCGCAACCGTATCGAAAAGCCCATTAGCGGTAATAGACGGCGTCACAAACTCTGTGGCAACAACATCTTTGGATGCTCCGGTCCGATACTTTTGAATGTCTCGCGGAATGTCATTGGCCCACGACGAGTGAATATCGCCAGTCAGGAACACCACGTTTTTCTTAGTGTCGGCGATTAGGTCAATAATCTTTTGCCGTTCAGCCATATAACCATCCCACTGGTCAGTGTTCAGAGGGATCCCCTGGTCCGGCAGGCCGATTTGTGTGACCAACCAGTCGTGTGTGCGCTGGTCAAGACCGTCGGGAAGAGTCATGGGTGCGAACATCACTTCGTTGGCAACCATCTGCCACGTGGTCGGTGAGCTGGAGAGCACATTCCCGAACCACTCGAACTGGGTTTGCCCCATCATGGATCGGTCATCTTTCCCAGCGGCCCGAATAAAATCCGGATCCGTCTTGAGGAACATCTTTTTATTGGTATAAACCAGCTCGTAATCGCGGTACGTGCGCAAATCCGGAATGATGAATTCCATCAGGTTTCCGTATTGCAGCTTGCGGTAAAGGTGCGAACCTTGGTTCCCCGCGCTCACCCGCACGGGTAGCCATTCAAAATACGCCTGCATCGCGGCAGCTTTGATGGCTTGATAATTGTCATCCGGTTCGGCTGAGCTCCCGGCCGCCCCGTCGCGCCAGTTGTTGTCGGCAAATTCGTGATCATCCCAAATACAAATGAACGGCTTGACTGCGTGGCAATCGGCCAGGTCAGGGTCTTCGTGGTAGCAGCCCTGACGGATGCGATAGTCCTGCAAAGTCGTGGTGCGCTCCGCCGGCTGCACCACGCGGACTTGCGAATCGTAGGCCCCGTTGTACCCGCCCGTCTCGTATTCGTAGGTGTAATCGCCCAGGTGGAGGACGAATTCCAGGTCGTCCCGCCCAGCAATGTCCCGGTAGGAACGAAAGTACCCGGCCTCGTAATTACTGCATGAGACCACACCGAAATTAACCGTCCGCTCGCCACCGCTGCCCAGCGCAGTCCGAGTCCGGCCGACGCGCGAATAGTGCGGTTTCCCATCGCGCTCAACAGCGAACCGATAGAAGTATTGAGTGTCGGGCTGCAGGTCTTTCACATCAACTTTGATCGTGTGATCTTTGCTTGCCGACGAGGTCTCGTAGCCGCTCCGAACGATTTTCGTGAAATCCGGCGACGTGGATACCTCCCAGTTGACCCGCGTATCCGCGCCCTTTTCCGACCCCGGTGTGGCCTCAGGCGAAGGAGTCACACGTGTCCAGATGATGACGCTGTCAGGTTGAGGATCGCCCGACGCGACGGAGTGGCGGAAGAGGTCAGTGTCGACGGCGTCGGTCTGCGGGGCCGCGTTTGATCCCGGCGCGTCACCTGCGTAGGCCCGGGGATACCGCCCGACGAGCGCGCTTCCAGCTGCAATAGTCCCGCCAGCCGCTAATGACGAGCGCAAGAAACTCCGACGCGTGTACGAAGGACGTCCGGCCGGCCGCTCGGCTTCGCGGTGAATGCCCTCCGCGCTTGTCGATTCGGACGACGTTGCCGCTGGCCGCTGGTTGTTGTTGCGTTCCTTGTTCGTCATAACGATCCTCTCCTCTACCGTGCTCTTCTGTTCGTGCCGTTTTTGCCTTCGCGCGGCCATTTCATGAGGTGGTCATCCTCACGAGCCCGGCCGTCGCCCGCACCTAATTCACATGAACACTGCCGTCGTCGTTGACGGTCACGTCGGCATTCATGGCGGCTGCGAGGTTGATGCGCTCCCAGGAACCGCGTGGCGATTGGTCATCAAGCGGCATCCCGGCGGGACCCGCGGTTTGTTCGATCACTTGGGCGCGCTGCTCATACGTGAGGTTGGGGAAGGCGTTAATCAGGAGGTCGGGAGCAGCCTGCGGCACGATCATCGCGGCATTCGGGTCGCTGACCGGCGCGAAGTCGTAGTTCATCCGGTAGGCATAATTGCCGAGCGCGTTGTCGTCGTATTTGCTATCCGCGGCCACACAGTTGGCCAGAGTGTCGCCACACCTCCACTCCAGCTCAGCGCGAATTTCCTGCGCTGCCGCCATGAGGTTGTTCCTCATGCGCGGGTCGTTCCACCGGTCAGCAGCCGCGGCCAGCCCCGTCATCCGGCCACCCATCACGTCGAGCGGATAGTGAACACCGAGGACCACGCGGTTGTACCCGGCCTCGGATCCGCGGGCGAGCAGCTGGTCCGAGAGTTCGGGCAGCATGGTCGCGAGCAGCGTCGTCGTCCATGTTGCTTGGTTTGTGTGACCGGACGGGAATGCTTTGGAATGCCCGTAGAGATCCTCGCCGGGGACCTCGTACTTGTTGATCTGGTCGGGGTGATCGTCATAAGGGCGGGTCTCATTGAAACCGATCTTTTCGACGATGGTGCTGCTCGCTAGGCCACCCGCCCGCGCGGTAATCCCACCGAAGAGCATCACCGTCTTGGGGAGGCGATTCTCGTTGAGAGCCTGCCGGAATTCCTCGCCCAGCCGGCCACCGAATGCGTCAGAAAAGAGCTGGAGGACACCCTCTTTGTCGGCGCGCGCGTCGCTTTGTGCCCGCGAGATGGCGGTCGGGTTCGTCGCGGCGTCGTGGTTAATGCGGGTGAGCGTCGCGAGGTTCGTGTCTTGGACCTCGGGGTGGTGGGCTTTGAGGTCCGGGTACGAGCCGACGACGTCCGCGTAGATGCCGAACGGGTGTGAGCTGAGGTCAGAGGGGTACCAGTTGTATTCCTCGGGCGGGAACGCCTGGGGTGTGGGGGCTCCCTCGTGCTGCACAGGCGGGTGAAGGTACGGAATGTTCGCGGTGATGTCCGTGGCGGCTGCGGCCCGCGGGGTTGTGGCGGACGGTGCAATTCCGCCGGTGGCGACGGTGGCCCCGAGGACAAGCGAGGCGACGGCGACTCGTGAGAATCGGCGCGAGGGTTTGTGCAGCGAGGGACGCGATTTCGGGCGGGAGGGGAACAGTTCAGACTGGGACATCCAGGCGTACCTTTCAAAACGTGTGGTAAGCGCTCGGTGGGCCAATGACGCAGGTCGGGGTCACTGGTAACTGCATCTATGGTGCGGGACCATAGCGACATAGTGTCGACGCTAAGGTGTCG
>NZ_JAUMTY010000040.1:0-5800 GCF_030530965.1 Corynebacterium sp. | reverse complement strand
GCGAAAGATCTGTCGACGACGGCCTCGTCGGTGCAGCTCACGCTCTCTGCGTTCATGATCGGCCTCGCGGTCGGTCAGCTGTTCGCGGGGCCTATCTCTGACGGGGTAGGGCGTCGCCGTCCCCTGGTGATCGGCTCGTTACTGTTCTTCCTCTTCTCCGCGGGGTGCGCGCTCACACCGTCGATCGGTTTGCTGATCGCCTTCCGACTGCTCCAAGGCATCGCGGGCGGGACCACCGTCGTCGTCGCTCGTTCCGTTATTCCCGACGTCGCGCATGGCAGAGCTGCGGCCTCTGCTTTCTCTGCACTGATGGCGATTCAGGGCCTCGCGCCGGCGATTGCCCCGCTGCTGGGTGGGTTTCTCTCGCCCATCATCGGGTGGCGCGGCATTTTCTGGGTGATCGCAGTGTTCAACGTGATCATGGTCGTGGTGTCCCGCTTCGTGGTGCCCGAAAGCCTGCCGGCTGATCGCCGCACTCCGGGGGCCATCCGCAACCTCCTGCCCACCATTTTCCGCTGTTTCGGCCGGCCGGCGTTCATCGGTTACTGCTTCGCTTTCGCGGTCGGTTTCGGCACATTCTTCTCCTACATCTCGGCCTCACCGTTCGTTCTCCAGGACCAACTGGGCCTGCCGACGCACGTTTACTCGATCACGTTCGCTATCAACTCGCTCGCGATCGCGGGAATGTCCGCCCTGAACGGCAAACTTGTGAACCGGTTCGAGGTGCGGTCTGTGCTGGTCTTCGGCCTCATTCTCTACGTCGCGACGTCGGCAATTTTGCTTATCGACGCTCTACTGGGCCCGTGGCTCTGGCCGACGCTCATTTGTCTCTTCGTGTTGACGTCGGCGACGGGGCTGCTGCTGGGGAATGCGACTGCCCTGGGCGTTGAAGCTGTGCGTGATATCGGTGCGGGCGCGGGCTCTGGCGCGATGGGTGCGCTGCAGTTCCTGGCGGCCGGGATTGTGTCCCCGCTGGTGGGGATCGGCTCGGACCCTTCGCTGTCCATGTCGTTGTGCATGTTGGTGTGCTCGATTATCGCCATCACCGGGTGCGTGACGCTCACGAGTTCGTCGGATAGGGCGTAGCTCATCGCCAAAAACTCTCGAAAGCACGGTTAGCTTTCCGTGGTTATACTTTTCAATATGCACGTGGGTGGCCGTCGTCTATAAAATTCGGTCGGCCGAAAAAGCCGACAAGAACGACAAGGCCACAAACCCACAACCAACAGATCGATCCACGACCTACAGATCGGCCCGAGAAACCCTCGCGGCCCGAAACCTGCAGGTCAGCCCACACGGTTCACAAGACACGAGGCCACAAGCCTTCAGTTGAGCGAGTATTGGAGTACAACACGAGTGCTTTCTTCGACGCGCACACCCCATCGCGCTACCACCGCCACCACTG
Source organism: Corynebacterium sp. (assembly GCF_030530965.1). Lineage (GTDB taxonomy): Bacteria > Actinomycetota > Actinomycetes > Mycobacteriales > Mycobacteriaceae > Corynebacterium. Next base: position 4,395 of record NZ_JAUMTY010000040.1, on the reverse strand, counting down.
CTTCACACGGAACAGACCCCGCACCGAGCACCATCACAAAGGCACACCCTAAAAAGGCACGTCCCCGTATGCGTCGGCTCGGCACGTGGGTGGCCGTCACGATGTCCGGCGTCGTTTTCTTGCAAGGCTGCACGATTTCTCATCATGAGGACAAGCAGTCGGAGTCGGAGAAGCAGATCTCAGAGTTCAACAAGCGCAATGCCAAGTACTCCGCGAATGACAATGACGGCTCCGGGCCGAATGACTCCATTCGCTGGGTCGACCGCACGAAGACGTCTCCCCTAGTCCTCGTTGCTCCGCACGCGACGAACCACCACCGCAACGGCCACCCTAAGGTTGCCGATCTATACACCGGCGGCATCACCGAGATGGTGGCCGATAAGCTCAACGCGTCCGCGCTCACCACCACGGGCAAGGTGTCGGATTGGCACGATAATTGGAAAACGCGCGATGACAAGTTCACGCGCGTCCTCAAGGGCCTGCCGGATAACGCCATCGTCGTCGAGCTGCACGGCATGGACGATTCCTCGTCTGAAGAGCCTGTTTCCGTCGGCACGGGTGATCGCCCGTCGCCCATGACCGACGATATTGTCCGCCGGTTGTCTGAGACTCTGCACGGGCAGGTGGATATTGATGCCGGGTTTAATGCTCAGGCTTCCTACACGGTGACGGACTTTATGCAGAAGCGTGGGCATTCCGCGATGCAGATTGAGATGAACCACGCGATTCGGGACCCTAAACAGGGCCAGACTCCGACGACAATTGCCCGATTGTCGACGGCTTTCCGCGAGGCATTGACTGACTTGCCGACGTTGGACACGAAGCCGACTCGTGAACAGGACGCGCCGGCGCCGAATATCGACAAGGTTCGTGAATCTGAGAAGAAGAAGCCATCGAGTAAGAAGAATTCGACGAGCTTGGAGCCTGAGCCGACGAGCTCGTCGTCGAAGCGGTCGAAGTCGAAGTCGTCACGACGCTCGTCAACATCGACGAAGAAGAAGTCGAAGAGTTCGCGTACGTCGGAGCAAGCGAACTCTGATCGGGAGCCCAAGCGGCGCTCCTCCGACGACGACTAAAGCGCCTGTGTGTAGGGCGGCCTCCCCCGACGAGCCGCTCTACAAAGGCCGAGCCCCTGACGCCGGCCTCTACCTCGCCACCCCCTTACAGGAACGCGACGAGGGGCGCGGCCACCAAGCTGGTGCCGACTAGCGAAATCCCCATGCCCCCGCCAGTACGCTTGAACCCGTACTGGATGAGGTCATTGGCGATAATCGCGGGCAGGACGCAGAGAACGATGTTCTGCGGACCCGCGAGTTTCGCGCCTTCGACCAGCGAGAATATGTATTCGATCGTGATCGTGACCGCGAAGGACGTGAAGATCAACACCACGAACCGGTCTTTGCCGAACAGCGGCACACGCGCTTCGTACGCGTGGTAGATCAGGTACACAGCCGCGACGGACAGGCCGAGGATCAGCAGGTACCAGGTGTTCGCCACTGCCGCCGCCCACAGGAAGCCGACGGTCACGTACCCGCCGGTACGTAGTTTGAACGTACGAACGGTTTGTTCCTGGATGATCAGCGCCATCAGCACCGAGGTGGCCGATAGAGCGAACACGAGAGGTAGCCGCTCGATGGACGCGTCGAAAAGCTGGTCTGAAATCGAGATGTTCAGCCACTTGACGGTCACGTAGGTCAAGGCCCACCCGACGGCACCTGCCAGGGGCACCATCCACAGCATGGGCAGAAGGGTCTTCTTAAGCCCTTGCTTATTCAGCGAGTTGGTGATCATACCGGGGACGATCACGCCGACGAGGGCCAGGCCGTATTGTTCCTTGGTCCGGTAGAACAGGAATTCGGAGAGCCCCAGCCATGCCAACCCGCAGATCACACCGATAGCCAGGCCGATGGCGAAAATCTGCCGCGGGCGGGGAAGGAAAAGTTTGAGGACGACGAACCTGATGAGCACGAAGGCGAACATGGACACCAGGACCGTGACCAGGGAGTTCAATGGCGCATAGAGGGATGCTGCCAAATACCCCACGGCCAGCGTTCCGCCGATCGATACGCGATACTTGCGGAAGTACAGATAGCTGACCATCACCCCAATGAGGAAGGTGAGGTGAATGTAGTCGCACAGGAAACTATATCCCTGAGATTCCAGCAGGTTCACTACGCCATGACCTCTACATGCTCGTCTTTACGTGATACTGCGCCGATTTCGGTGTCGATATCAGCGTCTTTGTCGTGAGCAGCGACGTTGGCTGCAACCTCAGCTGCAACGTCGGCATCGTCCGAAGCGTCCGCTGCAACCTCGGCAGCAACGTCGGCGGCCTCCGCGTCGTCAGCCACATCTTTGCCACGCGCAGCCGCGTCCGTGTTGGTGGTCGTCACGGCCTCTTCAGGAGCAGTAACCTCCACCGAGCCTGTCAGCTCTTCCACGGGAGCGAGCGCGTTCTCCGACTTCAGTGTGGAGATGTACTTCTCCATGGACTGAACGTGCTGCGTGTGGATGTTGACCATACCGTACACAGCGACTTCGGTGTCATCGTCGAAGGACTCGCGGGCACGCGCCACCAGCGCTTTGCCGTCGGTTTCCTCGATATCGGTGGTCGTCAGGATGTTGCTCTCAGGCACTCCGCCGGCAACCAGCTTTTGGTACACGACGTCTTGGATATCTCCGTAGAGCACGATCTTGTCGAACTGCCCCTTGAGGTCCTTGGTGATCACGTCGACGAACATGGATGCGCGGTCGGTGCGGTCGGCGCGGTTGTTCATCGCGATGACGTGCTTGGTGCCCTCCGGCAGGCGGCCGTCGTGAACGGAGTTGTAGACCTTGGTGGTGGATTCCCAGTCGTTGACCGCGAACATGGGCACCCAGTAGAGGGAGTTGTTTTCTTCCTCCACCTTGATGACCTTGGTCGTGCCCGGGTCGGGTTCTGCCTTGAGCATGCCACGCACAGCGACGTCGGTGTCGATATCGAGGGCCTCAGCCAGGGTCAACACCACAGCGACGTTCTCTTCGAACTGCTGGTACGCGAACTTGTCGACGAGGCTACGGGAGAGCTCACTCTCTTCAGCGACGATCAACCGGGAGTTCCGGGCCTCGCAGTTCTTCCGGATGACCTTGAGGACGCTTTCGTTGCGCTCACCGGTGATCACCAGGCCGTGCTCGGGGACGGTGTTGCACAGCGAGTCTGCGATCTCCTCGACCGTGTCGCCCATCTCTTCCTGGTGGTCCAGGCGGACGTTGGTGATCACGGAGATCGGCGAACGCAGGATGACGTTCTGGCACAGGTTCTGGTACTTGGGCTTGACCGCCATGCATTCAACGACGAGGCCGTTGACGGAGCCGTCGAGCCATTCTTTCAAGAAGTCGTACTGCTCGTTGATGTTCGCCGGGCCGGTGCGCTGAATGGGGTGTTCGCCCGCTTCCGGGTCGATGACGCACGCGTAGGTACCCGTGGTTTTTGACACGGTGGATACCCCGGCTTCGCGGAGGACACTACCCAGCATGCGGGTGATGGTGGATTTACCGCGGATACCGTTGACGTGGATGTTGTAGTCAAGTTTGGACATGCGCGAACGGTGCGCATTTTCTTTGCGACGGAACGCGTACATTCGGGCGATCCCAGCCGTTCCTGCAAGCGCGGCAAAGGTAATCATGAAAAAATCACTCCTGGCAGAGCGTGATGAGAGATGAGGGGGCATGAATCAGACATAGAAAAAGGCCCCAGCGTGAGAACACCCTGCTGTCTGATCAATCGGACAGCCTTGACAACTCCCCCACCGCGTACAAAAAGGGCACACGTACGCGACGGAATCACGTTGACTTCCCCCGACAAACTAGAGCCAATCGAGGGGATGTACTCGTTGCTAGAACTCGCAATTCCATTGTCGAAATAACCAATCGTGAAGCTTACAGAGAACTCCAAGGTCTGGCTAGTGGAACTCACAAGAAAACAACCCCTAGGGGGCTTCATAATTGCGTTTTAGGGGTTGCGCCCGATTCTCATCTGCCCCCATGCCCATTTGATCCCCCCGGTCTGCGCTGGGCGTGACGAAGGCGACACCCTTCATCTATGCAGCACAGGTACCGTTTAGACAATACACACCATATTGTCAGACAACGCTACTATTACCCACTCGATACATAATCTTGACGGGTTTGTAATATTCAATGTGATATCGGTCACATTGTTGAGTAATACGACGGAAGGTGGTGTGGAAAGAGTCCTGGGAGCAATACACCGACGGGCGGAACAAGGAGCCGGTACACAGGAAAGTGCCAGGAAGCTACACCTAGAGCCCGCCTGGAGCCCGCGTGGAGCCCGAGTAGACCCCAAAAGTGAACTGCTCCCCATTAGTTGGACTGAGAAATCAGACCCCGACTAGC
>NZ_JAUMTY010000039.1:8441-20449 GCF_030530965.1 Corynebacterium sp. | reverse complement strand
CCGATCGGGTGCACCTGGCCGAGACGCGAGATTTCCAGGAATCGTTCGGCATGAAAGCCACCCAGGTGACGGTTCGCCAGCTGCGGAAAGCGGAGCCGTCGCTCAGCCCGAACCTGTCCGGTGCTGTGCATATCCCGGGCGATCACCAGATCGATCCGCGCGTGTTTGGCGACCTCATTATCGGTGCGCTGAAAAATCGTGGCGTGGAGATCGTGAAGAGATCGGCCACTCCTTTCGACGTGAACCCCCGCGACGTCACCATCGTCGCCAATGGTCTTGGCGCGTCCGGGTTCTTCCCGTATCTGCAGCTGCGCCCGGTGTGGGGTGACGTCCTCCGTTTGCGCGTGCCGGCGGAACTCGATCCGCTGGTCACGTCGGTAATTCGGGGATTTGTTCGGGATCGGCCGGTGTATGTGGTGCCGCGCATCGATGGCGGTTTGGTGCTGGGGGCCACGAGCCGGGAGGACGGCCGCGGTCAGCCGCTGGTGGGCGGCGCGCTGGACCTCATGCGCGACGCTGACACGATTTGCCCGGGGATTCGCGAGTGCACGATTGAGGAGATCACGGCGGGCGCTCGGCCGGGCACGCCGGATGACCTGCCTTATATCGGTATCGACGACGGTACCGGCGCGGTTGTTTCCACGGGCTATTTCCGCCACGGCATTTTGCTGACGGCGCTGGGCGCCCGGGTGGGTGCAGCGCTCGCGATTGCTGGCATGGGTGTTGCTGCTGCTGACTCGGGTTCCCCGGACGCTCAAACCTCAGCGGCCGCCTCGGATTCTGGGTCCGACGCACACGAATCCTTAGAAAAGCGCTTGGTAAAAGCTAACGAGCTCCTTGCCAGGGCGGATGATGACGATGCTCCGGAATTGACCATGGGCGACATTCTTGCTGCTACGGATATTCACCGTGATGCGTAGGAACGATGTGTTGGAGCTACGCACGCCCGTCACGCAGCGTTCAGCTCGGCGACCCCAGGATTCTCAGACGTCACAAGTAATCAACTAAGTCGAACAAATCAAAGGAAACCCAGAGGAAATAATGACAGACACATTCAGCCCAACGATCACGATCGAACTGAACGGCACATCGCGCCGGGCGATCAGCGGTCTTACCGTCCGGGCGCTCGTCAAAGCTGTGTCAGTGGACGGCGATAACGCCGACCTCACCGCTGTCGCCAACACCGCGAAACACCCGCCCACCAGCAATGACACCGCCGGCGATGACGATTTCGACGGATACGCCGTCGCCATTAATGACGAGATCGTTCCGAAATCCACATGGCAGACCGCCACCATTAGCGACGGCGATCGCATCGAGCTTCTCACCGCTGTTCAAGGAGGCTAGGCAATGACACACAACGCAACTAGGGACGATGACCCTACGAACATCACACCGACGGACGCAGACGACGCCACATCCCCCGACGCCCACATAGGCGACCCCGACCACTGGACGCTGGCCGATCGGGACCTCACCTCGCGCCTTTTCCTCGGCACGGGCGGAATGACGTCGCTGGATATCATGGAAAAAGCGCTGGTGGCGTCGGAAAGCAATGTGGCAACGGTCGCGATGCGTCGGCACCAAGCAGGAAAAGCCGACGTTTTCGGGATGCTTCGCCGGCACAATGTCCACATCCTGCCCAACACGGCCGGCTGCAAAACGGCGCGCGACGCCGTGCTGACCGCGAAAATGGCGAGGGAAGCGCTGGATACGGACTGGATCAAGCTCGAGGTTGTCGCCGATGACGACACTCTTCTACCCGATGCTGTCGAACTTGTCGACGCCGCGGAACAGCTGGTTAACGACGGATTCCACGTGCTGTCGTACACGAACGACGACCCCATTGTTGCGCGACGGCTGGTGAACGCGGGGGTGGACGCCGTGATGCCCGGTGGGTCGCCGATCGGCACGGGCCTGGGAATTCTTAATCCGCACAATATTGAGATGATTGTGAAAGAAGCCGGCGATATCCCCGTGGTGTTGGACGCCGGGGTGGGGACCGCGTCGGAGGCGGCGCTGGCGATGGAACTGGGATGCTCCGCCGTGTTGGTGGCCAGTTCCGTCACGCGCAGTCACGATCCTGAAGCGATGGCGAAGGCGATGGCCAGCGGTGTTCGCGCTGGTTATTGGGCACATCAGGCGGGGCGGATTCCGAAGCGGCATCACGCGGTGGCGTCCTCACCGCTGGAGGGGAGGGCATGGGCCGATGCCGTCATCTAGCACGGGCCCAGCTAGCTCCGGTGCCGGGTTGCCCCTCCTGATTCCCGACGAACGACTCGCGCCTCTCCCGCACAATGAACGCGTCCGTACCGCCCGTCACCTGGCGCTTTTTGATGAAGCCGTCCAGCAGCGCTTCGCCGCCGCGCGGGTATGCGTGATCGGCGCAGGTGGATTGGGGTCCCCGCTGCTGTACGCGCTGGCCACGGCCGGCGTCGGCACGAATGGGCATATCACGGTCTGCGATGATGACGTCGTTGACTTCACTAACCTTCAGCGGCAAACACTTTTCGGTGTCGACGACGTTGGACGTCCGAAGGCCGACGTGGCCCGCGAACGCATGCACGCGCTCAACCCCTCGATGACCATTCGCACGGAAGGGCGGTTCGGCCCCGATAACGCGGAGCAGCTGTGCCGCGAGCATGACCTCTTGATCGACGGCAGCGACAATTTTGCCACCCGGTTTGTGGCGGCCGACACTGCGGAAATGACGGAAACGCCGCTGGTCTGGGGTGCTGTTTTGCGCTACGAGGGGCAGGTCTCGGTGTTCTGGGCTCCTCACGGCCCCGGACTTCGCGACCTTTTCGACGGCCCGCCGACGAAACCAGTCCTGACCTGCGCGGAAGCAGGCGTTTTGGGTGCGACGACGGCCGTGATCGGCAACCTCATGGCCACCGAGGCGCTGAAGATCCTGGGCGGTATCGGTGAGCCCCTCGTGGGGCGGGTTCTAACGTATAACGCCACGTCGGCGACGACACGGACGCTCCGGTTGCGTCGTGACCCATCGCGTGAACCGGCGACGGCGATTCGTGACACTGTTGCGTCATCTAATCAAGGGACGGCGTGTGAAGTGGGAGACGAATCGTCACCCGGCAGCACTTCGTCAGAAGGGGAGCTTCGGAACCGTCGTGACCAAACCCAGAATCAAACCCGCGCATCTGACGACATCACGCCCTCGGATCTTCCCGGTTTTCTTGCCGACGAGAACCACGTGCTCCTGGATGTCCGCGAAGATCACGAGCGTTTAATTGAGCGCATCACGCTGGATGGAGGCGTCGAATCGGGCGGGACTGCGCCTGCGGATGCCAACCCGCGCGATATTCATGTTCCCTTGGGCGTGGTGAAAGCCGATGCGGCGTCGGTGCGTATTCCTGAATCAGCGACGGCGGTGGCCGTGTACTGCGCCCGTGGAGCACGTAGTCAGCAAGCGGCCGACATCCTGCGGGAAACACTGAGCATTCCGGTGTATTCACTGGCCGGAGGTATCACCGCGATGAAAATGGTAGCGAAATGAGCTGCGACGCCGCGCGTCAATCGTCGTCAAAGCTTGCTTCAATCGCCGTCAATGGGATTCCCAGTGGTGACAAGCCAACTGACGACAAGTGAGCAATAAGCGCCGAAGTATGTCCGGTATCTGACGTAAGCTCGAAGGGTAGTGGGACGCGGGTCGTCACCCCGTCCGCACTCGTTGATAATGCAGTCGGATAGGCAGGCAGGGCTCGATGGACACGCTTGATTACGCGCTTTGGTGGCAGATCTACCCCCTCGGAGCATGCGGAACGGACATGTTCAGCCCTCAATCCGACGACCCATCCGACGGGGAACGGTCCGCCGCGCCGACACCCGACGACGCCCCATCCGTGCCAACCTCCGAGCCCAACGTCGATAAGCCTGGAAAATTGCGCCGACTAGAAGCCTGGCTGGATTATGCGATTGAGCTGGGCTGTTCGGGGCTCTTGCTCGGGCCTATTTTCGAGTCGACAGCGCACGGATATGACACCACGAATCACTTGCGGATCGATCCGCGGTTAGGTTCGCTGGACGATTTTGATCACCTGATGGGGGAGTGCTCGAAGCGCGGCCTCAAGGTGATGTTGGACGGGGTGTTTAACCACGTCGGGACGCAGCATCCGCTGGTGACCGAGTCGATTGAGCAGGCGCGTGCGGGGGCGGAGCAGACCCCGGTGAAAACGCATACGCACGACGGGAAGATCGTGTCGGTCCCGTGGGAGGGGAACCTCGACCTGGCTGAGCTGGACCATTCCGACCCGCGCGTGGCTGACATGGTCGTGGAGATCATGGAGTATTGGTTGGATCGCGGGATCACGGGGTGGCGGCTCGACGCTGCGTACTCCGTGCCCACCGACTTTTGGCGGACCGCTATCGACCGCGTGCGTGCCCACTATCCCGATGCGGTGTTCCTAGGCGAAATCATTCACGGCGAGGAACAGGGCGGGTACATCGAGTTCGCTGCTCAGTCCCACATGGACTCGATCACCCAGTATGAGGTGTGGCAGGCCATCTGGAGCAGCATTAAGAACGCGAACATGTGGGAGCTGGACCACGCGCTCGGCCGCCACCAGACCTTTGTGGAGCAGGGCGCGGCCGTCGCCAATAATCAGCCCGACAAGCGGCCGATCCTTCCGTTGACGTTCATTGGCAATCACGATGTGTCGCGCATTGCTTCGGTGGTGGGGGATAATGGCGCGGTGCTCGCTGCCGTCGCGCAGTTGACGCTGCCCGGTATGCCGAGCATTTATTATGGCGATGAGCAGGGGTTTCGGGGTGAAAAGCAGGATGGCTTGTATGCCGACGCCGACATTCGACCGCCACTCCCGGATTCCCCAGCAGATTTATTGCCGACGGGGGAATGGCTGCATGAGATTTATCAACGTCTGATCGGGATCCGTAGGGACCATCCGTGGATCGCGCGTGGAGATCTTGTTGTAGAAAACGTTGAAGATCACACGATCACGTTTGCTGTGACGGGGCAGAATCAGACTTTGCGGACGATGATTAGCCGGGACCCGGATCGTGCCGTGGTGACCGTCGATGACGAGCAAGTTTTCTATTGGGAACAGCAGTAGGAGTCGCGCTCTGAGGTTAGACTTCCGAAGCGAAGTAAAAAGCTCTACGCTAAATGTCACTGACTTTTGTAGGGTAGCCTGGCTAAAATAGCTGAGGAGGAAATCTGGTTGAAACTTACAACCGACCAATTAACTGTGAAATACGGCTCGCATATCGCGGTTGATCACATCAGCTTAAATGTCGATACCGGATTTCATGCATTACTTGGCCCCAATGGTGCAGGGAAATCATCTCTGCTCAGGGCAATAGCCGGGCTTACCCAGCCGAGCAGTGGCAGTGTGTATATAGATGGCCGGGTTAATGATCCACGTAGTGGTTTGGTCGGCTACCTCCCTCAGGACAATCTCGAAAAATCACGCTTTACCGTGCGGGAACACCTTGCGTACATGTGTTGGCTGAGGAAAGTCCCGCAGCATAAGGTCCCCCATGAGGTCGATAGGCTGATAGAACTCGCAGGTCTGGCGGATAAAGCCGATTCACTTATCAAACATTTGTCTGGTGGTATGCGACGAAGGGTTGGAATATCATCTGCCCTCGTTTCATCGCCACCGGTAATCCTGCTCGACGAACCAACGGCAGGGCTCGATTTATCGCAACGGGCAGCGTGTAAGAGAATACTTCATCACTCGTCGGAGTCCTCTACAGTAATTATTTCGACACACATAGTCGAAGACGTCATTGAAAATGCAGATACCCTGACGATTATGAAAAACGGGGTAAAAGAATACTCGGGGCCATGGGAAAAATTCGGAGCAGGAAGAGACATCAACAAACTCAACACGATGTATCTAGATCTGCTGGAATCATGAATTCTGGAACAGGTCTGTGGCTACGTCATAATAGAGTTCATTATTTCTGTCTGACGTCCCTTATACTTTCACTTCTTGTAAAATCCGCCACGTGGATATTGCTAGAGCAGAACGGAAATTCTGTCGATATCGACACCGTGTGGGTTTCGGCTCTGACATCGATTCCACTCCTCTTTGTATTCATTCATGAGGATGACTTTGATCGTGTCTCCCCGCGGCCCATTAAAAATAGACGGCTCATACTCCTGGCCCTGGTAACAGTATGGGCTGCTCTAGTAGGGTTGCTGTGTTTTTGGGGAGATTTCTCAGACTATGGTTCTCTTACGGTCATAAGGAACGACATTGGCCTTATTGGCCTGGGGTTAGTATCAACCTACGTCCTGAAAAAGACGTTTATCTGGGTAGCTCCAGTATTCGCGGTTCTTGGGTCTCTCACGTTTAGTTGGCCATTAGAGCCGTCTATCGGGCACGGTCTCTGGGGTGCTCTGCGTGCACCGTGCAGTTTTGTTATGCCTGGTGGACAGCCGAACCTCAGTGCGCTCCTCGTTATCGTGATATGGGCCCTGGGGTCTGTCATCTATGTTCAAGGATGGTCGAAGAGGCGAAAAGACAAGGAATCTCGTTCCCTAACGGGTTTCCGCAGCACCAAGAATTACTCCTCGATAGTGCTGAAAGGAAAACTGAGAGCGTCATACGCAATTCCGATTGCGCTGATTCTTATCATCTTTTCGGTTGTCGCTCCCCTGGCGAGTGCATCGTCATGGCTGGGTAGTCCACAACTCTTGATGGTGCAAGCGCTAACCGTCTTAATACTCTTTTTCTCTCCGGCGACTCTATGCGCCAGCGTGATATCTAGTCAGGCACGGTGGCGAAGTGGAAATACTGACTGGGAGGATACGTCCCCCAGAAGTCGTATAGAGAGGTTAGTTAGCGCTTTTCGCATATCCGCGTTAAGCACGTTTATCCCCCTCGTCATTCTCGCCTTAGTGTTAATAGCGATTTCTTTTGTTGGTGCCATTCTATCCGGGGTTTCCTATAGCGTTACTTTTAGGCAACTCTGGGCGGGTACCCCAACCTTCTTGATGATTGTTGGGTTCTTACTGGTGTCCTGCGTGATTGGCACCGTTATAGGTTTTCTGTTCAGAGGCATCTGGATAGCACCACTATGTTTATTTATCGGTGTGGTCTTCTTTATATCAGTTCCTGTGGGCTCTTCCACGAGCGTCGATCGTGCTTGGGATGAAGAATATGGTTTTTCATCGTGTTCAACATCCGAAAAATTCGCGATTGAAGTGTGTGGTTCGGCACCAAATTCCGGTTACCTTAAGCCCATGGCGGCAACTCTGGATGCTATATACCAAGAAACGTCATACCGGGACGATCTTCCTCGTAAATTTGTAATGGTGAACTCCGTGTTCGATGTGAAACACGATAATGTTTTATCTGTGGGCTTACAGGACCAACGTCATGTAGTAGCACCTAGTTCACTTGACAAGGAAACAATATTCAGGGACATCAATCAGTCGCTGTCATATATTTATTTGGGCAGTGCTTCCCATAATGGGCAGCAAGCGAATTTTGACACTGATCAGGTGCTTTCTGCTTTCCGCTCGAATAACGGCCCCACCGATAATGAAGTCATTTCACAAATAGATGTGATGAAACAACACCTGGACAATGATGGCCAATGACCAGTTCCGACGAGGGGCGCAACTAGGGGCCTAAAACACCCCGGTAGCAGCTAAATCGACCCATTTCCGCGGTCACACGCTACGGAAGCTGTCCAACGCACGTCGGGCTAACTCGCCGGGATTATCAGCGTGCATCAGTGCTCGCACCATTGCGCACCCGGCGATACCAGTAGCGCTCAGCGCCGCAACGTCGTCGGGTGTCACGTCCCCGATGGCGACAATGGGCAAGGATGTTGCCGCCACGAGTGGCCGATAACCGTCAACACCAATAGGCGCGCGGCCCGAATTCTTCGTCGGCGTCGGACGGAAAGGCCCCGCACCGATGTAGTCAATAACCCCTGGATGCGAGCGGTGAAACTGTTCCGCGGCCTCGACAAGCGGTAGCGTTCCGGTCGTCAGTCCGATGAGAGCATCCGGCCCGAGCATGTCGCGGGCCGCATCCGGGGGAAGATCATCTTGTCCCAGGTGAACGCCATTGACAGGGACCCCGGCGCGTCGAGCAGCGTAGGCCACGTCGGCACGGTCATCGACGACGACTTTCGTGTGGGGATTTGCCCGGTGAACAGCTGTGGCACATTCCGTCACAAGGCTGAGCAGGTCCCGCGTGGAAAGGTCCTTCGCGCGCACCTGGACTACGCCGGCCCCAGCCGCCGCGACCTGGGCTGCGGTGTCAACGGTGTGCCGGTCCGTCCCAGACGTGACCAGGTAAAGGCGGAAATCCGTGTCGGTGGGGGCCATGTGTTTCCTATCGTTGTATCCGTCGTGCACCCATGTTCGCGAGATCGTGGTCGATGTCCTCAGCAGTGTCTTTCGCTTTGGATTCTTGCATGTAGAGCTCGGATCCGTGAGCGCGGAACTCCTCAGCCATCTTCGCCATGCCCGCTACCACATCCGCCCGGTCACCTACCGGATCACCCGTCAGATCACCCATCGGGTCACCAACCTCAGGCATGCCGAGCATCGTCTCGCCATAAGCGTCGCGAATATCTTGGCTAATCCGCATAGAGCAGAACTTCGGCCCGCACATGGAACAGAAATGGGCGGTCTTCGCTGGTTCGGCCGGCAATGTTTCGTCGTGGTAGGCCTGCGCGGTGTCGGGGTCGAGCGAGAGCGCGAACTGATCGTTCCACCGGAACTCAAACCGCGCCTTACTCATGGCATCGTCCCAGGCCTGCGCACCGGGATGCCCCTTGGCCACATCCGCCGAGTGGGCCGCAATCTTATACGTAATGACGCCCGTCTTGACGTCGTCACGGTTGGGCAGCCCCAGGTGCTCTTTCGGCGTGACATAGCACAGCATGGCCGTTCCGCCCATCGCAATAGTGGCCGCACCGATAGCGGACGTAATGTGGTCATAACCAGGCGCAATGTCGGTCACGAGTGGCCCCAGTGTGTAGAACGGAGCCCCGTGACACCAGTCCTGTTCAACGCGGATGTTCTGCTCGACGAGGTTCAGCGGAATGTGTCCTGGGCCCTCAACCATGACCTGAACGTCGTAGTCCCAGGCCCGCCGCGTCAGCTCGGCGAGTGTACGCAGCTCAGCGAATTGCGCCTTGTCGTTCGCGTCGGCAATGGACCCCGGACGCAGGCCGTCGCCAAGAGAAAATGCGACATCGTAGTGGGAGAAAATTTCGCAGAGCTCGTCGTAGTGCTCGTAGAGGAAGCTTTCCTTGTGGTGTGCCAGGCACCAGCCGGCCATGATGGAGCCGCCGCGGGACACGATGCCGGTGACGCGATCCGCCGTGAGTGGCACATAGGGCAGCAGCACCCCGGCGTGAATGGTCATGTAGTCGACGCCCTGTTCGGCCTGCTCAATCACCGTATCGCGGAAGATTTCCCAGGTCAGCGCGTTGGCTTCACCATTGACCTTCTCCAGCGCCTGATAGATAGGCACGGTCCCGATCGGCACGGGCGAGTTCCGGATAATCCACTCGCGCGTGGTGTGGATATCGTCGCCGGTCGAGAGATCCATCACGGTGTCGGCTCCCCACTTCGTAGCCCACCGTAGCTTCTCGACTTCTTCATTGATCGACGACGTCACCGCGGAGTTCCCGATATTGGCGTTGACTTTGGTCAAGAACCGACGTCCGATGATCATCGGCTCGGACTCGGGATGGTTAACGTTGGCGGGGATGATAGCGCGACCTGCTGCGACCTCGTCCCGAACAAGCTCGGGGGAGCAGTTTTCCCGCAGCGCGACGTACTTCATTTCGGGCGTGATGATGCCGCGTCGGGCGTAGTGCATCTGTGTGACGCGGTGGCCGCTTTTCGCACGGACGGGTCGGCGCGTGGTGCCGTGCCATTCCTGCGACGACGCCCCGCGTTTGACGGCGGAACGTCCGTCGTCTTCGAGTTTCTTGCCGCGTGCTTCGTAGGTGGTGGTGTCGTCGCGGTCGGCTATCCAGGGTGTTCGCAGTCCGGGGAGCCCGCGAGTCGGGTCGACGTCTGGTCCCATCGTGCGGTAGATGCGGGCGGGCTCGTTGGGGCCAGTGGGTGAATCGTCGAGGGTGACTTCGGTATATGGCACGCGAAGTCCGTCTTTTTCGACGAATTTCTCGTGGTGCTTGGGATGGTTTTCGCCGTGAACGGTGTGTGGGCGCGGTGATGAATCGGTGGGTGCAGACATGCCTAAGGTCCTCTCTTCCTTCGCCGGCATGATCCGGACAGGTTCGGACGGTCGGAGCGGCGTCAGCTCCCTCTCAGCCCGTGCCATGGGCTCCCGTGGGGTCGTGGCTCAGTGTATGTCAGGTGGGTGGAGTAGGCAGAACGTTCGCGACAAAATGTTGCAACCGGGGGTAAGTGGGTGCGGTGGCGGTGCGCGGATGGAATTGCGCGCCGATGCCGGAGCTCACAACCAGCCGGCGTCGCGTGCGACGGTCGCTGCTTCGGCGCGGGTGGTGGTGTTAGTTTTCGCGATCGCTCGGGATATGTGATTGCGAACGGTGCCAGGGGAGAGGAACAGCGTCGACGCTATACTCGCGATCGTCGCTCCCGAGAGCGCCTCGCGGAGTACATCGCGTTCGCGTGCGGTGAGCGGATTGTCCCCGGTGGCGCGTACTTTGTCATGAAGCTGCAGCGGAATGATGGTTTCGCCTGCATAGACGTCCCGGATCGCACTGGTCAATGTTTCAACAGGTGAATCCTTGACGACGAAACCACGCGCGCCCGCGTCGAGTGCCCGCTGCAGGTATCCGGGCCGGCCGAAGGTAGTGACGATAATGACCCGGCACTGGCTGTGCTCGGTGAGATCCGCGGTCGCCTGAATACCGTCGATACCAGGCATTTCGATGTCGATGAGGGCGACGTCGGCGTGGCTGTCAGCGATGCGATGTGTGAGGTCATGTGCGTCTGTTGCGGTCCCGACGACGTCGATATCACGCTCCAGAGCGAGGAGCGACTCGAGGGCACTCAGGATGAGAGATTGATCGTCCACGATGAAGACGCGGATGACGCTTCCGTCGGCTTTGTCGGTGCTCATGACTCTTTCTCCTGCGTCGTTGTCTCCTTTGGCGTGGCCCTTCGTGGAGTGGTCTTTCGCCGTGCGGTCTCGACGGTGACTGTCGTCCCCTCACCCGGCGTTGAGCGAATCGAGAACGACGCGCCGATATTGTGGGCGCGACGTTTCATGCCCTCCAGCCCGTGTTGTTTCACACTCTCTAACCCTTGTTGCCGGCCGCCGTCCTCCGCGTCGTTTAGCACATTGGTATTGGGGCGTTCCTCCTGGTCAAAGCCACGTCCGTCGTCGGCAATAATGAGTCTGGCGGACGTTGCGGTGATGGATGCGGATTGTGCCTCGGAGTGCCGAAGAATATTTGTTGTCGCTTCCTTCACTATTGCTGCGTAGAGAGCAGCGGTGGCAGGCGGAAGTTCGTCGTCGATGTGTGCGCTGAGGGAAATCCCCGCGGAGGTGCACACTGCCTGCGCTTCCTCAACAGTTTCCGTTAACGACGGCGGAGCTAGCTCGTCAAGCGCGGATCGCATGTCATTGAGTGCGGAGTGGGATAGTTCGTAGATGTCGTCGATTTCGCCGCGAGCTTTATCCTTGCGGTTTGTACCTTTGCGGGCCTTGTCCGCTTCGGCATCGAGGAGACGCGACGCGAGCTGCGCTTTGACTGCAATGACGGTGAGGCTGTGGCTCAACACATCATGCATGGCGGTGGCATAGGCCTCGCGTTGGTGCGCGCGGTCCAGCTGGCGCTCGAGTTCCCGGCGTCGTTCTTCGTCGGCGTGGGCGACGCCTACTCCAATGACTATCGCGACACCCACTCCGACGGCAAGGACGATAGGCAATGTTTGACCGTGAAGCTGCGGGGATGCGAAAAGGACGCAGATGACGAGAATCGTCGATACGAGAATCCCCGTTATGATCCCTTGCCGACCGGATCGGATAAAGACCCACAGCGCACAGATATATGGAATG
>NZ_JAUMTY010000039.1:0-8341 GCF_030530965.1 Corynebacterium sp. | reverse complement strand
GATCCCTTGCCGACCGGATCGGATAAAGACCCACAGCGCACAGATATATGGAATGAAACACACGGAAGATAGGCCAGTGATGGGGTAATTTACCGCACCTATGGCAATAAGGATCCCCGTGACACCCCATAGTTTGAGCGCCTTGTTGTCCTCGAATTTGTGCGCATACCGGTAGACGCTGAGGTATATCCCACCGAAGGCGATAACCAGTATTGACGCGATGATCCGAGCAAATATGCCGACGTCGGCGGTGAGACATGTCCCAAGAGGGAACGCCAGATAGATGAGCCACACGGCCGGATACAGGAGCTCGGTGTTCCTCCAGGTGCGGGGGTGTGGTCGGGCCATGGTTGCTGTCTCCGTGTGGATGTGGTGGTGAGGCCACGCTTTCGGCGTTTATTTCTTGATGGCTCTTCGTGCCCCTGCGACGCACAGGAGGGCGAAGATCGCGGTCCACATGAGTGTAACGGAGAGCGCGAAAACCGGAGATTCAGTCATGACGAGGTTGCCGTTGTTACCGAATTGATCGCCTGCCATCTGCGGCCAGTGCGCGATGGTGATTGGCCCGTAGAACGGTGTGAAACGCGAAATATCGAAGAGCGTTCCCTGCAGGGGCATGAATACTCCACCGAAAAACGCCAGAATGACCAGTGATCCTGACGAGATGCCCGTGGCTGTTTCCGTGCGTAGCCAGAGGGCAGCGGCGAGCCCGTAAACGGCGAATGGGAGAGTAACGAGCCAGCTCAGCACACCTGTTGCTACCCACTGCCATACATGGTCGAACTGGGAACCCGTTGCGACTGCGGTGGTGAACGTCACCACGATGGGGAGAGCCGCGAACGCGACCATAGCGATAATCGTCCCAGCCACGGACTGCGTCGTAGTGAGCCCCGCGAGGTGGAGTTGCCGGTTCCATCCCTCCTGCCGAGCCTGCGCCGCGCTACCAGAGATCGAGGTCATGGCGATGGCGGATCCATAGAGCCCCATCCCCGTCATGATGAACGCCGCCACGTTGCCCTCCCTGAGTGCGGAGTCTGAGTTCTCCGTGGCCGTCCCGAACATCAGGTACAAGGCTGTGGGCAGAATTAGGCAGAAAACAAGCGTTTCTGGCCGACGAAGCAGCTCCGTGAAATAGTGCCAGCTGTACAACATTGTCGACGTGAAACCTGAACGCCTTCGGGGCGTTGCTGTGTTTTTGGAGCGTTGTGGTGAGTGGGGGTGAGGGCGTGTGCTCTGTAGTGGTGTGGTTGATGCTGGGCGTATGGAATTCATCTGTAACTCCTGGGTTGGGGTGTGGGGGTAGGGGCTGTGCCTTCACCGCGTAAGTTCAGTGAACGCATCGTCGAGCGCGGCGCGATTCACAGTGGGGCGAATGAGTAATTTCTGCTGCAGCGTGTGGAGTAAAACCTGGTCAGGGTTGGTCGTGTGGATGATGACTTCGTCGCCGTGCCGCTCATAGGTGTCGGTTGCAGAGAGGCACGCTTTAATACGAGCGTCGGCGCGTGAAGCCGCGCCGGGTTCCGCTGCGCCGGGCGCAGAACTATTCCGCACGCCTTCGTCGTCGGCAATGGGCAACGAAGCTCGGATAATTGTTGGATAGCGCGAGGTCAGCTGCTCGGGTGTCCCGTCGGCAACAATTTTTCCAGTGTTCAGGACGATAACCCGGTCGGCATATCGTTCCGCCTCCGTGAGGTAATGCGTGGCGAAGAGCACGGTGATGCCGTCGTCGGCCATGGATTGGATGCCGCTCCACAGCTCAGAGCGTGTTGTGACATCTAGCCCGGAGCTGGGCTCGTCGAGAATGAGAACCTGCGGGTCCGACATGGTGGCTAGAGCCAGCCGTAGCCGTTGGCGCTGACCCCCGGAGAGCTTCCCGATTTTGCGTTTCCTCAGCCGGTTGAGGGAGGGGTCGCGCAGGACCGCGCTGGGGCTCAGGCGTTGCGGGTGAACGGAGGTGAGGGTTCGCACCATTCTCTCGACGGTCATGGTGCTGGGCAGGCCGCCGTCTTGAAGCGCGGCACCGACGATTCCGGCGCGCACTGCGCTCGCCGGGGTGTGGCCGTACACGGAGATCGTGCCGGTGTCGGGCTGGGAGAGACCCAGGACGAGGTCAAGAAGTGTGGATTTACCAGCGCCGTTGGGTCCGAGTATGGCAATGACTTCGCCGGCATCAACCGACAATGAGACGCCGTCGACCGCGGTGGTTTTCCCGAACCTGCGAGTGACGTCCTGGACTTCGATGGCGGTGCGTGAACTGGTCATAAACCAAGTACAGCCGACGTCGACGGCGCGGAACAGTGCCATTTGTCATGGTTTTCGTAGCGGTCATCGCAGGCGTTCGTGGGTGAATATGTGTGAATTTATTTGTGAAACCTGTTGTCGGGTAACCCGCGCGCTTAGTGTGGAAACATGACCTCTTCCTCGCCATCACCTGCTCGTGCCCAATCCGCCCGCCCCTCGCCCATACCCGTCGTCCTGACCATCGCCGGCTCCGACTCATCCGGCGGCGCCGGCATCCAAGCCGACCTCAAAACCATCTCCGCACTGGGCGGCTACGGCTGCGTCGCGATCACCGCCGTGACCGCGCAAAACACACGAGGCGTCGACGCCGCCGAATACATGAGCCCCGGCTTCGTCGCCCAACAAATTCGATCAGTAGCCGACGATTACCCGATCGACGCAATCAAAATCGGGATGGTGGGCAGTTCTGCCATTGCCGACGCCACCGTCGCGGAGCTCACCGCGCTATCGTTTGCTGGACCGGTGGTGTGGGATCCGGTGATGGTGGCCTCCAGTGGCAGCTCGCTTGTCGACGACGAAACGACGGCGACCAGCGGTTTTGTGGACCTCGCCCGACGTGCGGACGCGTTGACTCCTAACGGGCGCGAGCTCGTCGGGCTGTGCGACATGGCGGGGATAGCGGTGCCCGCGACGCTGCGGAAGCACCTTGACGCTATTGATTCTCAGGGTTCGGATAGCGGTAACGCGAGTGTGTCCGCTGCGGGGGGAAGCCATAGCGAAGAAAATGTTGGCCCCGGCGGCACCAACGTCGGCAATGAAAACGTCGGCAATGATCAGGAAACCACTGAAGATGGCGAATCCCTGACGTCGTCAATTGCGGAGGCTTTGGGGACGGTCATTGTGGTCACCGGCGGTCCCGATAATGGCTTCGGCGATGATGGCCCGAAGGTCACCGAGGTTGTTGCTGATCGCGAGCAGACAGCGTTGCTCAGCCACGACAGGGTGGCGACCACGAACACGCACGGGACAGGCTGCACGTTTAGTTCGGCCCTGGCCACGTTCGCGGCTCGCCGGGTTCATCAGGCCGACACTTCGCCGGATCCCGATTCGCACCCCGACGTATCCGCCTGCGATTGGCGAGCCACAGTCCACGATGCAGCGACCTGGACGCGCCGGGCATTACTTGCGGCGGACACCCTTGACTTCGCGATCGGGCTTCACCGCAACAGGGATAGCAGCGGTACGCCCGAGCCGGCTCACGTGAACGGGAATGCGCCGTTGGATCACTTTTGGGAGCATCGCTAATCAGCCCCCGCGCCCGGTCCTGGTCCTGGCGCCCGCCACGAAAGCCCTCTGACCAGAGCTTTTACAGCTCCGGCATCCCCGCGATGTACGCCGCCTGCCCGACGTGCTGAGCAGCGTCGTCGACAATCGACACCATCCGCACACCGCGCGTGACCTCGGGCGTCCAATCGCGGTCGATCACCTCGTCCCAATCAACGCCCGACTTCGCGTACGCGATGAGCGCGTTCAAAGTCTCAGTGACATAGGACACGAGCAGTTCTTGATCATTAACGACGATGGACCGCGCTTCTTCGGCCGAGTGCCCGTAGCCGAGCGAATCGCCGTTGTCGAGGGCGAAACGCTCCTTGAAACCTTGGGTGGTCCAGATCTGCTCGGAGCCGTTGAGCTGCGATAACTGCATATCGACCTCCCGGCCAGCGTGCCAGAGGAGCCACGCGATGGAATTGTCGTGGCCGCCGGGGTGAGCGTTGAGCTGGGCTGGGGTGAGGTCGGGGAGGCCCTTCGCGGCGTCGATGGGTCGTGAGGCGAAATCAACGAAAATATCGGTAGCGTTCATATTTCCGTTGTACACGGTACGCTGTGTGGCTGCAGATCAGTGGCGTGTGGGGCGACGTGCGCCGTCCCGCCACGGGCGCTAGCGTGCGCCGCCGGCAATCGTCGCCGCCGAAAAACCATCGGCAATCGTCGGCAACCGATGACCTAAATCCGCATGCTCATGTGCTTATGCGGACGCCCGGCTTCCTCGAATTCCTCGCCATCAACCACGAAGCCGAAGCGCGCGTACCAATCGACGAGGTGGGACTGGGCGTCGACCTCGATCAGCGCGCCCTTGTTGGGGTCGATCCCCGCCGCCCGCTCGGTACATACCTCGAGGGCCTTCTTCACCAGCTGTGTCGCGATCCCGTGCCCGCGCGCATCCTTAGCCACGCAAACGCGGCCGATGTGCTGGCCTTCGTCGGGCTTCCCGAAAACGCGGGCCGTTCCGACCAGGCGCACGCCGCCCTCGGTGTCATACGCAAGAAGGTGCTGAGTCCCGGGGTGGATGTCGGTGTCGTCGATCTCTTTGTAGGGGCTTTCCTGCTCGTGGACAAAAACATCGACGCGGAGTTTGTACAGCTCATGGACCTGCGCGGCGTTCATGTCCATGAGGCGCTTGCCGGTGAGATAGACGCTCACTAGGCCTCCTCGCTGGTCGCGCTCGTTTCGCCACCCTCGTCGCTCTCGCTGGTCGCCTCGGCATACACGGCGCGGATAGAATCAGCCGACTCCTCTAATTTCTCCTGCTCCCAGGCGTCGACAATTGGAGGAAGTCGACGAATCAGCCCCTCGGAACCCAACACCGCGGGCACCGACATGGAGATATCGCCGAGGCCATACTCGCCATCGAGGCGCGAGCAGACCGGGTGGACGGAGCGCTCGTTCAGAAGAACCGACCTGGCCAGCACGTTGGCGGAGCGGGCCACACCCGCGTCGGTCCATCCCTTCGCAAAGAAAACGTCGTAAGCCGAATCAACGACCCGCTGCTTAATGTCGTCGCGCGATGGCAGATCCTTGCCGCTCCAACGCTCCAGCTCAGACCAGGAAACGCCCTGCACATTGAGGTTCGACAGGATCGGCACCGCGGTCGTGCCGTGCTCGCCCATCATGTAGCCAGTCACCGACTTCGGATCAATGCCGAGCTCCTGCGCCACCGCCCAGCGCAGCCGCGCCGAGTCGAGCATGGTTCCGGTACCTAACACTTTCGACGCCGGGTAATCGAATTCCGTCGACGCGATATGAACCACGGCATCCAAAGGATTCGTGATGAAAATGATGACCGGGTCCTTGGTGCGCTCCGACACATTCTTCATGACGTCGCGAGCGGCCCGGGCCCCCACCTTGGCCAGGAGCGAACGGGGAGGGACGTAATCCGGGCGGTCCGGGTCAGGAACAATCGACGCCCCAGCTGCGCAAATGATCACGTCGGCGTCGCGGGTGTCGTCGTAAGTGCCCTCATGAATGTACGTATTTGTTGTCCCGGGAACGCCGGTTGACTGGGAGTGGTCGAGCCCCTCGCCGAGAGCCAGCCCCTCCTTCGTGTCAATAACGGCGATCTCGGAGTACAACCCCGACGCCATCGCAAAGGTGACCACGGACGAGCCCACGTGGCCTAGGCCTATCACCACAAGTTTCGTTGAATGCATACTTATCACAGTAGAGCGTTGAGGTGTGTCGGTCACGTGGGCGTGGGGGTTTTGTTTCGTGGGGGTGCGGTTGGGCGATTTTGCTGGTTTGGAACGGATTGGTGTCCGAAAACTGCGGGGCGATATGGGGGCCAGTTCAAAACTGCGGGGTTATATGGTCGATTTTCGCCCATTTTTCTGGCATATCGCCCCGCACTTTTCTCAGTAGTGGCGCACATACCCCAGCAGTTTTTGGCTAGTGCCGGCGCCGGGCCCGCACTCGACCCCAACCCCGCGCCACTCAGGCAACCTAAGCCTTTACCCAGGCAACCTAAGCCTTCACCGGAGCAAGGGCAGCATCTTCCTCGGGCTCACCTGGCTCCCCAGCCTCAGCGTCCGCCGTCGCCGCATCCTCCGCGTCCTCTGCCGCCGCGTCGCCACGGGCTTCCCGCGTAATAGCGTCGGCAAGAAATTCAACCCTCTTGGCCGGGAACGAGAAGTGAACCGCCATCCAATAAATCGCCAGTGAGAACACCACGATCACGGGCACGGCGGTGTCGAAGTGAAGCAGCCCGATCCCGCCGTCGTAGTCCCCGAGGTACGAAATGATCGCGAGCCCGGTGAGCCACGGGATGTACCAGAAGCCCGCGCGGAACGCCATGTTGTAGCGGTTCATCGCCTCGTGCCGGCTGAACGCTTTGTTGACCGCGAGCAGCACCAGCCCCAGCCCCATCGCGATGAAGAGTTTGAGGTCGGTAGTCCACCCGGTCCAGTACACCAGCAGGTTCGACGACATGAACCCCAGCATGGGCAGCAGATGCCCGAACGGCGCTTTGAATGTGCGCTGGTGGTGGGGGAGTCGGCTGCGCAGCGCCGCCATTGTTAGCGGACCCGAAGCAAAGGATAGGACGGTTGCCGACGAAATAAACCCGGCCATTTGCTGCCACGACGGGAACGGGAGGAAGAGCACGAGCCCGACGACAAAAGCGACGATCATCGAGACGACGGGTGCTCCGTGACGGTTCGTTGTGGCGAGTTTAGCTGGGGCGTTGCCGTTTCGCGCCATGCCGTGCGAGATGCGGGCGGTGGTCGTGACGTAGATCAGCCCGGTGTCGGCGGGCGACACGATCGCGTCGATGTAGAGGAGGACGGCGAGCCAGCCCGCCCCGAGCATCGTCGACACTGCGGCGAGTGGGCCGAATGAGTCGCTGAAGTTGAGGCTGGACCAGTGCCCGCCCATATTCGCGATCACACTATGCGGAAGAACGCCTAGAAAAGCTGTCTGAAGCGCAACGTAAATCAAAATACAGATAAGGACAGAGCCGACGACGGCCAGGGGAACATTTCGGCGCGGATTGCTCGTTTCGCCGGCCAATTCGATGCCTTGCCGAAAACCGAGAAAAGAAAAGACGATTCCGGACGTTGCGATGGCGGTGAAGACTCCATGCCATCCGTGGGAGAAGAAGCCTTCTCCCGCGGTGAAGTTGCTGCCGTGAAAACCTAGGGCAACAAAGGAAACAACGACCAAAGTAATGATCCCGAGTTTCCACCACACAAGTACGTTATTGATACGACTAAACCAACGGATTCCGAAGTAATTGATGACGACGAAAACCGCCATGAGCAGGACCGCGAGCGCAATGCCCAACGGCGTGAGCGTGTGAACAGTCTGTCCGCTGACCACATGTTCGTGCGTGAACGGGCCGTATTTCGTGGCGTAGGTGAGCGCGCCCATGACCTCGATCGGAGGGAGCGCGAGCGCCGCAATCCAGTTGATCCACCCGGTCATGTATGACGCGAACCCGCCGAACACGACGTGCGGGTAGCGCACGACCCCGCCCGAAAGAGGGAACATGGTGCCAAGCTCCGCGTAGCAGAGTGCAATGAACAGGATCATGATCCCGCCTAGTGACCACGAGATTATTGCCGACGGGCCAGCCGCTTGAGCAGCGACCATTGATCCGAACAACCATCCGGAGCCGATGATGGATCCAACGCTGGCGAACAGCAGGCCAATACTGCCGACGCCTCGGTGTAGAGAGTGGTCTTGGCGTGTGGTGGGGGTGGTGCTTTTGGTGCCGCGAGCGAATCCCGACATTTTTGGTGTGACCTCAGGCGATGCCATCTCGGTCTCCCTTCGTGTGAACAATCAATTGTTCGTTACGCTAGACCTCCCCGGAATAATTCTTAGTATCGGAAACAATAACTTAATATTTCTTGGCATTTGTGCTGAAGGAGTGTGCGCTAGTAACAAGCCGGAAATAAAACATGTGGGGTTTTGGGCCCTGTGTGTGGTGGCTGGAATTGTGGGCGAGATGCACGGCTTTGATCGCGTCATTCCCGGGTATTTTGTCTGTTTGACCTGGGGTGATGTGGTCTCCGTGTGATGTAGTAGTTGGTGCGAGGCTGGTGTTGCGACACCTCGTTCAGTGGTGTGCTGTGTGTGGGGTGTACGTAGTGCGCTATTCCGCCCAAGACCGGCTCGGTGCCTGAATTTTGTGGGGGCATATGCCAGGTTCAGAAAACTGCGGAGGTATATGGCCGATTTTCGGCCATTTTTCTGGCATATACCCTCGCATTTTGAACTGGCCCCTGAAAGTTGGACTGGTTTAATTCTAATTGGTTATGGCTGC
>NZ_JAUMTY010000101.1 GCF_030530965.1 Corynebacterium sp. | reverse complement strand
TGGGCGTTGAGCGCGTCGCCTATTACGCGTGCCTGCGCCACCGGAAGGCCGCGGTAGCGACAATGCCCCGCGGAACAGCGCAAACCGTGCTGGCCGATTGGTCCGGCTGGAATGAAATTGAGTGCTCGACGCCCCCGGCTGTGCGGGTTCTCCACGGTGCCGAGGACCCTCTAATTACGGCGTCAAAGACGGCTCGCGAAACTATTGCCGACGCCGACCACGTCACTGTGGTTCCCGGCGCGGGACATTATGTTCACATGGAGGCGCCCCACGCGGTGCGCGATGCTGTGCTGGCCGTGGAGGAAGCGTAACCGCCGACGCGCTCCCACGCGCCCGTCGTCGGCGCCCTTACTTAGCCACGCACGACTTCGTGTCCACCGCGGACCGCAAATTCTGGACGTTCTCCACCGATCCCAGCGATTCCATGATCTCGTGGTTG
This sequence comes from Corynebacterium sp., assembly GCF_030530965.1. Lineage (GTDB taxonomy): Bacteria > Actinomycetota > Actinomycetes > Mycobacteriales > Mycobacteriaceae > Corynebacterium. The sequence continues at coordinate 1,284 of NZ_JAUMTY010000101.1, read as the reverse complement.
GTCAGCGCGTAGCCCGTGTCTTGGTCATCCACCCCGGCGCCGAAGATAAGCCCGAGGACTTCACCGTCGCCATCGACAACAGGCCCGCCGGAGTTACCCTCGCGGACCAATCCACGCAGCGTATAGGCCTCGCGCTGGACGCGGTCGGTGGAGTAAATATTCGGCCCGTCGATGGTCAAGCGGTCACGAACGCGCGCGTTTTCCACATCGAACGGCCCACCCAAGGGGTACCCGAGCACTGCCGCATCGGACCCCGTCGTCGCCGGCACATCATCCAACTCCAAGGGGCTCAAGCCCAGGTCCACGGCGTGCAGCACCGCGATGTCCTTGTCGGGGTTGAAGTACGTGACGGTGGCAACATCCTCACCGTTGACTGTCCGCAGCTTGACCTCATTCGATCCGGCCACCACGTGGGCATTGGTCACCACGGTGTCCGGAGCGATCACAAAACCACTGCCTTCCAGCATCTTTCGGCACTGCTGTGCCGTCGATAAGACCTGAACAACGGACGGCCGAATCTCGTTCAAGCGCTGGGTGGACAAGACGGAATCCGCCGGCGCGGGAACATCCTTATTCGGGAGTTCACCGAACGGGTCGGTCAGCGTCGGCATGCCGTTCTGGTTGAGGAACATGCCAACCCGGCTGCCCCAGTTGTTCACCTGCTGCGGGGCCAGGGAGTCCACCGCTCCCAAAACCTTCGAGTTGCGGAGCGCTTTGGAGAAGTCCCCCGTGGACACGGACACCACGGGCACGGCAATCATCCACACAACGACGATCGCGGTGAACACCTGCACAACGGCCCCGACGGCCGCGTCGGCCTTGTACACGGCCCGGGTGCGGATCATGTTGCGCAGGGCAATGCCGATGGAGGACCCTATCGCGTACCCAATGATGACGGCGAGAACCGCGATCCCGAGGGCGAAGAGGAACCGCGTGTTGTTGTCGTCGGTCTGGGCCATCGCGTACGGGGCGGCCCACATGCCGACCATGCCGCCGATGAGAACGCCTATGACCGCGGCGATGGAGGATACGCCGCCTTGTCTCCATCCGGAATGCATCGCCGATAGTGCGATGAGCACAATGACGATGTCCACAATGGTGGATCCGCTCATTCAGTGTCTCTCAGTTCTTGTGGTTGGGGGTTGTCGGCGTTGATGGTTTCTGGGGGTTTCTCCGCCACCGAGTCACCGGTTCATTGTTCGCCGACCGAGCAAGCGTCTCTGCAAGATCGTACACAGGTGAAGCGTTCCATGGTTTCTCCCAACCCGCTTCGCGGAGGAGGCC
>NZ_JAUMTY010000038.1 GCF_030530965.1 Corynebacterium sp. | reverse complement strand
AGATTCGCTGTGAGGGGTTGTGGTGCTATTCCGGCTGTGGTGGCTCACGAGTTCTCCCTCAACATCGTTGGGGTTGGGGTGGGGTGGGAATGCTTGGCATACCTGCCAGGTCATTATTCCACATATAAAAAGAACTCCCCCGGGCGATCAGACGCCGGAGGAGCTGCGGAGACGGCGAACTAGGCCTTGGCGGGCTCAGCTTCGACGTTCTCGACGATATTGACGGTGCGACGGTTACGCTTGCGAGCGAACTGAACTGCACCTGCTTTCAGGGCGAAGAGCGTGTCGTCGCCACCACGGCCGACGTTCTCGCCGGGGTGGAATGAGGTACCACGCTGGCGAACAAGAATCTCGCCCGCCTTGACCTGCTGGCCACCGAAGCGCTTCACGCCGAGGCGCTTTGACTCTGAATCGCGACCGTTGTTTGAGCTGGCCGCACCTTTCTTGTGTGCCATTGGTTGATTTCCCTCCTTGGAAAAACTCGGGCACGTGGCAGCTGTGGGTCATGAACCCGCAGCGGCCGCGAGACTTACTTGATGCCGGTGATCTTCACAACGGTCAACGGCTGGCGATGCCCGTGGCGACGCTTGTATCCGGTCTTGTTCCTGTAATGCATGTTGCGGATCTTCGGGCCCTTGGTGTGCTCGACGATCTCGGCGTTCACTGCCACTGAGGACAGATCATCACCTGAGGTGATTGAGGCACCGTCGACGAGCAAAACCGGGGAGAGAGCCACGGACGAACCCGGCTCACCCTCGATCTTCTCGACCTTGACGAGGTCACCTTCAGCAACCTTGTACTGCTTTCCGCCGGTCTTGACGATCGCGTACATAAGAGGGCTACCCCTTTTTATTTTTCGCTCGGCTCAGGGCTAATCACCCTGACTGGACTATTAACGTGTTCGCGGCATATGACATGAACGGTTGCCCGGGCGCAATCATGAGCACACACGGGTCTAGACAGTCGGCCTGCGAACAGCGACTGCTCAAGACTACCCGGTCACCGATGGATAACAAAACCGTCTATATCATTGTTACCAGTGTGAAACGAATCGACGTTTACTCCCGGGCATCTTGAGCTACCGATCACTTCTTTGTGGAGGCTCTTCGCCGCGCACGACGACGGCCATTCTTGCGCGCGGATGACCCACTGTGCGAGTCGGTTTCCCGCTTGTCGGAGCGCTCTGACCGGTTGTCGGCCGATGACTTATCCGACTGCTTCTGGTCTGGAGCGTTCGACGAGTTACGTCCCGTTTTACCGGTTTTACCGGTTGTACCGTCTGGATAGTTGTCCTTTTCCGGCGGTACATCGGACCGGGAGTTTCCGCGAGTAGCTCGCCGACGCCGTGGCGACCGGTCGAACTGCCGTTGTGCCTCCTCATACGTTTCCTTGTGCTGAGACGAGGTGTCTGCTGAGGAGGATTTCTTGTCTCGGGACCGGGACGATGACTCTCCCGAATCCTTCGAGCGGGATTTGGTTCGGGACGCATCCTGACTTTGGTGCTCGTCCTTCGCCTGGGACGCATCCTTATTGCGAGACTTCGATTGCGACGACGATGCCTTCTTAGCCTGCGATGCGCTCCGGCGGGTCGCGTGACGACGACCACGCTGCTTCTTACCGCGTGTGGTCTTCTCTCCGCTCCCCTTGTCCGCGTTGCCGTCAGCATGGCGGGCAGTTTCCTCGTCATGCTTCGTCGCACTTTCCGGCTGGTTCACTTTCGCGCTATCGGACTCTGCGTGGTCTGCCTTTACCTGCTCCTCACGCTGGGCACGCGATGAGCGTGTTGCTTTACGACGCCGCCGGCGACGGGGACGCCCATCCTTGTCGCCAGAGGAGTCATCGTCGCCACCACTCCGAGAGTCTTGCGCCGCTGGGAGATAATCAGCGCCACTAGGCTCATCGGGATCTTCGTCGTCCGCAAGAATTACTGCAGCTGCAGCGATTTCCTCGATGGAGCGCCGACGCGTGGTCGTCTCGTCAGAGTCGCCCTGTTTTCCAGAATGACTCTGTTTCCCAGACTCGCCTTTTCCAGCATGGCCCTTCTTAGAACGGCCACCCCCAGAGCGGTCACCCTTAGACCGGTCATCCTTGGAATCACTCGACGTATCGTCCGCATGATCGTCGGTATCGTCGTCAAACGAGTACTCGGGCAGGTCATTGTCGACATTGTCCTGAAGCGCCGCGCTATCATCATCGGATTCATCATCATCCGTGCTGCTCAACAGGATGGGATCGTCGTGGACGATAAAGCCACGGCCGTGGCACTCGCTACATGGCGTCGAGAAGGTCTCGACCAAGCCCTTGCCCAGCCGCTTACGGGTGATCTGAACAAGGCCCAAGGAGGTCACTTCACCCAGCTGGTGGCGGGTCCGGTCCTTGGCCAGGGCTTCACTGAGCCGGCGAAGCACCAGTTCCTGGTTCTCTTCCAGCACCATGTCGATGAAGTCGACGACGATCATGCCGCCGATATCACGCAGCCGCATTTGACGGACGATCTCGTCGGCCGCTTCGAGGTTGTTGCGGGTCACGGTTTCCTCGAGGCTGCCGCTCGAGCCGGTGAAACGGCCGGTGTTGACGTCAATGACCGTCATCGCCTCGGTCTTCTCGATAACGAGCGTGCCTCCGGACGGCAGGAACACCACGCGGTCCAGCGCTTGTTTCAGTTGCTTATCAATGCCCCAGTGGCCGAAAGCGTCCTGCCCCTCGTGGTCCTGACGCTCATACTTCGACAGTTTCTCTTCCAGGTCCGGCGCAATGCGGTGGATGTACGACGACACCATCGACCACGAGCGGTCCCCGTCGACAATAAGCTCATCGAAGTCTTCGTTGAAGAGGTCACGCACGACCTTAACCAGCAGGTTCGGCTCTTCATGCAGTGTTTGCGGGCCATCAAAGTGCGGCTTCGATCCCTTCTTGCCGCCCTTCGAATTCTTCTTCCCGGAACCTTTCCCGGAGGACGCCTGCGAGCCCGGCAGAGTACGGAGCTCGTCAGCTTTCTCAAGGATCGTGTCCCACACATTCTGCTGGCGACGAACATCACGAGCGATGTCCTCGGTATCGACGCCCTCAGCGGCCGTGCGGATAATCGCACCTCCCTCATCAGGCAAAATACCGGAAACGGCTTTCTTCAAGCGCTTCCGCTCGGGCTCCGGGAGCTTGCGCGACACCCCGTGCGCACGCCCTTCGGGTACGTACACCAGGTACCGACCCGCCAACGAAATGTGGCTGGTGAGCCGCGGCCCCTTGTGACCAACGGAATCCTTCGTGACCTGAACCAGAATCGGATCGCCCGGCTTGAGCGCTTTTTCGATCTTCCGCTGACGGCCGGTGTGCCGAGTGTGCCGCCAATCAATGTCTCCGGAGTAGATCACGCCGTTGCGGTCGGTTCCGATATCGACGAACGCGGCCTCCATGCTGGCCAGGACGTTTTGGACCCGCCCTAAGTAAATATTGCCGACGAGGGTCCGCGTGCGTTCCGACGTCACGAAGTGTTCGACCAGCTGGTCATCTTCCATGATGGCGACTTGCGTGACTTTTCCGGAGCCATCGGATCGTACTGAATCGCGAACAATCATCCGGCGGTGAACTGCGTCCCGGCGCGCCTGGAACTCAGCCGTGCTGATGGTCTGGTGTTTGTCGCGCTTGTTTTCTTCGCGACGCTTCCGCGCGGCTGCAGCACGTGTAGAGCCCTTGATCTTGGTGGGCTCATCGGACTTCGGCGACTCCTGTTTCCCCTCGCCGGAGCCATCACCGTTACCCGAGGAGTTGTTGCCCGAGGAACGCCCCTTCTTGTTCTTGTCCTTACGTTTGTTGGAGTCGTGCTTATTTGAGTCGTGTTTGTGGTCTTTCTTGTCCCCCGATTTGCCCTTATCGCTGCTCTTCTTCGATCGCTTGGACGACGAACCACGCTCATCTTCCGAGGTGTCATCCTCATTGTGATCTTTGGAGTGACGAGATTTCGGCGACTCATCGACGTTCTTCTTGCCCCGGCCACGGCGACCCCGGCGGCGTCGATATGACGGTGAGTCGTCATTCTCCTCATTGTCGACGTCTGACGTGTCCTCTGCGCCCTCTGACGATTCGTCATCGGACGTGGAAGAATCACCTGACTTACCGCGGGATTCCGTCGACTTCGTGGCGACCGGCGTGGGCGCCATGAAAATCGGAGTCGGAATGGAAATATGATTCGCTTCCTGGTCCTCAGCGGTGTCGGAGCTCCCAGTTTCTAGTTCTTCGGCGCTTGGTTCGCCAGCTTCTGGCGTATCGACGTCGGTCTTTTCCGCCTCAGTCTCTTCTACCGCGGACTCATCGACGTTGGCTTCCCCAGCATCAGCGTCCTCTGCTTCGGACTTATCTTCCTCAGACTTGCCGACGTCGGCAGGCTCAGCCTTATCCCCCTCAGGCGTCTTCGCCTCAGCCTTATCCGCCTGCTCCTTATCGGTATCAGCGTTCTGAGATTCGGCATCACGGGTGTCGTCAGAGCCGCCTTTGTCTGCAGCTTGGACGCGGTCGCGGAATTCGGCCACTTGTTCACGAGTGACGGTCGATTGCGCACTGCGGACGTTGATTCCGACGGCACCAAGAAGGGCAATGACTTCTTTGCTCGTATGCCCGATGAGTTTCGCTAACTGGTGAACACGTGTTTTCGCGGCGAGGTCACGCTCGTCGAGTGAAGAAATGACCGCTTTTGTTCCGGCGGATAAGGCACTTAATTCGGTGACCATCTCGGGATGGGCCGCTCGTGATGCCCGAGTGTTCCTCGACTTCGATTGTGATGATGTATTTGTCGTTCGTTTTGCCGAACGTCGACGGGGTGTACGGCTTGTGTCAGCCACAATTCTCCTTTAGCAGCACCGCAGTGGTCGCGCCCCAGATAGTTGGCACGGGCCGATGGTCCAGTCCGTCATGCGCACGATGGCTTACTCATTCCAAGCGACGTCTGCTCGGCACCATCGAACACTGACTAGCACAGTGCGTGTATAAATCCGGCTGGACAGCGTGTGCAGTGCGGTTCTTTTGTCATGGTAAAGCTTGCTGGCGGAACAGAAACGGGGGCGCAGCTTGCAGCTATCTTCTAAAAGCTCGCGGTTATAAACACCGGGGTAATAGAGCAATCCCGGACGGCCCCTCGCTGTTAAACGACACACATGGGGCACACAATGTGCGGTCATGCGCTGCAGCGCAGCTTCGCCCGTCTGCATTCCGAATATTATTTTGTCATAGGTGGACCGGAGGGCGGCGGATCAGCAGCCCTCGCCCACTACAATTCCCCGTACAACCAGGCCAGATGCCTTGGTGAACGGAGTGTCGTTATCGTTCCCGCACCGTCAACATGTTGTCATGTGCCATGTGGTCATCGTGCGGGGTCGATACGAATTTAAAGGTTCGGGAACCAGATGCCGATTTCGCGTTCTGCCGATTCCGGCGAGTCCGAACCATGAACGACGTTGGCATCAACGTCGAGAGCGAAATCTCCGCGGATGCTCCCCGGTGTCGCTTTCTTCACAGGGTCGGTACCCCCAGCGAGCTGCCGCCAAGCCTCAATAGCGTGTGGGCCTTCGACAACTCCAGCAACGAGCGGCCCCGATGTGATGAATTCAATGAGGTCTTTGAAGAACGGCTTGTCTTTGTGCTCTTCGTAGTGCTTTTCCGCGGTCTCCCGGTCTGCCACGCGCAGATCCAGGGCGGAGAATGTGAGCCCCTTACGCTCGATACGGGCGAGAATCTCTCCTACGAGGCCTCGTTCGACTGCGTCGGGCTTAATCAGAATGAGGGTACGTTCAGACATACCATCATTGTAAGTCATGAGTCACCTACGCTTGAAAGGCTTAGCAAAGCGTCTTTCCTAGATGGGGCTCCCCACCCACGGAACGGCCGAAGAGCATCCAGATCCTCGCGTCACAACACCGACTGGAGGAAAGCTTGGAGTCGATCTGACTTCGGGTTGTTGATCACGTCCTGCGGAGCGCCTTGCTCCACAATCTGCCCTTCATCCATAAACACGACGTTATCGGCCATTTCGCGCGCGAATCCCATTTCGTGAGTCACCACGATCATGGTCATTCCACTCTCGGCAAGCTCTTGCAGAACAGTGAGGACTTCAGACACCAGCTCGGGGTCCAGTGCCGACGTCGGTTCGTCGAACAACATAATCTCTGGATCCATAGCCAACGCACGCGCGATGGCGACACGCTGCTGCTGGCCACCCGACAATTCACCCGGATAATGCGTCGCGCGATCCCCTAGTCCAACCCGTTCAAGGAGCTCAAGTGCCCGTTTCTTGGCCTTCTCTTTGGGTACACCTTTAACCCGGCGCGGCGCTTCCATCACATTTTCCAAAGCAGTCATGTGCGGGAAAAGGTTGAACCGCTGGAACACCATCCCGATGCGGGAGCGCTGTCGGGAGATGTCTTTCGCTTTCAAACGCTGGAGTCGGCCGTCGGAAAGGGGTTCTTGTTCGTACCCCTGCAGCTCTCCATCGATCCGAATGGAACCTGCCTGGATTCGCTCCAGTTGGTTAACGCAGCGCAGTAAAGTCGACTTGCCTGACCCTGATGGACCGATGAGCACGGTGACGTCACCACGATTCACCGACAATGACACGTCTTTGAGGATGACCAGCTCACCGAAGGCTTTCCACAAACCGTCGATGACAACTAGCGGCTCACCCGAACCGGCCGTAGCCGTCGTCGCCGACGTCGTACTCGTCGATGTATTCTGATCCGCGTTTACGGGCTTACTCACTGTTCGACCTCCGGGATTTTGCTCAGTTTCGACGGGTCAGACGCCACTTTTTGGATTCGTTTGGAGCTACGGTTTTTATCAAAACCGCGGCCGAAATATCGCTCGAGGAAGTACTGCCCAACCATGAGCACGCTGGTCACGACGAGGTACCACAGCGCCGCGACGATCAGCAGCGGGATCGGTGCATAGAGACGGTTGGCAATGGCATTGGTTGCGTACTGCAGATCCAGGGTAAACGGAACGGCCAGAACCAGGGAGGTCGTCTTCAGCATGCCGATGGTTTCATTCCCTAGCGGCGGGATAATGACGCGCATCGCCTGCGGGATAATAATTCGACGAAGGACAGTGCTGTGCTTCATCCCCAGGGCCCGGGCGGCCTCATGCTGGCCTTCGTCCACGCTCTCTAAACCGGATCGGACGATTTCGGCAAGATAGGCACCTTCGTTAAAACCAAGCCCCAGTGTTGCAGCCCAAAACGCCGTGATGATGTCGGATGTATCGAATTTGAAGAACTCGGGGCCAAAGGGAACCCCCATGGACAACTTCGGATACAGAACAGCCAACAGCCCCCAGAAAACTAACTGGGTGTAGACCGGGATTCCACGGAAAACGAAAATATACGCCCAAGCAACGGAGCGAAGAACAGGATTCTCACTCTGCCGCATAATGGCCGCGGTCACAGCCAGCACAATACCGATCGCCATGGCCAGAACGGTCAGCAGCAGGGTCCACCCAACACCTTTCACGACGTTCACGTCGCGGATGTAGTCGTTGACCACGTCCCACTGATAGTTGGTGTTTGTAATCAGGCCGTGGATGAACATCGCGACTAAGACTGCAACGATGACAGCTGCAATCCATGTACCCGGATGGAAGACCCCACGTTCCCGGATTCGACCGGGAATAGGATCGGTGTGATGTGAAGCCATGTTGGTGTCTCTCGTTACGTGATCAGTGCGGGTACCTATCGAGGGGTCAGCCCACAGGTCGCAATATTATTGATGTTTGAACATATTATTACATCAACATCCCGAAGACGAGGTCGGGCTCTGGTGCGGATGCTTAACGAGCTTGCCGACGCGGGCAACGGCGATGCTCTCCACGATGCCCCACCCGACTCGCCCGATTCCCCGATTACCGCTTGTCCCCCGACGAAAGGTCCCCCGGATCCCCCGATCCCCCTGCATGTTCCGCGGATCTATGTGTGCTGGGTAGTTAACAACCCGCGCTTCATTCGCTCGATTAAGTTCTTGCGCAGGTACACGATGTACGCCCAGACGAGTGCGAAAACGATACCCATCACACCCATTGCGGGATGAACAATGAACCCGACGATGGCAACGACCTGCAAGAACAAGTCGACCCCCAGGGCCCAAGGCTTCCCCTGTAGGAACGACATCACCAATAAGGCAACGCAAAATACGATCACCGACACGATGTTGAAAGGCGTGTTATACGCGCCTTCGTCAACTCGGGCTACCACGGGGAGAACCAGTAAGAAGGTGATGAACTCCATGATCAAGGTTCCGGCCATCACTCCCCGCAACCCTTTCAGCGGGTCCTTCACCGGATCATGGCCGGGCCCTAGAGGGCCATACTCGATCGCGTCGTCGCCCTTCGCGCCGGGGCGCTGACTACCAGACCGCTGGTCGCCGGGCCGCTGGGCACCGTCGCGACCCGAACCTGTTTCTCGTCGATCCACCACTACTCCGGTTCCTTTCCTAGCAGCGCACGCGCACGGCCTGCTGAATAAACACTGCCCGTTATGACGACCCCTGTTCCAGCCAAACCATAGCCTTCTTCCTCGCCTTCCTCTTCGGCCAGCGCAACAGAGTCTTCGATGGCGTCGGCCATAGAGGCTGCAACATGCACCCGTTCATCACCGAAAAGCGTGCGCGCGAGCTCTGCTAACTCGTCGACGGGCATAGCTCGTGGCGAGTCGACCTCCGTGACAACGATTTCATCAAACGTGTCGCGCAGGGTTTCCAACACTCCGACGACATCTTTGTCTTGGAAGATGCTGACGATGCCGATGAGGCGTCGGAAAGAAAAATCGTCATGAAGGGTTTCGGCTAAAGCGCGGGCACCTTGGGGGTTATGGGTGGCGTCAACAAATACCGATGGCGAGGTTCGGATGCGCTCTAAACGGGCTGGTGAACTGACGTTACCGAAGCCCTCGCGGACAGTGTCGACGTCCAATTGCCGTCCGCCTCCCGCGCCAAAGAAAGCCTCGACGGCGGCAAGCGCTGTCGCAGCATTCCGGGCCTGGTAGGCACCAGACAGCGGGAGGAAGATGTTTTCGTATGTTCCCCCGAGACCGCGAATAGTTAAGGTCTGCCCGCCAACAGCCACGGATCGCTCAACGACGCCATATTCACTCCCGGCGCGGGCCACCGATGCATCGACGGACACCGCTTGTTCCAGGATCACATTCATCGCGGCGGGGTCCTGCTCGGCGATAATGGCGACATTATCGGGCGGGGTAAGAAGGTCATCCTTGTCCCACCGAGACTTAATAATTCCCGCTTTTTCACCGGCAATTTCTTCAATGGTGTCGCCGAGGTATTCGGAATGGTCCATTCCCACCGGGGTTATCACGGTCACGTCGCCGTGCACGACATTCGTTGCATCCCAACGGCCACCCATGCCGACCTCGACGACAGCAACATCGACGGGGGCGTCGGCAAATGCGGCAAATGCCATCGTCGTGAGCACTTCAAAGGTACTCATACGCGGTCCCCCGTCGTCCTCAGATCGGCGGTCGACCATCTCGACGAAGGGCTTAATGGATTTCCAGGTCTGCACAAAGTCTGCGGGATGGATGGGCTCCCCATCGATGGCAATTCGTTCCGTCACCGACTGCAGGTGAGGGCTGGTGGTACGGCCGGTGCGACGGTGAAACGCACGAAGGAGGGATTCAATCATCCGCGTGACGGAGGTTTTCCCATTCGTTCCCGCAACGTGAATAGATGGGTATGCGTGCTGAGGATCACCCAAAAGATCGAGCACCTGATGCATGCGATCCAGGGTGGGATCAATTTTCGTCTCTGGCCAGCGCGAATTGAGCTGGTCTTCGACGTCCGCCAGCGCCTCGAGATCGTCCGGTGTGATGGTGCGGTGCACGACTTCCGGCTTTGTCTCGTCGCTCAAGGGCAACGTCAGCCCAGCATCATCGACTTCGAGATCATCGGAGATCGCGGCGTTGATGTCCTCCGGGCTCAGTGATGCCGGATCGACTGAATTGCCCTCGATCTTGTCGTGATGGGAATGGGGGATTCCCCCGTCATTGCCGAGGTCATCCTCGTCACGACCTGCCACCATTCATACCTTCTTCCTTGTATCCCGCTTCGTTCTATGCAGTTCGTCCGCATTCACCGGGGGTTTCCGCCCAGTTTTCCGGGGCTTATCCGAGGTCTGCCAACCGCGCTGAAATCCTCGCGACCTCTTCCTCGGCAATAGCTCGACGCTCACGGATCTTGTTGACCACGGCATCCGGCGCCTTCGTGAGGAAGTTCTCGTTGGCCAGCTTCTTACCGGTGGTTTCCAGTTCCTTGTTCGCCGCTTTGAGGTCTTTCTCCATACGCTTCCGCTCAGCGTCCTTATCGACGGTGTCGGACGTATCCAGTTCGACAGTAATCGTGGTTTGCGATAAGCGCAGTTCAATGGACGCCGTCGCGGAGAATCCGTCTGAGGGTTCGTCGATACGAGCCAAATTACGGATGGCAGGTTCTTGCTCCTGAAGATCCGCAGCGGCGCAATCAACCCGGGCAGGTACCCGCTGTGACGGTTTCACGCCCTGGTCGGAACGGAAACGGCGGATTTCCGTCACCAATTTGATGAGGTCCTCCACGCGACGTTGAGCAACGAGGTCGGCGTCGGCACCGTTTGTCGTCATGGACGCATCAGGCCAGGAAGAAACAACCAGAGACTCTTTCTGCCCTTCCACCCCATTGGTGAGCGCGGTCCACAGTGTTTCTGTCACATACGGCATCGTCGGGTGGAGCAGACGCAGAATTGTATCCAGCACTCGGCCGATAACACATTGCGTGGCCTGCCCGGTTGCATCATTGTCCTCGGGGTCGCGCGGGATCTGCGTCTTCGCGATTTCCAGGTACCAGTCGCAGAACTCGTCCCACGTGAAGTGATAGAGCGCCTCGCTCGCCTTCGCGAATTCGTACTTGTCCAGGGACTTATCGACGTACTGACGGGTGGCCTCCAGGCGGTCCAGGATCCACCGGTCAGCGTCCGTGAGCGAGGAGCGCTCTGGCAACGGGCCCACCTGCGCGCCATTCATCAGCGCGAACCGGGTTGCGTTGAAGAGCTTCGTCGCAAAATTACGCGAGGACTGCGCGGCGTCGCTACCGAGCGGCAAGTCTGTTCCCGGGTTTGCACCGCGAGCCAGCGTGAAGCGCAAAGCGTCGGCTCCATAATCGCGCACCCAATCCATGGGGTCGATGCCATTGCCCAGTGACTTCGACATCTTCCGGCCCTGTTCATCGCGGACAAGACCGTGCAAGAAAATGTCCGTGAACGGTACCTGAGGACGGCCGTCCTTCGCCGTCGCACCCTGGCCATCATGAAGGGTTGAGTCCTCAAGGGTATCGGCGTAGGTGGCGAACATCATCATTCGGGCCACCCAGAAAAACAGGATGTCGTAGCCGGTGACCAGCACGGACGTCGGGTAGAACTTGTCTAGATCCTTGGTGTGCTCCGGCCAGCCCATCGTCGAGAACGGCCACAGACCTGAGGAAAACCAGGTATCCAACACATCGGGATCCTGGTGCCAGCCCTCACCTGTTGGAGGTTCATCGTCGGGGCCGCAACAAACGACCTCACCGTCGGGGCCATACCAAATCGGAATCCGGTGGCCCCACCACAGCTGACGAGAAATGCACCAATCGTGCATGTTGTCGACCCAATCGAACCAGCGGGGTGTCTGGCTTTCCGGGTGGATGACGGTATCACCGCTGCTCACCGCTTCAGATGCCATCTTGGCAAGGCCATCGACCTTCACCCACCATTGCTCGGACAGGCGTGGCTCAATGGCCTCCTTGGTCCGCTCGGAGTGGCCCACCGAGTGAACATAGGGGCGGATCTCCTTCACAATTCGGCCCTGTTCGCGCAGCGCCTCCGTGATCGCCTTCCGCGCCTCATACCGATCCATGCCATCGAATTGAGTCCCGGTATCCGCAATATGCGCCGTCTTATCCAACACAACAGGCATATCGAGATTGTGGCGCTGCCCCATCGCGAAGTCGTTGGGGTCATGAGCCGGCGTGATCTTCACAGCACCGGTGCCGAATTCCGGATCGACATAATCGTCGGCAATGACCTTCATCATGCGGCCTTCGATAAAGGGGTGCGGTAATTCTTTACCGACAAGGTCTTTGTATCGATCATCGTCAGGGTGGACGGCCACGGCGACGTCGCCCAGCATCGTCTCAACACGCGTCGTCGCGACAATGACGTGCGGCTCGTCGTCGTTGAGCGAACCGTAGCGGATGGAAACGAGCTCGCCCTCGTCGTCGGAGTACACGACCTCGATATCCGAGATCGCGGTCTCTAACTTCGGCGACCAATTCACCATTCGGTTCGCACGGTAAATCAGCCCCTGATCATAAAGCTTCTTGAACATGGTCTGAACCGCACGCGAGAGCCCCTCGTCGAGGGTAAACCTCTCACGCGACCAGTCCAGAGAATCCCCCAAGGCGCGCATCTGGTTGCCGATTCTCTCGGCGTAGTCTTTCTTCCACGACCACACCTTGTCGACGAATTCCTCGCGGCCGTAATCGAAGCGGTCCTTCCCCTCTGTCTCCTTGAGAAGCGCCTCAACCTTGGTTTGGGTGGCGATACCCGCGTGGTCCATCCCCGGGAGCCACAGGACCTCATAGCCTTGCATCCGCTTCTGGCGAGCAAGAGCATCCATAATCGTGTGGTCCAGTGCATGGCCCATGTGCAACTGCCCGGTCACATTCGGCGGCGGCAAAACAATGGAATACGACGGCTTCGATGACGACGCATCCGCCGTGAAGTAGCCCTTGTTTACCCAGCTCTCATAGAGTTCCTTCTCAACATCCGCGGGATTCCACTGCTTAGGTAAGAGGTCTGCGCGGTTCGTCGTAGAGGATTTCGATGATGACGAGGAGCCTTGCGGCGTATGACGGGCTGAATTCATGAGGTTCATTCTAAAACGGACCGAGGACATATGCCGTTTCGGGGCAACGACGGCACAAGGCCCGACTCTTCCACCAGGGAGAGCCGGGCCTTAAACAACCGTTTTTACAACGCCTAACGGGCGCCTACTACGCTTACGGGGCGCCGATCAGTCGTCGAGGACTGTCAGGGCTAGATCAAGCCGCTATCCTCCACGATCTTCTTTTCGTTACGGAGCTCCTCCACGTTGGCATCGATGAGCTTGCGCTGTGCGTCGGAAATCTCCAGGTCCTTAACAACTTCCCACTCACCGTTCACCGAGCGGCACGGGACGGAAGCGACCAGGCCTTCGTCGATACCGTAGGAACCATCCGACGGAAGCGACACGGATACCCAGTCGCCTTCCGGGGTTCCGGCGAACCAGTCGCGCATGTGATCGATGGCTGCCGAGGCTGCGGAGGCTGCCGAGGACTTACCGCGGACCTCGATGATTTCAGCCCCACGCTTGGCAACACGCGGACGGAACTCGTCGGCAAGCCACTTCTCATCGACCTTGTCAGCAACAGACTCGCCATTGACCGTGGCGTAGGTGACATCGGGGAACTGCGTGGCAGAGTGGTTACCCCACACCGTCATCTTCGCGAAGTCTTTCACCGGGGCACCCAGCTTTTCGGAGAGCTGAGCCAGCGACCGGTTGTGATCCAGACGGGTCATGGCGGTGAAGTGGTTGGCCGGGATGTCGGGGGCGCTGGCCTTCGCGATCAGGCAGTTGGTGTTGGCAGGGTTGCCCACGACGAGTACGCGCACATCTTTAGCAGAGTGGTCGTTGATTGCTTTACCTTGGGGCCCAAAAATCTTGCCGTTTGCTGCGAGGAGATCGGAGCGTTCCTCCCCTTTACCGCGGGGCTTGGAACCAACCAAGAAAACCGCCTGAGCATCCTCGAATGCTTCCTCTGCCTTATCGGTGACCGTGATACCGGTGACCAGCGGGAATGCAGCGTCAAAGAGCTCCATCGCGACACCCTGAGCAGCGGAAACAGCCTGCGGAATATCGAGCAGCCGGAGGTGAACCGGAGTGTCCTTACCAAAGACGTCACCTGAAGCAATGCGGAAGAGCAAAGAGTACGAAATCTGTCCGGATGCTCCGGAAACAGCAACGTTGACGGGATTCTTTCCTTCAGCAGTCATTAAAACCTTCCCTACATATCGGTGTACCGCGTACCACCCGTTCACAGTCGGGCCATCCACCTACTACTCGAGGGATCAGTTGCCCGGAAAAGAGCTACGGAACGGTAGGTCCGCACGCCTCCAACGATACTCCTTGACGCGGCCACCCTGCATATACAGACCTGCGTAGACAGAGTTGCGTCGCGGTTGCGCCCGTCCACACCACACCCTCCACACGGCAACAGTCGTGGCACCTACCATTCCGTAGGTTCTTTCTTGGCAAGGGGGTAGTTGCACGCGTCGATCGTATAAAGGTGGGCATTGATCGGGACGCTATGTACTTAACTACCCCCGAATAAGGTCAAAAATGCTCTGCGAACTGGGATAAACCAAGAGACAATGCAGAAAGTAAAAACTAATGTCTACGATTGTGTTGGTAATTATGGCACCAGGTCGAGACCGTAACTGTTCCTCTACCACCGTTAGTCGATCAGCATCACTAGCACGTGGAGGTTGGTGGCGGACTGGATCATAAGCTCGTCGATAATGTGGATCATTCGATGAGGGATCAAGGAGCATGAGGCAACAGACTCAGCACGCCGCGAACTGAAGCCATAGATGTCAACCCCGTTCGAAGTAATGAGTATGTCAACATCGCCTTTACACAACGACTCCCCCTCAGCACCCGACCTCATTTCCATCGATACCGGCCCTATCTCGAAGGACGCTGAGACCTCAGCCCCCGAGCATGAGGAAATTCTCGACGCCGCGCTGACCGTTTTTTCTAACGTCGGCTATAACGAGGCTCGCCTGGAAAACATCGCGAGCGCGTCCGGTGTCTCTAAACGGATGATCCATTACTATTACGGCGACAAAAAAGGCCTGTATATGGAGTGCCTGCGCTATGCGGAAACGCTCCTCCACCCGAAGGCAGAAGATCTTATTCCTGACAGTGACGTGCCGGTTGAGGCGATCCGGCAGCTCATTGACATCCTTGTGAAGAAGTTCTTTGCCGAGCCGCGGTCGGCCAGGATGTTGGCCATGGAAAACCTGCTCGGGATCCTCCCCCAAGATGCCGATGTCCACATCTTTTCTGGTTCACCCGCCGTTTTGCAGATCGGGGGACTGCTGATGAATGGCCAGGATCACGGCGCATTCCGGCCCGGGGTGTCCGCGATCGATATTTACTTCATCATCTGCGCATTGGCGACGTTTCCTGCGTATAACCAGTCGACCTTCCGGTCTATGTACGACGTAGCTACCGGCGACGAAAGCAACCGCGATGGTATTAATGCGCTGATTCAAGATACTGTGATCAGCCTCTTGACGACGACGATGGCCACGCGCGAGGGAGATTCCTATACCGTCACCACCGAGCAGCTTCGTGCGAGCGAGCGGGAGAATACGCCGCTATATGGCGATGGTGATCTGTTGGACGGCAGCGACGCGCCGGCCTCTAATGAGACCAATCGGTTCGACGAACAATTTGGTCCGTTCTCGGAGTTTTACCGCGACTGATTGAACGTTGGGCCGCGGTTCGCGCTCCGACAGTTTGGTTTCCGCACGTGAATCGTCGGCAACCATGTACGGGTTGAGGTGGCCGGCCTTTAAGAAAAACCGGCCTTGTAGCGCCACCGGCTTTAGGCGGATTCCCTTTCTGCCTCCGTGGACGAAATCAGCCTCGGCTCAGCACCTTCTGTGACGCATTCTTCTGAAATAACCACTTCGGTAACGTCTTCCGAGTCAGGGACCTCGAACATAACTGGTCCTAAGATCTCTTCCAGGATCGCCCTCAGACCACGAGCCCCCGTACCACGTTCGATGGCTTTGTCGGCAATGGCATTGAGCGCCCCCTCCTCCATGGTCAGGGTTACGCCGTCCATGTCGAGCAGCCTGCTGTACTGCTTAACCAGCGAGTTCTTCGGCTCAGTCAACACACGAACCAGCGCTTCGCGGTCAAGATCATTGACGGTAGCGACGACCGGGAGGCGCCCAATGAACTCGGGAATTAACCCGAATTTCACCAGGTCTTCTGGCTGAACATAGGAGAACGCATCGAGTTCGTTTTCCTCCTTCGAGGACACATTCGCGCCGAATCCGAGGCCTTGTTTTCCGCGGCGCTCACCAATGACTTTCTCCAAGCCCGCGAAGGCACCGGCAACGATGAACAAGACGTTCTTCGTGTCGAGCTGGATAAATTCTTGGTTCGGATGCTTCCGGCCACCCTGCGGCGGGACCGAGGCCACCGTTCCTTCGAGAATTTTCAGCAACGCCTGCTGAACACCCTCGCCTGAAACGTCCCTCGTGATCGAAGGGTTTTCCGACTTGCGTGAAATCTTGTCGACCTCGTCGATATAAATAATTCCGCGCTGGGCACGATCAACATCAAAGTCCGCAGCCTGGAGGAGCTTGAGAAGGATGTTCTCCACGTCTTCACCGACATAGCCGGCCTCCGTCAGGCTGGTCGCGTCGGTCATGGCGAAGGGAACGTCGAGCATGCGGGCCAGTGTTTGCGCTAGGTAGGTCTTGCCGGAACCAGTCGGGCCGAGCATGAGGATGTTGGACTTGGCGATCTCTATATCGTCGTCAGACTTATGGTGGTCATTCTCATCGGCTTGGATGCGCTTGTAGTGGTTGTAAACCGCCACAGCTAAAGTCCGCTTTGCGGTGTCCTGTCCGATGACGTAATCACCGAGAAAGTCGACGATCTGCGATGGCTTCGGTAGTGCCTTGTCGGTCTTCTGTGCGGGTGAATTATCAAATTCTTCTTCGATAATTTCATTGCACAGGTCGATGCATTCGTCGCAGATGTACACACCTGGGCCCGCGATGAGTTTGCGGACCTGTTTCTGGCTCTTTCCGCAAAAAGAGCACTTCAGGACATCCGCGCTTTCCTGCATACGTGCCATAAATTCCCTTGACCCCTAACGACTTCGTAGGCGTACAACCGTTCGTGGTTGTCTATCCGAGACCAAAGCCCAGAATAGCAGCGGAGCTAGTCGATTCCGCGCTCATTCTGGGCTCGTTGTCATTTCATTATAAAACTGGGCAGCAAACCGGCACTTCCGGTTCATAGGCCCTGGTGGCGTAGGTACTCCGCCTTATTTCTGTGCAGAGGCCTTCCGGTAATCAAAGACTTGGTCGATGATTCCGTATTCCTTCGCGCCTTCGGCGGTGAGGATCTTGTCGCGGTCGGTATCGATACGGATCTGTTCCGCTGATACGCCAGTGTGCCGAGCCAAGGTGGTCTCC
This sequence comes from Corynebacterium sp., assembly GCF_030530965.1. Taxonomy (GTDB): domain Bacteria; phylum Actinomycetota; class Actinomycetes; order Mycobacteriales; family Mycobacteriaceae; genus Corynebacterium. The sequence continues at coordinate 3,768 of NZ_JAUMTY010000038.1, read as the reverse complement.
ATCAAGGTCCGCATACGCTCGATCTCTGCGGCCTGGATTTCGAGGTCGGAAACCTGACCCTGCGTACCCTGCGTCGCTGGCTGGTGGATAAGGACGCGCGCGTTCGGTAACGCAGCACGCTTGCCCGGAGTACCGGCTGCCAACAGCACTGCAGCAGCCGACGCAGCCTGCCCCAAGCAGACAGTGACGACGTCGGGACGGACGTACTGCATGGTGTCGTAAATCGCCATGAGCGACGTGAACGATCCGCCGGGCGAGTTGATGTACATGGTGATATCACGGTCCGGGTCTAGCCCCTCGAGGACGAGGAGTTGAGCCATGATGTCGTTGGCGGAGGCGTCGTCAACCTGGGTGCCGAGGAAGATGATGCGCTCTTCGAAAAGCTTGTTATACGGGTTGGATTCTTTGGCCCCAAATGAGCTGTGCTCGACAAATGATGGGAGGATGTAGCGGCTTTCTGGCATCTGCATGTGGGAAACCCCGTTCAGTTGAGAAGAAGAATACTGGTTGAGTTCATCGCTAGGGTTCATGGCCACTACTCTGTCTCCTCCTTCGCCGATGTAATCACGTGGTCAACAAAGCCGTACTCTAAGGCCTCCTGGGCATCGAACCAGCGGTCACGGTCGGAGTCCTTCTGAATCCGCTCCAGCGGCTGGCCGGTGTGCTGCGCGTTGAGCTCGGCCAAATCGCGCTTGGTGCGGGCGAACTGCTCTGCCTGAATGGCGATATCGGCTGCCGTTCCGCCAACACCTGCCGACGGCTGGTGCATCAAAATGCGAGCGTGAGGCAAAGCGTAACGCTTGCCTTTTGTCCCCGCGGTGAGGAGGAACTGGCCCATGGAGGCAGCCAGGCCCATCCCGTACGTGGCGATGTCGCACGGCGCGTACGTCATAGTGTCATAAATCGCCATGCCTGCAGTCACAGAGCCACCGGGCGAGTTGATGTACAACGAAATGTCCCGCGTCGGGTCCTCCGCGGAGAGCAAAAGGATCTGTGCGCACAGCCGGTTGGCGATGTCGTCATTAACCTCGGTGCCGAGGAAGATAATGCGTTCCCGCAGCAGTCGCTCGAAGACGGAATCGTTAAGGTTTAGTCCTGCTGTCCCATTGTCCATGGTGGGGGCAGAATATCCCTTCTGAGCACTAAGTCCAGTGTCGTTTGAGGAAAAGTTCATTATGTACGCTCACTTTCCAATGTTTTTGGGTGCACCCCAGACTAGCTAATTCGATGAAGTGTGGCTCGCCTTTTGTGCTCTGTTCGCTGTTAGCGTGCGTCGGTATGAGATGCCGATGCCCCCACACCTTTCGGGGCGTGGGGGCAGTGTCGGAATTATCCGCAAGTCAACGGTTTATTTTTCAGCGTTCTCTGAATCGTCATCGGTGGGCGTTGCCACGGGAGCTTCCGCCGCTTGATCGAATTCAGCCGATTCTTCGGTCTCGGTGCCCGACGGCGTTGCTTCGCTGTTTTCAGATGCTTCGGCATCTGCGGACCCGGTCGAAGTCTCGTCGGTGTTTTCTTCTTCACCGAAGTATTCTTTCGGATCGATCTCGTTGCCATCGGTGTCCTTGACTGAAACCGTGCAGATGGATTCAGCCAAAGCCTTGCCACGACGGACGTCGGCGTAAAGGGCACCGATCTGGTCCGACGCCTGAATGGCCTGCATGAACTGCTGAGGCTCCATGCCGTACCGCTGGGCGGTGAACATAATGTGCTCGGTGAATTCCTGCTGGCTCACCTCTGGCTGAAGCTCATCAGCGAGAGTGTCGAGGAACAGCTGAGTCCGCACAGCCTCTTCGGCGCTGGACCGAGTGTCGCGATCGAACTCTTCGCGGCTGCTGCCCTGAGCGGCGAGAAGCTGGTCAAAGGCTTTCTCATCGCCATTGAACTGCTGCAGGAGCTGATTCAACTGGCCTTTAACCTGCTCTTCAACGACGGCTTCTGGCAGCTCGAAGTCGGTCTTTTCCAGAGCCTTCTCGAGAACCTTGTCCCGGATCGACGACGCCTGCTCAGCCTTCTTGTTTTCCTCGACCTGCTTGGCCAAGGACTCACGAAGCTCGCCGATGGTGTCGAATTCCGATGCGAGCTGAGCGAAGTCATCGTCAGCTTCGGGAAGCTCACGTTCTTTGAGCGACTTCACGGTGACAGTGACCTCGGCCTCTTCGCCTTCGTGGTCACCGGCAACGAGGTTCGACTTAAAGGTCTTTGATTCATCGACCTTCATGCCCTCGAGCGCGTCGTCCAAGCCCTCGATGAGCTCACCGTTGCCGACCTGGTGGGAAAGGCCTTCGGTTGTGGCTTCGTCAACGGGTTCGCCACCCACGGTGGCGGACAGGTCAATGGAGACGAAGTCGTCCTTCTGGACTGGGCGCTCCACTGCCTTCAAGGTGCCGAAACGTGCGCGGAGGTTGTCCAGCTCAGCGTCGACAGCGGCGTCGTCGGCAACGAGCGGATCAACTTCGACCTCGATCGTGGAGAAATCAGGAAGGTCAATCTCCGGGCGGACGTCAGCCTCTGCGGTGAACTCAACGAGCTCGTTATCTTCCAACCGGGTGATGTCAATGGTCGGCTGCGTGAGGACCTTGAGGTCATGCTCTTCAACAGCCTGGCTGTAGCGACTGGGCAGCATGTTGTTGATGGCCTGGTCGAGAATAGCCCCACGACCGAGCCGCGCCTCAAGAACGCGCGGAGGAACCTTGCCTTTACGGAAGCCAGGGAGTGTGACCTGCTGCGCCAGCGAGCGGTAGGCTTGGTCGATCTCCGGCTGAAGCTCGTCAAAAGGAACTTCGACAGTAAGCTTTACGCGAGTCGCGCTCTGTTGCTCAACGGAGCTCTTCACGGATGCACACTCCTGTGGTGTCGTTGGTTATTTGGAATACAATTTCTCTCTATTTGTGGAGACCCGGCCTGCCAAACGTCGTGTCTGACCGGCCGGGCCACTCCTGGTCGGGGTAGCGGGATTCGAACCCACGACCCCTCGCTCCCAAAGCGAGTGCGCTACCAAGCTGCGCCATACCCCGGTATGAAAGAAAGTCCACCGGCCACATGTGCCGAAGACAACTAGAGTCTACGGGCACCGTTTTTGCCACTTTCAATGACCCCCACTATTCAGCGTTATCCACCGCAAAATACGTGGTGAAAGAGCTTTTTGTGATGTTACACGGTGAACTTATGGATTAGCAATGGAACACGACTGCGCCGTTCACCACTCTCCACCATGACAGCAGCTCTATGCCTTAAGTCCTATGCCTTACGTCTCCTGTCTCACGACGGGCACTGCCGCATGATGACGACATAACCTATACAACAAAGTGTCCACACCGCGTTTTGTCGTATAACACCCGGGAAGAACCCAATTCCTGGGGCGCGAAGCACCGACGCACCAAAGAAGGAGCCGGTACACGTAAAACTGCGGGCAAGCTACACCTAGAGCCCGCGTGGAACCCAAAAGTGCGGGGGAATACGCGCCCCAAAATAAAAGTGCGGGGCTATATGGTCAATTTTCGGCCATTTCTCGCCCATATCCCCACGCAGTTTTCACAACCGACCCCGATATACCGCCACAGTTTTCCGGCACACGGACACTATTGGCGTATAACCCTGAAGAACCTGTTTGGGCACATGCATAGTCATACGACGAAACCCGGCTAGTTCTCCGCAAGCGTGGAAACCAACCGGGTCTTATTGTCGTCAGGACTTTCGATGTCTCCGACATAATGGAGGGAATGACGGGAATCGAACCCGCGTCTTCAGCTTGGAAGGCTGAGGTAT
>NZ_JAUMTY010000037.1:19204-21757 GCF_030530965.1 Corynebacterium sp. | reverse complement strand
CCCCCGTTCATGACCCGGCGTGTCTTGCGGTGGCTAATAGGGCGTTGGCAAACGAACGCGGGCTCCTAGTTTCGGAAGGTAATGCAAGGTGGCTCGTATCGATTTTCGGACGGACTGAAGCTACCTTCGGACTGGCAATGTTGAATCGCGACGAACACCGTTCCTAACAGAAATCGCCATTCACAAATGCCGAGTATTGGTAAAAAGAGTTGATACATCGTTCCCTGGGTGATGAGGGCATTAAAGATGAATACTCGCTCAGTAAAGGGAGGGTAGTAGCAATTCCGTTTATCCCTCTCGCTAAAGCGTGAACCCTTATAGCGGCACAAAAACGAAGATAAGAAAACTTCTTCAAAAATAAAAAACCGCCCACATCGGGGCGGTATAAAATCGACCTTATTTGGCCGGGGCCGAGATATTACTTGGCTGCGCTGTTCTCAGCAGGCAGGCAGCCTTTCAGACCACCGGTGATGCCTCCACCGAGGCCACCGATCACCGCTCCAACAATGTTGCCGACGCCGGGGCCGAAGACAGTGCCAGCAGTAGCGCCGGTCAAGATGCCGGTAAGCGCTCCACCGAGTGTGCTGAGCGTGCACTTGGCAACGTAAGCCTTGTGCTCAGCGCTATCCTTGTCAGAGCCATCCGTCGTGGATTCTTTTTGCTGATCCGTGGCGGAGGCTGCGGATTCATCCTGGGCCGTTGCAGTTGCAGCGGGGGTTGAGGGAGCTTCTGCCGCCTGTGCAGCCGGGGCTCCGACGGTGAGTGCACCTGCGAGCGCCAGACTACCGAGGATAGCCTTTGTATTCTTCATTACGGTGTCCTTTCAGAGGGATGGGCACGCCACCGCACGTCTTCCTGACTGATGCAGGTTCAACGATGTCGATGGTGACATGTACAACATATATTAACCCCAGGTCGGACACCACCCCCTGAGCGCGAATTTATACCGGCTGATTCACGTTTTTACAGACGTTTTACCGGTCAGTTCTCCCGGGGGGCTGTGATCACCAGGGAACCCACTTGGGGTTCGTGCTGTCTGAGCAATGCAGTGGCTTTCCTTCTTTGGTTTGTCCAGTGGCACCGCGATCAAGTTCCGGACCACACGGGGAGTTCTCCACGACGGGTTGCTTTACGGTGAAGTTTTCCCACGGTTGCAACTGGTAAGTCTCACTGGGCTGCGCATCTGTTCCGCTGGGCTGCTGGCTTTGCGCCTCAGTTTGCTGGTTGCCACCGTCGTTATTAGGCGCCGGGGCTGGCGCAGCAGGCGGGGCGGGATTGTCTTTTGGCTTATTGTCGGCCGGTTTGTTGTTGTTCGGCTTGTTATCCGCCTGCTTCTTGTTCTCTTTGTCCTTATCCTTATCCCCGTCTTTATTGTCCTTCTTGTCTTTGTTGTCGTCCTTGCGCTCGTTCTCTTTAGCCGCTTTATCTTTATCGTCGGGATTGTCCGTGCTCTTCGGCTCTTCAGAGGAGGGAGACTCAGAGGATGGTGACGGAGAAGGTGAGGACGACGACGGTGACGTCGTCACTGACGACGTCACGAGCGACGTTGATGTTGACGACGATGAGTTGTCGTGAGAACAGCCAGTCAGAGCTAGCGTCGTGGCAACGACAGCGGAACTGAGTGCGATGGAGGAGCGGGAAAGGCGCATAGTGTTTTCGTTTCCTTAAATTGTTGGTGTGGTTTCGTAATTGTCGTCGGATGTATTGTAAATGCCACCGTTTGTTATCGCTTGCTGTGTAAGCGGATGTGCGGCGGCTAAAGCCCTGTACGATACATCGTTTTCTCGCTCTGATCCGTTATGGGCGTCACATCGATTTCTTCGTTAAAGCGGGGCGAGACTTCCTGTCATGCGGAGGGGGCGGGAACAAACCTTCTACTTTGTCCGTTACTCTTAACGACGAGCCGTTATATCTGTCTTCGGCAACGCAGGTGCCAGCCGAGCCTCATCAGTTGAGTTCTGCCCGGCTCTGAGATACCGCGTGGTGGCGAAGATAGTTAACGCAAACATGGTGATCACCTATAGTGGTCACCACGATGACGCTTAATGAGTTAAGTGCACGATGAAAGGATTTACCCCCCGTGCGTAGTTCTAATCCATACTTCAGCTCCCTGACGGAGGAACGGAAGCGTGAAGCCCGTTCCGGTCAGGGCGAGTACGTATTCGGCCAAGGCCAAGACGCCCAGCAGTTCGGCCAGCGGGGTGCATCGATGGCTGGTGCCCAGCAGTTCGGTCAGCAGACCATGCAGGAGCAGGCCCAGGGCACAACTGCAGAGCGCGGAATGACCATTGACGACGTGATCGTCAAGACCAGCATTACGCTCGGGGTCATTATCGTCGGCGCCGTCATTAACTACATGCTGTCCCTGTCGAACCCCCAGGTCTCCAGCTTGCTGACCATGGTTGGTGCCATCGGTGGACTCATCATGGTCATGGTGTCGACGTTCGGTAAAAAGTTCGGCTCACCCGTCGTTACCCTTCTTTATGCCGCTTTCGAGGGCCTCTTCGTTGGTGGGCTGACCAGCGTCTTCGCGAACGTCATGGTCAGTGGCGC
>NZ_JAUMTY010000037.1:0-19104 GCF_030530965.1 Corynebacterium sp. | reverse complement strand
GTTGCCCTCGGGTTGGCCGTGACGCTGGTCTGGCTCTACACCGAAATCCTCCGTCTGCTCTCGTACGCGAACAGGAACTAGCGCAAGATACTGACCTCATCACGGTTCTCCGCGGTGAGGAAGTAGCCGGCCAGCATCGTTTGTTGGCCGGCATTTTTGATATCGAGACGCCAGACACGTCGAGAATCCGCCCACTGCTCTGGCAATAAGAAAGCCCTCCGTAACCATTCACGGAGGGCTTTTCGCGTCGCTGTTAAAGACGCGGTAAAGAATTACTTCTTCGACTCGTCGTATGGCTCGGCCTTGACGATCGTGACCGACACCTTCGAACCATTGGGAGTCTGGTATTCGCGAGTTTCTCCTTCTTTAGCTCCGACGATAGCCGCGCCGAGCGGGGCGTCGGTGGAGTAGGTCTCCAGGTCGGTGTTGGATGAGTGAACACCGCGGGTACCGATGAGGAAGGTTTCGGTGTCATCTTCGTCGCCGTCGTAATACACGTGGACGACGGAACCGACGAGGGCAACACCGCTCTGGGAGGGCGCTTCGCCGATCGTTGCGGAATCGAGTAGCTCTTCGAGGTAAGCGATGCGGGCTTCCTCTTGGCCCTGCTGCTCGCGGGCTGCGTGGTAACCGCCGTTCTCCTTCAGGTCTCCCTCTTCGCGGCGCTCGTTGATCTCGGCAGCGATGACGGGGCGGTTAGCTTTAAGATCGTCGAGTTCCTTCTTCAGACGGTCGTAGGCTTCTTGGGTTAGCCAACGGGTGTTTGTATCCTCAGCCATGTTTATTCAGCCTCTCAATCGTTGCGGTCTATGAAGATTCCATGAAGATAAAATGCTTCGATTCGTATAACGCAGTGCATGGTACCACTGAGATGGTGGATTCAAAGCCAGCAACGTCGGCTTATGTGTCCGAGTTGTCGAGATAGCCCGGAATCTCCGTCGAGCACCCATATTCTTTCCCTGCAACCGCTCGAGCGCGCGTGGGAATAGCCACCTTAAAGCGCTCGGTCTTCTCGCCACCCGACGGGATCACAAATTCCCGACGCCCGACCTCGTTTTTGTCGTAATCCAGCGCGGTCACGATGCAATACGCAGCGCGAGAAGCGTCGTCACGTGTGACGTCGACAGTAAAGTTCAGGAGCGAATCGTTGGGCCGGTCAAAACCTGCCGACGAAATAGAGACGTCGGGGGAGGACTCGTTGCGCCACTGATTCCACATGTATAAGCCGCTGATGACCAGCACGAGGACGACGCCGATAACGATGACTTTGCCGGAGATCGATGCCGACCGTGATGAGCCATAACGTTGTTCTTCGATGGTCTGGCTTGTGGGCGACTGGGAATCCTGGTCGGTCATGCCTCCTATAGTACGACAGGAGTTACCGATGATAGAGCCGCAGGGGACAGCGTCGCAGCGCTAGTTGAAAATCGCCGACATGCCACGTAAAAAGTGATATGTCACAGAAATCGGTGTTGTAGCTTGGCTATGGGGTAGTCGCGGTTGGTCACACGGTCTTGGTGACAACCATTTCGTGTTATCAACTTTGGATATCGACTTTGTTTGTAACCCTTATGTGGATTTCTTGCTGGTACCAAATATCTTGGTTATACCCGATGGTGTGAGCGCGTTAAGCTCGTACATCAGTGGCTCACCACAGCTATCAGAGGCTCAACGAGCCCAATTAATTTATTAACAAACTCGGAGGATATGTCATGACCGGATTTCGACTCTTAGCAATTCACGCGCACCCGGATGATGAATCGAGTAAAGGCGCAGCGACGTTAGCTCGGTACGCCAATGAAGACAATGAAGTTATGGTCTTGACCTGCACGGGTGGCGAGCGTGGTTCGATCCTTAACCCTGCCATGGATCGCCCCGAGGTCCGCGAGAACATGATTGAATTGCGTAAGAAAGAAATGGCCAAAGCTGCCGAAATTCTGGGAATTAAGCAGCGCTGGTTAGGCTATGTCGACTCTGGTCTGCCCGAAGGTGATCCGCTGCCACCGCTGCCGGAGGGCTCATTCGCGTTAGCTAATACAGAGGAAGCCACGGCGGACGTCGTTGAGGTCATTCGCGAATTCCGTCCGCACGTCATGATCACGTACGACGAAAACGGTGGATACCCTCATCCCGATCACATCAAGACCCATGCGGTCTCTGTTCGTGCATGGTTGCGCGCCGGGGACCCGGACTTCCACCCAGAAAAAGGCGAGCCGTGGGTTGTGTCGAAAATGTACTACACCCACGGATTCGTGAAGAGCCGGTTCCTCGCCCTTCACAACGACTTCATTAATCGCGGACTGCCTAGCCCGTACCAGGACCGCGTCGATAAGGCCGATGAGTGGCCGGATTTGATGGAGCGGGTGACCACGCAGGTTAATGTGGCGGATTTCTTCCACAAGCGTGACGACGCCCTCCGCGCTCATGCCACGCAAATCGATCCGCACAGCCGGTGGTTCGCGGTTTCGCCCGAGGACCAGCGAAGGGTCTGGCCGACCGAGGAATTCGAGTTGGCTGCCAGCCGCGTTGACACGTCGCTCCCGGAAAACGATCTGTTTGCTGGCATCGATCCTGATCACCAGCCGGAGAATGTTCCCGGGATGGTGTCCGAAGCCGCCCGCCAAGAGTATTCCCAGGGCGACGACGACTAGCCTGTCGCGATAGCGCGCTCGCATCGTTTTAGCGCGCCCGCCGCCGATAGCACGCCCACCGTCGATGTCATCGCTTTTCGACGGTGATGTCACAGGTGGGCCGCAACGACGTACACTATTCCCGAGGCTAATCCGCTGTGTCTTTTGCCCGTTGCGTTTCTCGGTTGTGGCGGAAGCGTCGCGTGGTTAGTCGGACGGTCATGAAAAAGGAGCAGGAGTAGTGGCAGTGATCATGGGATATGACGTAGCAGCAGAGTTGGTGTCTCTCGGCGGGGCGAAACTCTCTACGATGTCTACTCACCTGGCGGTTACTACGGGAGGGATCCTCGCCCAGCAGGAAAAGGGCGGTCCACTGGGGCCTGAATTCGGTAAAGCGTCGCCGGTAGGCCTTCTTATACTCATTGCGCTTTTAGTTGTCGTTATTATTCTTGGCCGTTCAGCGACGAAGCGAATTAAGAATTTAAACCGACGCCGCGCATTCGCCGAAAAAGAGGGTATCGACGTCTTTGACGCCGAAGAGATTGATCGTCGTATGGCCGAAAAGGGTCTACAAGACGTCAATGCGAATTCGCGTTTTCCGGAAGTCCGATTGAAGCATAAATCACGGCCGACACAGTCGCGGTCGAAAAAAGCAGATGGAACAACGGATAAATAGAATCTAGCTACGATCGTTTACTTTTCTTATGCGCCCTACTTCTGGAACCTCGCCTGTCGCATCGCATAACGCCGCGCCCACCGCATCTGCTCCGCGTACCGACGTCTCACCTGTTCGCCCGTTACCGTCGCCTCGGGAACTCCGGCACGACATCGAGCTGGACGAGGACGCCCGCCGGTTAGTCGAGTCGAGTCGGCGAACGATCGCGAACATTATTCACGGGCGGGATCATCGTTTACTCGTTATCGTCGGCCCGTGTTCCATCCACGACCGCGATGCAGCATATGACTACGCCACCCGCCTTGCTGAGCAGGAACAACGCTATTCCGACCGCCTCTTCATTGTCATGAGGGTATATGGGGAAAAACCTCGCACAACGGTGGGATGGAAAGGGCTTGTCAACGACCCCGACCTCGACGGGAGCGGGGATATCACCCGGGGTTTGGCTCTAGAACGAGAAGTATTCCGCGACGTCCTTTCCCTAGGCTTGCCGACGGCCACCGAGTTTGTGGAACCCCTCGCAACGAGCTACATCCACGACGCCGTGTCGTGGGGCGCCATCGGAGCGCGGACCGTCGAGAGTCAAGTACACCGCCAACTAGCGTCATCGCTGCCCATGCCTATCGGATTCAAAAACGCCACCGACGGCAGTATTCAGCAGGCCATTGATGCGATTCGTGCAGCGTCGGCGGCCCATCATTTCGTCGGAGCTGATGACGAGGGTCGCATCGGAGTGATGAGCTCTCCCGGAAATACGGACGGCCATGTGATCCTCCGCGGAGGCGAATCCGGGCCGAATTACGGAACAGAGAGCGTCCTCACCGCCACTGATCGGCTCACGGCGGCTGGCCTGCACCCGGCGGTGACCATTGACGCCTCACATGGCAATTCTGGCAAAGACCATATCCGCCAGCGTGCCGTCGTCGCTGATATTGCTGAACGGATCGCCGAGGGTGAGCCGGGGATCAATGGTGTGATGATGGAATCCTTCCTGGTCCCCGGCAAACAGGCCCACGATGAGGACATGATCCGTCGGCACGGCAAGGCGGCCTTGACATATGGTCAATCGATAACCGACGCCTGCATGGGGTGGGATGCCACGGTGAGCGCGCTCGACGAACTCGCCCGTGCCGTTCACACGAGAGGACGCGGCGCATAGGCGTACCATATGAGCGTGACTATTCCGCCCAACACTCGCTGCGATGATGGCCGCGCGCCCGAAAGCCGGCTGGTGTCATCAGTGCGCCAAGCGGGGAAGCGTGCTCGTGCCGCATGTAAACGCGTTGCCCTCATGGCGACCTACCCGTTGTACGAGGCCAGCTTGGTGAGGGCACTTGAGGGGAAGCCCGTACCCCGCCACATCGCGGTCATGTGCGACGGTAACCGACGGTGGGCGCGGGAAGCTGGGTTTATCGACGTGAGTCATGGCCACCGCGTCGGCGCGAAGAAAATCAGCGAGCTGGTCCAGTGGTCCGGTGAACGCGGGATTGAACTAGTCACCATTTATTTGCTGAGCACGGAGAACCTTCACCGCGATAAGGCTGAGCTGGAGCTTTTGTGCAGAATCATTGGGGATGTCTCCGATGAATTGGCGAAATCGAAGCTGAACGCACGGCTTCGTGTGGTGGGGCACCGCGATATTCTTCCCGACGCTCTCACCGACCGTCTCGCGGCGAATGAAAAAGCAACCGCTGACCATACCGGAGTGTGCGTCAATATGGCCGTTGGTTACGGCGGGCGGCAGGAAATAGTTGACGCCGTGAGGTCCTTGCTGGAAGACCGGGTTAAAGAGAAGCACGAGGCATCTCGGGAATCCTCGGCGAAGGACGGTGAAGGCGCCCACCAGGTTGGTTCGGCGTCCGCTTCCAAGGCCAGCGAACTGGGGGATGACCAGCGGTTCTCTCTTGACGACATAGCGGAAGCAATCACCGTTCAAGGAATCTCTGACCACTTGTACACTTCTGGCCAGCCGGATCCGGATTTGGTTATCCGCACGTCCGGGGAACAGCGGTTGTCAGGTTTCCTTTTGTGGCAATCGGCCTATTCGGAGATTTGGTTTACTGACACGTATTGGCCAGCTTTTCGACGGGTCGATTTTCTCCGCGCATTACGCGACTTTTCACGACGGAACCGTCGATTCGGCCGGTAACGCATCACACTTTCCGCATGCGAACGCGCTGCACAGAGTGATCTTCGCCCTTCATGAGCACCAAAGACGCGCGGGGTCGCGTCGGCAAGACATTCTCCGTCAAGTTCGGCAAATTGACTCGCTGCCAGATTTCACGGGCTTCTCGGATGGCGGTGTCGTCGTCAAGTTCGGCAAAATGGTGGAAGTGCGCGTCGGGATCGGAAAATGAGATATGTCGCAATTGCAAAAAGCGATCCACATACCATTGCTCAATGTCACGGGGATGGGCATCGACATAAACGCTGAACTCAAAGAAATCAGACACCATCAACGTCGGGCCTGTTTGAAGAACATTGAGCCCTTCAATAATTAAAATATCCGGCCGGTCAACAGTAATAAACGTATCGGGGACAATGTCATACAACTCGTGGGAATATACCGGTACGCGAACGTTACGAGAGCCGGCTTTCACGTCGGTAATAAACCGCAATAATGCGCGCCGATTAAAACTCTCGGGATAACCCTTTCGATCTAAAATGCCGCGTCGCGTTAACTCGGCAGTGGGATAAAGAAAGCCGTCCGTTGTGACCAGATCAACCTTCGGATGAGAATCCCACCGCTGAAGCAGCCTCTGTAACAAACGAGCTGTTGTCGATTTACCGACGGCGACCGACCCCGCAATACCAATGATGAAAGGAATATGGGGAACATCTTCCCCCAAGAATGTTGCCGTAGCTTGGCCCAAGCGTTGATGGGCCTCCACCTGAAGATGGATGAGACGCGATAACGGCAGGTAGACCTCCGTCACTTCATCCAGCGCGATGTTCTCGCCCACACCGCGGAGCTCTTTGACCTCGGCCTCGGTCAGCACCTGAGGCTGAGACATGCGCAAGCGTTTCCATTGGTGTCTGTTGAATTCCAGATAGGGGCTGGATTCAGTCGCACGTGACATGTCTTCCATTGTGCCCCGCCGAATGACCTATCTCATAAGTGGGGTACATAATCGATACTCCCATTAAGCTATGGGGTAGTTCTGCACACACGCCATCCCCAGCGAGGAAGGGCCTTCATGAGTAATTCTTCATCACGCACGACCCCGTCAACCGCTAACACCCCTGATCAGCTCCTTAATCAGCCGTTATCCCAGCTCGACCCCGAGGTTGCCGACGCCATTGCCGGCGAATTGAGCCGCCAACGGAACACACTCGAGATGATTGCGAGTGAGAATTTCGTTCCCCGAGCGGTCCTCCAAGCCCAGGGTTCGGTGCTGACGAACAAATATGCGGAGGGGTACCCGGGGCGTCGGTACTACGGTGGCTGCGAAAATGTGGACATCATTGAGGACCTCGCCAGGGACCGTGCCAAGAAGGTCTTCGGCGCGAAGTACGCCAATGTGCAGCCCCATTCTGGTGCTCAGGCGAATGCAGCCGTGCTGATGGCCATCGCGAAGCCGGGCGACACGATCCTGGGCCTTTCCCTGGCTCATGGCGGACACTTGACCCACGGAATGAAGCTCAACTTCTCCGGAAAGCTGTATAACGCGGTCGCTTATGAAGTGGACCCCACCACCATGACCATCGACATGGAGAAGGTCCGCCAGCAGGCTCTGGAGGAAAAACCATCCGTCATTATTGCCGGGTGGTCCGCCTACCCACGTCATGAGGATTTCGCGGCGTTCCGGGAGATCGCCGATGAGGTGGGCGCCACATTGTGGGTGGATATGGCTCACTTCGCGGGGTTGGTGGCTGCTGGTCTGCATCCCTCGCCGGTTCCGTACGCGGATGTCGTCTCTACGACGATTCACAAGACCTTGGGTGGGCCGCGGTCGGGAATGATCCTGACGAATGATCTTGACCTCTTCAAGAAGATCAACTCGGCTGTTTTCCCAGGCCAGCAGGGTGGACCCTTGATGCACGCGATCGCCGGGAAAGCTATCGCGATGAAAATCGCGGGGTCGGAGGAATTCCGGGATCGTCAGCGACGAACCATCGCCGGAGCCCGTATTTTGGCTAACCGCCTGACTCAAGACGATGCAGGGGAGGCGGGTATCGACGTCCTCACCGGCGGTACCGACGTTCACCTCGTCCTCGTTGACCTGCGTCATTCGTCGTTAAATGGCCAGGAAGCTGAGGATGCTCTCCATGATGTGGGAATCACGGTGAACCGCAATGCGGTGCCCTTTGATCCACGTCCGCCCATGGTCACCTCTGGACTGAGGATCGGGACGTCGGCGCTGGCGACCCGCGGATTTGATCAAGAAGCATTTGGGGAAGTTGCCGACATTATCGCGGAGACGCTGATTAGCGGCCATCAAGGCAAGTCCGACGAGGTCCGAGATCACCTGCGTCAGCGGGTTGAGGCCCTAGCGGCGAAGTTCCCCCTCTATGACGGCCTGGAAGATTGGACACTGATGTAATCATGCGCGATACGAACAGCTCCACACGCACCCACCGATGCTTAGTCATTGTTGACGTTCAGAATGATTTTTGCCCTAGTGGTGCGCTGGCCTGCGAGGGCGGCGACACCGTGGCCACGGGAATCTCTGAGTATGCCCAGCGTCCGGACGTGGCCGCCAAGTATGACTTCATTGTGGGAACTAAGGACTGGCACATCGACCCTGGTTCGCACTTTGCACCACCCGGTGTGGAGCCCGATTTCGTCGAGACGTGGCCCGTCCACTGCAAGGTCGGCACCCCGGGGGCTGAATCGCATCCCAACCTCGATGTCTCCTCTGTCGACTATTGGTTCCTGAAGGGCGAATATGAGGCCGCCTATAGCGGTTTTGAGGGCTATCTAGAAGGAACCGACGAGGCCTCGGGCGGCGGGCAGCCAGAGAGACTGGGACCCTGGTTGCGCAAGCAGGGGATCGAGTCGATCGACGTCTGCGGGATCGCGACGGATTTCTGTGTAAAGGCGACGGTGCTCGATGGAATTGCGGAGGGATTCACTGTCACTCTTCTCCCGGATTTATGCGCAGGTGTTGCCCCTGATTCCAGCGCGAAGGCCGTGGAAGATATGAAGCAGGCTGGTGCATCGGTGCGCTAGCTCTTAATTCTGATAAGTGAAACGGCACTGTGATGGTTGACGAGGCCATCACAGTGCCGTTTCTATTCCGGAGGTCGATATTGGCGACGACAGTGCTGGTGTCCTCGGCGCCTGGAGGAGGTGACGAGCGCTGAGGGAAGGCAGATCAGGAAGGGGAGAAGAGGAATGACCCTTGCCGATCGAACCAGCACAACCAGTATCGATTTTCATCACTGTGCACCACTCTGAGATGCTCCGCCTACCTAGGGAACCCCTGATGTCCCCGGGTGGTAGAGCGTTCTCGAACATCCCGCTGCGGTACGACCTTCAATTTAGCCTTACCTAAAGCAATCCGTCAATGATTTAAGCAACTTATTTGTATCAATAATTGAAATCGCCTGGTCAGTGGGATTTTGGCCAATCTAATCCGGGGGTAATTTTTACCCCCGGCCTTCTTATCTCGCCATGTCGTGATTGAGAAATAGGCTTCGTAAATCTGTGACATGGGTTACGATCGCATGTAAATCATGACCTACCACCTAAAGTAGTGTTCACGTCGCGGTCACTGTCAGACCTCGAAACTGCTGCTAATCACAAAAAGGACAGATAAGGAGCGCATATCCCATGAAGAACTTCTTACCTCGCACGATTTTCGATGACGAGCACAAGATGTTTCGTGAAACCGCCCGCGATTTCGTCGCCAAGGAAATCACCCCTCATGTTGATCAGTGGCATGAGCAGGGCTATTGCGACCGCGACATGTACAAAAAAGCCGGTGAACTCGGACTTTTAGGAATTACTGCCGATGAAAAATTCGGCGGTGGAGGCATGGACGACTGGCGATTTAACGCCATTCTCTCGGAAGAGCTGGCCCAGTCCGATTGCGGTTCGGTCATCGTTTCTGTGCAGACGATCAATGACTTGGTCGTTCCGTACCTCGAGCGTTTCGCCAATGACGAGCAGAAAGAGCGCTTCCTGCGTCCGCTTTGTGCTGGTGAGAAGATCGCCGCTATTGCTATGACGGAGCCGGGTGCCGGCGCTGACTTGGCGGGAATTCGCACGCTTGCTAAGAAAGACGCCGACGGCAACTACGTCGTGAATGGTGCCAAGACATTCATCTCCAATGGTGTCCAAGCAGACTTCACGATTATCGTGGCCGTTACTGACCCTGAAAAGGGCCGCGCCGGTGTTTCGCTCCTCATTGTTGAGGACGGTATGGAGGGGTACACCAAGACGGGGCCGCTGAAGAAAGTCGGCCTTAAGGCGCAGGACACCGCGGAGTTGTCCTTTGAAAACGTCACCGTTCCCGCCGAGAACCTCCTTGGTGAAGAGGGCGCCGGTTTCGGTTACCTGAGGCACAACTTGGCGCAAGAGCGGCTCTCGATTGCCGTTGGCTCTGTAGCGACCTCGCGCCGTGCTTTCGACCTCGTCTACCAGCACAGCCAGGACCGTAAGACTTTCGGAAAACGACTGGTTGACCACCAGGCCTACGGGTGGATGTTGGCTGAGATGGCCACGAAGATCCAAGCTGCTCAGTCCTTCGTCGACGCCTGTATTGAAGCGAAAGTCAAGGGCGAGCTTGATGAGACGACTGCGGCGATGGCTAAGTGGTGGACCACGGATCTGCAGGTCGAAGTGGTGAACAACGCGCTGCAAATGCATGGTGGCTATGGCTTCATGATGGAATACCCGATCGCCACGCACTACCTGGATACGCGCGTGCAGCCGATCTACGGTGGCCCGAACGAAATCATGAAGGAAATCATTGCTCGTCGCCTTGCCAAGGGCGCTGGCAAGTAAGGCACGACGAAACCACGGTGCGGTGAGTGGGCTCCGCATGCCCCACGGCAACCAGAAAGGCTGTTATGTCGGACGAAAAAGACGTGGTGGGCGTCGAGAACCTGGATGTTGAGACAGGACAACGAACCAGTGTGGCCGAGGCTGCCTCGGGCGTTGTGCGTGTGATCACGCTGCGGCGGCCAGAGGGGTATAACGCCATCAATAAGGCACTTCGAACGCGGCTCCGCGAAGAATTCGAAGCGGCCACTAACCCGAGCGTCCGTGCCGTGCTTATCACCGCCGAGGGGAAGTCCTTCTGCGTCGGGCAAGACCTCAAGGAGCATCTTCAGGACTTGTCCACTGGGCAGGGGATGGGCAAGGTTGTCGACGAATACAACCCCATGGTCGAGGCCTTGCTCGCTATCAAAGTCCCTGTTGTCGCGGCTATTTCTGGACCAGCGGCCGGCGCAGGGTGGTCCTTAGCTTTGAATTGCGACTTCCGCATTGCCTCCAGGGGAGCATCCTTCACGGCGTCCTTCGCTGGCGTCGGGTTGGCTTCCGATTGTGGGCTTTCCCACACACTCACTTCCATCGTCGGACCTGCGAAGGCTCTGGATTTGTTGTGTCGCGATCAGCAACTTACAGCCGAGCGAGCATATGAACTGGGGCTTGTCACCGAGGTCACCGACGACGACCGAGCTGACGAGGTGGCGACGAAGTTCGCTCTAGCGTTGGCGAATGGCCCAACGAAGTCGTTCTGCGAAATCAAAAGCCTGGTGAGAGACGAGCAGGCTGTGATGGCCGCAGCCGCCCGGGAGGCGGATGCTCAAGCGCGTCTAGCCTTCACGGAGGACCATCAAGAGGCAGTGCGATCCTTCGTTGAAAAGAGAAAACCCCAGTTCAAAGGGCGTTAGCGTCACCCTAGACGCATTACTTATGGCTTTCGTTGGCAGCGTGACGACGCTCGCGTTCCTCTGCCAACGACTTCCGCTCCTCCTGCAGCCACTCCGGGCGATCATTGAGAAGCTCGTTAATTTCGGCAGTGGTGAGCGGTTTATCCATGTCATTGCGCTTCAACGCTGCTGCAGTGACGCCGAGCTTCCGCGCCACTTCCGCCCGAGGATGAGGCCCATTCGCCCGCAAATCTTTCAACCACTGAGGCGGATTATTCTGTAAGCCCACGAATTCATCATGGGTCAGTGCCGTCTTCTGGAACTCCTCAGGCGTGGCAGGGAGAAAAATGTTCAGCTTCTTCGCCGCCGTCATGGGCTTCATACGGGTACTTGATGGCTGCGCCCCGGACGTGTGATCACTATGCGAATGAGTATCGGTCATGCGCACCAGAGTAATGCATAAGCAGTTCCGATCCCGACGCTCTCGGCGCTGGATCGGCGCGCTCCATGTCGAGTCGCTCTCCGCGCCGGGCGTGGGCGTCGTACGTTACGATCTGTTCATGACCGAATATCTCAAGGTCGCCTTCGTTCCGGGACTCCTTCCCGACAAATGGTTCCGACGGTTTGATGACCGCCACGGTGGTGCGTCGCGTGGTGCGAATCCTTCCGTGCGCATTGCGTCGGCCGCCGCTGACGATCCGCTTCCTTATGTCCTGCACGGGAAGGCCGACGTGGCGTTCGTCCGCATGGATAGTCGCGGACGTGAGGGCGTCGTCAAGGATGCTGAAGCGAGGGGTCAATCGATCCACCTCATTGAGCTATACGAGGAACAGCCCGGCGTCGCAGTCCCGAAGGACAACCCCATTGCGTTGTTTCCGCAGGTCAGTTCGCAAGATCTGGAGGACGAGAAGATCATGTGGGCACCGCAGCCGCCTGACTTCCGGGTCGATATTCCCGAGGTCCGCTCCGCGCTTGAGGTCGTTGCCGCGAACGTCGGTGTTGTTATCGCACCTCGCCCATTGTTGCGGGTAATTAATAAGCGCGGGGTGAAAGATGTTGCTTTGAGCGATGGTCGCCCGACGCAGCTGGCTATGGTGTGGTTGCAATCCCGTGACAACCGCGACATACAAAACCTTGTCGGGATCGTGCGGGGGCGCACAGCGCGGTCGTCGCGATAGGGTGTGTTTAGACCGTCTACTGACCGTCGTATTGCCACGTATTCGTGGCTTCCTTGACCTGTCTGCTTAGCAGTTCGACGGCCATGGAAACTACACCTTCAGCCTGAATAAGCGGTTCATATTCTTCGAAATCGATGTAGACAAGAATGATCGTCCACGTAGTATGTACATCACCGTTGTCACCGTGACCAACGATGAGGAAGCACGCGCGTTCCTGCGCGAGCCGGGCTTCCTATTCAAGTAGGCTGGCTCCGCTGAGTAATCCGGTGAAAGCTTGTAGCCTGTTGAAAACCCTCCACACGTTTTCCACATGAGGGACCGCCCATGGGAAGTGCTGCACATTCTAGACCCATAATCATTAATCTGTTCCCTCATTTTGCTTGGGAAGAGGGTGGTCGGGGAAGGGAAGTGTGGGATCTTTGTCGTCTGCTAGGACTGCTTGCCTTCCTTATAGAGGAAATAAGACTGCACGACCATGAGGGCGAAGATGGCCCATAGGAGGCCAGTGCTGTTGTCACTGACGGGAACCCAGTTCATTGCGCCGATAAGGGCCACAGCGGCGAGGATGACTGAGAGGACCAACCAGAGGGTGCGGAGCTTGTTATTTTGAGATCGGAACATAATAGTCAAGAGCAATTCTTTTCGGGATTACAGGAAACGGGGATTATGCACCAGAGTTAAGTGTGTTCGGGTTACAGCGCCACTGGTTATTTGAGAAATGTCCAGCAGTTATTTTGCCCCCAAATGCTATCAGAGGAATTTTCGTGGTGCCAGGTAGACGAGTGGCTCACGTGAATGGAAATGAGGCGCCGAGCGGGTGTTTCTATATAGGCTGTCAACTTCGCAGGTGAGGTTGTTGGGAGCGTGAAGGGTTTCTGCATTGCCTCGTGTATCTTCGGACATACTGAAGAGTGGGTTGGACTTTCTGCGCAATCGGCTGTGGGTGGACTTGTAGTGGTTAGGCCGTGATGACCTTCTAGGTTATACGGGATGGAACAATAGAGCGTTATGACAGCATCGTTCACAGGAACTATCCGCCCTATGACGCGCGACGATTATCCAGACGTGGCACGTATCCACCAGGCCGGGCTGGATACGGGCAACGGTGCATATGAAGCGTCGCCGGTCACGTGGGAGGAGTTCGTCGACAAGAAGATCCCTGAGCTGTGTTTCGTCGCGGAAGATGAGGGAAAGGTTCTCGGGTGGGTTGCGCTCATGCCGTTTTATCATCGGCCGGCTCTGACCGGTTTCCTAGAGGATTCGATTTACATCGATCCGGCCGCGTCGGGACGTGGAGTGGGTACTGCTCTTCTGGAGCACTCCGCCGCGAAGGCGAAGGAGTGGGGCGCGTGGACCATCACCGGATGGATTTTTGAGGACAACTCCGCGTCCCAAGCGCTGCATGCGAAGGCTGGGTTCAGGAAAGTGGGCACACTCCAGCGCCACGGGTGGATGGATTACGGCCCGTGGTCGGACCAATACCGCCAGTGCGCGATTTACGAAAAGCTGCTGTAGAACAACCCGGGTCGGGGCAATACCGTCGGACGAAAAAGTATCGCGCGCCGACACAATACGGGTTGTGCCGACGCGCGAGGGGGCCGTTCTGTAGCAGCGTTGTTTTTACACCACGTATTTACACCGAGTTCCGCAGTTTCTCTTCGCGGACGAGGGCGAACAAGATGAACGCGAGCACGGCGAACGGGATCACGACGATAAACACCGGAGTCAATGCGTCGTTGTAGGCTCCCATGAACATGTCCTTGAGCGGACCAGGCAGCGAACCCACCAGCTCAGGAGTGAGGCTATCGGCGTCGAGCCCACTCGATTGCTGTCCGAACTTCTGCTGCACCTCCGGCGGAAGTTGCGTCATGGCAGCCGGCATACGGTCCGCGACCAGTTCGCTAATGCGGTTGGTGAAAATCCCGCCGACCAAAGCAGAGCCGAGTGACGAACCGATCTGGCGGAAGAAGTTGTTGCTTCCTGTGGCAACGCCGACCTTTTGGATCGGGAATGAGTTCTGCACTACCAGGATCAGGATCTGCATGGTCATACCGAGGCCAACACCCATGATGAAGAGGCACAATCCGAGGTACCACAGCGACGTATCAACGGTGATCCGGTGCAGAAGCACACAGGAGGCAACCACGATGAGCATGCCGATCGGGGGATAGATCCGGTACTTTCCGGTTCGGGTGACAACATTGCCCAGCCCGATGGATGTTCCCATCAAACCGACCATCATGGAGATCATCATGAAACCAGAGGTGGTCGGGTTCATGTTGTGAACCATCTGGAAATAGGTGGGCATGTAGCTCATGACGCCGAACATCACGATGCCGACGCACAGGCCGCCCAGTGTGACCAGGTTAAAGTTGCGGTTTTTGAACAGCGACATCGGGATCAGCGGATCTTTAGCACGCAATTCGATGAAGACGAAGATTGCGGCCGCAACGACGGTTCCGATCTCCAAGCCGATGATCGTGGGTGAGCTCCAGGAGTACTGGTTTCCGCCCCACGACGTGAAGAGGATGAGGCATGATGCGGACGTCGCCATGAAAATGATGCCGAAGTAATCGAGCTTCAGGCCCGTGCCGCGCTTCGGCAGCTTCAGAGCTAACAGCGCGATAGCAACCGCAAGAAGGCCGACCGGCAGGTTAATCCAGAAAGCCCATCGCCATCCGGGGCCGTCCGTGAACCAACCACCAAGCACGGGGCCGAGCACTGAGGACACACCGAAAACAGAGCCCATCCAGCCCGCGTACTTACCGCGTTCACGAGGGGGAACGACGTCGGCCATAATCGCCTGCGAGAGGATCATGAGTCCACCGCCGCCGAGGCCTTGGATACCGCGGCCGATAATCAGCTGTGCCATCGACTGCGAGAGGCCACCGATGATCGACCCGACGAGGAAGATAGCGATCGCACCGACGAAGATCGGTTTGCGGCCGATTTGATCACCGAGTTTGCCGTAGATCGGCATCATAATCGTCTGGCACAGCAGGTAGGACGTAATGACCCACGACATGTGCTCGACGCCACCAAGGTCGCCGACGATCGTCGGAAGGGCCGTCGAGAACAACATCTGGTCCAGACTTGCCAGCAACATCGCGGACATGATGGCCACCATGACCGCCGGAATGTTGCTCTTATTCTTCGGCGCGGAGGATGTTCCCTCAGTGGTTGGTGACGTCTGATCTGCCGGCGAATCAATGTCCTTCACTGATTCCGGCGTAATCACACGGCTGGACAGGTGCTGCCCGGACGTGTTCACAGCGTTGTCGCTGGTGGCGTCGCTGTGTGCGCCATTGTGTTTACTCACTGTGCATCATCCTCTCATTTCTCATCGGTACGTTCGTCGTCGTTATTGTTTTTATTTTTCTTGTCGACGTTCTGTTTGCTGTTGGTTTGTTTGTCGACGTTGGTTGAGTGGTCGTCAGTGATGTCCAGATTGATGTCGCCACTGCTTTTTCTTTCCGACGATGCCCTCGGTGGCGTGCTGGCCAAACATTCCGGGGGAGGAGCCCCTAAAACGTCGTAGAACAGGGTGAAAGCGCCCAGGCAGCAATCGCGGAGGCGACGATGCCCATTGGTGCCATCGGGTTGCCTGGTCCACCGGAGCGTTCCGATCCGGACGGCGTCTTGGCACAGCATTGCCAGGGTGACGGCTTCCTCAGAGACGCCACTTGTGCTTTCTGTGCCCGGAAAAGCAGTTTGTGGAAGCGATCGACGCTCCGGGTGGAGTGTGAAGAATTCGTCGACCAATTCCACGATGTTGTGGAAGCGTTGGATAGTCAGTCCAAATTGCGGCGCTGCAATATTAGGGTTGTTGCGGAAGATTTGCTTCCGACGGCTCAGGAGCAGCGTCGAGAACTCGTCACTGCGGCCGCGCGACGCGAAACTGGTCTGGAGGATGAGGTCCACCAAGGCCACGGTGACATGTTGCGGGTCGGCAGCGAGGAATTCTTTCCGTTCTTCCTCAGGGAGGTCGACAACAGGGTGGCCGAGAACGGCGGTTTCCTTGGAGTCGACATAGTTGAAGAACGTACGTTTTGAAATATTGGCCGCGTCGACGATGTCCTCGATGGTGACGTTGTCATAGCCTTTGTCGAGGACAAGCCGAGTGGCGTGATCTTCGATAGCGCACAGGGTTTCTAAGCGCTTGCGTTCCCGAAGACCCCGTGGCGCATGAATTCCCTCAGTATCGAGGTAGTTACGATTGCTTTCCACGAGAGCCAACCTTAGACCTAATTATGCACTCAGTGCAAAGTTGCGGTCAGTATAAGTCTGCATTGTGTGAAAGAAATCAAAAGCCCCTCAAGTGTGACTTGAGTCATGACGGGGCCGCTGGAGGCTATAAACCTGGAGGTCATAAACCTGGAGGCCACAAAAAAGGGCCACCCTCAAGGGGCGGCCCAGTGTGTGCAGTCGACTAGATGACGTAGGTGACTAGCGATGCATTCGCTTACTTATCGCGATCCGTGTTCGCCATCGCAAGCACGTCGAGGCGCTTATCCAGCTCTTCCTCCGTGAGCTTCTCGCCATCGACAAAACCAAGGTCAATGACGGTTTGGCGAATAGTCTTGCCCTCCTTCAGCGCGGTCTTGGCAACCTTCGCGGCAGCCTCGTAACCGATCGCGCTGTTGAGCGGAGTGACGATCGACGGCGACGACTCCGCCAGCGTCCGCATGCGCTCAGCATTGGGCTCAATTCCGTCCACCATCTTTTCGGCGAAGATCACGGCAGTGTTGGACAGCAGGCGGATTGACTCCAGCACATTGCGCGCCATCATCGGGATAAACACGTTCAGCTCGAATGCGCCTTGCATGCCACCGGCGGCAATCGCGGCGTCGTTACCAATCACCTGGCACGCAACCTGGGTAGCGGTCTCACACATGACCGGGTTGACCTTGCCCGGCATGATCGACGAACCTGGCTGGAGGTCAGGAAGGTGAATTTCGCCGAGGCCGGTCAGCGGGCCGGAGCCCATCCACCGGATATCGTTGGCGATCTTGTTGAGGGAGACAGCGATGCTCCGCAGCGCACCCGACATCTCGACGAGCCCATCGCGGTTCGCCTGAGCCTCAAAGTGGTTAATGCAAGGACGCAGTTCCTCAACGCCGGTCAGTTTCACTAGCTCAGCGGTGACTTTGTCGCCGAAATCTTCGGTGGTGTTCAGCCCGGTTCCGACGGCCGTACCACCGATGGGGAGTTCACCGACGCGCGGCAGGGTAGCCTTCACACGCTCGATGCCAGCTTCGATCTGCCGAGCGTAGCCCGAGAACTCCTGCCCCAAGGTCACCGGTACCGCATCCATCAGGTGGGTGCGTCCGGACTTCACAACCTCTTCCCACTCGGTCGCCTTGGCCGATAGCGACTTGTGCAGCGTCGTCAATGAAGGGATGAGATCCTTAACAGCAGCTTCCGTGGTGGCAACGTGCGTTGCGGTGGGGAAGGTGTCGTTCGAGGACTGGCCCATGTTGACGTCGTCGTTAGGGTGAACCTCAACGCCGTTGTTCTTACAGATAGAGGCAATAACCTCGTTGGTGTTCATATTCGACGACGTACCGGAGCCGGTCTGGAAGACGTCGATCGGAAATTCTTTGTCGTGTTTGCCGTCGGCAATATCGGTGGCCGCAGCGATGATGGCTTTGCCTTTTTCCTCTGAAAGTAGGCCACGGTCAAGATTGACTTGCGCACATGCGGCCTTGAGTAGGCCCATGGCGCGGATTTGTGCGTGTTCGAGGCCGCGCCCCGACACAGGGAAATTCTGGACCGCACGTTGGGTTTGCGCGCGCCACAGTGCTGTGGCCGGAACCTTGACTTCACCCATGGTGTCGTGTTCGATGCGGTATTCCTGATCGCTCATGTTATGTAAGTCCCACCTTCATATGTGCTATGAGGATATGTGCAAAGTGGCAGAATTCGTGCCACTTCAAGTATGGCCCATCGGGAGCCTCGATGTGTGACCGATGTTGCCAAAAATACAACCTAGTGGTGTAGGTCATAGATCAGCGAGGCATGCGGCAAGCGCGTGGTTTGTGTGTACGCGTGAATGCCCGGAGAACAACAGATATCCCCGGGCATAACATCGACCCGACAACGGGTCCTAGCTGTAATCGACGACGGAGTACTCTTCCAGCTTCGTCAACTGGTGATGCGACTCAATCATGCGGACAGTGCCGGACTTCGACCGCATGACCAGCGAACGCGTGATCGCACCGCGCGGTGAATACGTGACTCCGCGGAGCATATCGCCGTTGGTCACACCGGTCGCAACGAAGAAGCAGTTCTGTGAGTGAACGAGGTCCTCCGTCGTGAGAACCTTGCCCAGTTCGTGGCCAGCATCGAGGGCCTTCTGCTTCTCTTCATCATTACGCGGGGTCAGCACACCCTGAATCTCTCCGCCCATGCATCGCATAGCGCACGCAGTGATGATGCCTTCTGGGGTTCCGCCGACGCCCATCATGATGTCGATGCTGTTCTGGGTCTGATCCTGGGCGGCTGCCACAGCACCAGCGACGTCACCGTCGTGAATTAAACGAACCTTGGCTCCGGCGTCGCGAATCTCCTGAATGAGGTGCTCGTGGCGGGGACGATCCAGGACGACGACGGTAATGTCAGACGCCCTCTTACCCTTGGCGTGAGCCACTGCGCGAATGTTGTCCTTGACCGGAGCGTTGACGTCAACAACGCCGCGGGCCTCCGCGCCGACCGCGATTTTCTTCATGTAGAACACGGCGGATGGGTCGTACATGGTTCCACGCTCTGCTGCGGCGAGCACCGAGATAGCGTTCTG
>NZ_JAUMTY010000036.1 GCF_030530965.1 Corynebacterium sp. | reverse complement strand
GAAAGGGCAATATCATCGAGGTAGCACACATCCACGTCACCGACGGTACCAGGACATTTCCCCAAAACCCCTGCGATAATTACCAACTAACACGCACACCACCATTCACCGCGACGCCCCCAAGGAAAACTTATGACCGCCCACACCAGTCAGAGATCCACTCACCAGAATATTTTGTTCGTTTTGTCTGGTAGCCGCGGCGATATTCAACCCGCCATTAGTCTCGGCTTGGAACTCCAGGACCGTGGTCACACAGTCACGTTCCTGTGCACGCCTAGCCTGACGACTTTTGCACGCACTGCCGGAATTCAGTCAGTTTTCCCTGCGGGGATCAATATCGGCGATATGACAGATCGCGCGCGATCAACATTGGCAAGTAAAAATCCCATCGCTATTGCCAAATTAGCTGCGCACTTTCTTAAGCATTCCGCTGATGATCTGCATCAAGACCTCATCAACTATTATTTTTCTCATGACAACGCCCAGGGCTCGTCGGATATGGACCATCCCGGACTCACACAACCAACCCTGTTAATTGTGAACCCAATGTGCCAAAGACAGGGGACATCGCTGGCTGAGAAATGGAATATTCCGCTCGGTGTTCTGCGATACGCTCCAATTTCTCACAACAGTTATTCGGGCTGGCCACATAAACTAACCCGCCACGCACCAAAATGGATAAAGAAGAATTCATGGCATATTCAGGAATGGTTTGACTTCCTTTTGTACGGGCATTGGGAGAATGCATTCCGACGCCGTCTTGGGCTCGCTTCTCGATTCCACCCATTCACGCGCTATTTACGCGGCCATTCGGTGCCTCAACTGCAGCTTTGTGACCCGAAAGTCGTCCCGGACATCGCCAGAGAGTGGGCAGACACCAACAAAATTTTCGTCGGCTATCTTGATCTTCCGGCCTCGGCGCGGCGTCGACTTAATGAACCGGATACCCTCCCCGCCGATCTTGACCACTGGCTTTCCAGTGGTAGCGCCCCACTTTTCGTGAGCTTCGGATCAATGCCGGTGTCACATCCGGCTCGTCTTGTGGACACCATTGTCTCCGCTGCACGAAAGCGAAACCTGCGCGTACTCTTCAGCGGATTCGACGGTTTCACGAATGTGCCCGACGACGAATCACGAGCGACGCCCACCGTCGGCAATAAAAATCATGGTGAAACTAACGATGTGTACTTCACCGGAGCGGTCAATCAGACTGCTGTCCTGCCACGATGCTGCGCGGCGGTTCATCACGGTGGAGCCGGCACGACTGCAGCAAGTCTGCGGTCCGGAAACCCGACCATGATTTACGCCTTCGGCTTCGAGCAACCTTTCTGGGCATCGTGCATTGAAAACCTGGGCGTCGGGGTCGGGTCGTCACTGTCACATTTGACCGCTGAACACTTCGGAGACGACCTCGACCGCGCACTGTCGTCGCCGGTTCGGGAGGCTGCTCACGCATTCGCCGCCGAGATGACATCGCCCGACCAGGCATTATCGACGGCGATCCGCCTCATTGAAAATGAAGCTAGCTAATTCGAAGCAGCTTCCGTGAGGTGGTTACTGTCGGTCTGAAACAGCGTTCTGAACCGCATCCCGAACCGCGTCGCGGAATGCGTGGAAGAACGTCTGCAAAGACTCCGCAGCAACGGGATTGTCCGGAGCCTGGCTTCCGACGAGCAGTCCATCCGGATTACGGAAAACCCACAAGCTGGCGTTCTTCGTCTTCCCGGTCCCCGTGAGCAGGCGGATGTTCGAGCCCTGTGGCTCCGTGAACCAGCTGAGGTCCATATAGGTAACCAATTGCGGACTATCGAAAATGCTCGCGTCCACTGCCCCAGCCGCTAGCAGCGGCATGATTGACGCGTGGACAGGTTCATACAGGACCTCGCGCATTTTCTGCTGCGCCTGGGCGACGGTAGGCAAAATATCGTCCAGGGTTTCACCCGTGATATCAAATGTCAGTGGGTTGAAGTTGCAGAACCAGCCCTGGGAGGTCGCATATTTCTTTCCTCGCGTGCTGTTCACCACGATGGTTGAATACCGACTTGTCTTCGCTGCCTTATGTTCCGCCAGCGCCAATAAAGCGAACACGATGGTACTAAAGCTAACTCCCTTTTCATGAGCTAATGAACGTAAAACTTTCACGTCATTAGCGTCGGCAAGGGTGAAATCTGCTTGGGTTTCTTTAACAGGCTGGGGCTCATTGTTTTCGATTCCGGTGGGCAAGGGGAATCGGGGGGCACCACCCGTGGCCTGGACGAACTCCTGCATGAGCTTGACCCCTGGCGAATCAGGGGTGACCGCGGCAGCTCGTTGATATTCTTCGCGGGTATATTCCACAAAGCTTGGGTGAGTATCTTCCACTAAACCGGGCGCCGGAGTACCGGTGTACCGCGCCATTAATTCAAGAATGCCCACGCACAAAGACAATCCATCACCGAAGGCATGGTCTACTGCATAAAAAACCTCGCAGTACTTACCCTTATCGACAGCACCGATAACAAAACCGGGAAAGTGATCGAATACCGCGTGCGTTGGTAAATAATCATTCAGAATATCGTTCGCGGTCGTTTCGCCAGCATCATCAGGTGCCTCAGCAAGGACGCGAGGAACAAGATCGATGACGGACGCGGGGACCGTCTTCCGCTCTACTGACGCGCCACCGAATTCAGGCTGCCCACCACTAGCTTTGGCTGCGGCGGCATCTGCGGCATCACCATTCGCACCCTGTGCGCTTGCGATATCGGTATTGACAACGAAGGTACTCCGCAAGCCCTCATGCGAGCGCACAAAGTTGTTCACTGCCTTGGTCATTGCGTCCGTATTCAGCGGTCCGGGAAGGGTGGCCACCGCACAGGTGTAGGCGCGATGGGTGTTGCCCGCCTGTCGTTGAGTGAGGACTCCTCGGATGTGGTCCTTCTGCAAGAACGACGGAGGCGTGGGATCCGTTGGTGTGTGCGTGGGAGCCTCAGCCATCCGATCGGACGGTTCCCATACCGTCAGTGCGCCGTCGATAACCCACTCGCTACTTTCGATTGCTTTCATACTTTGTCAGCTCTCCTTTGGGTTTAGGTCTACCCAAATTGTTCTATATTTCCCGATCGAGCGCTACGGGGTTGCGATGGAAGCGGTCGTAGCCGGTGGCTACAGGCCGGTATCCACAATTTCGCTCGGGTCGTTAATCTCACTCGGGTCACTGTGCCCGGTATCCCGCAAACGGTCATCCCGGACGAAGATTGCAGCAACAACGACCGCAATCATTAAGGGAACAAAGGTCCCCAAGACAGGGATTAATGCATCGTGATAGGCCTGAGCGATGATGCTATGGACAGGCTCGTGCAGCTGTTTCATTGACTCCGGAGTCAGCGATGCGAATGACACACCAGTGCCGGTGTCGGCAAAACGGGCGCTGGCACGGGAGGCGAAAAAGGCACCGACGACAGACATTCCCAATGTGCCCGCTAAATCTCTGAATAAACTATTCGACGCTGTTGCCGTGCCCATCACCTTCGTCGAAAAAGAGTTTTGAACTACTAAAACAGAAAGTTGGGTTCCAAGACCGAAACCGACGCCCAGGACACATAAGACAGCGATGAGGACATAGACACCGGAGCCGGTGTGGAGTGCACTTAGCGCGAGAAATCCTGCGACGCAGAACGCGCCACTCGTGACCAATAAAGCCCTATACTTTTCGGTCTTGCTGACCATGAATCCCGAAATAAGAGAAAAAGCAAACATCAACGCCGTCATCGGAAGAAGAACGAAACCAGCGGTAACAGCGTCAATTCCTTCAACAATCTGTATATAGGCCGGCATATAGGTTGTGACGCCGAATGTCCCCAGAGCAAGCAGCATGCCGATAAGCGTGGCGAGGAAAAAGTTTCGGTTAGTGAGAATATATGGGGGAAGGACAGGGTCGCCCGCGTTCTTTTCTACCCACATACATGCGACGACGCACACCACGGCGCCAACCATGCAAAGCAGAACTTTAGGTTGCCCCCAGCCTCCATGACCGGCCCAGGCTGTACACAGGACAAGGAACGTAGACACGGCGCCGATAAGAACCATCCCAGCCACGTCGATACGGGATGACTGTTTTTCTGGCTCCGGCTCCCGTAAAAACTTGAGACACAAAAAGAGGGACGCGATTCCGAAGGGAACGTTGACGCCGAAGGTCCATCGCCAATTCCAATATTCGGTGATTAATCCGCCCAAGACGGGACCGGCGACGGTAGAAATCACGAATACGCTACCGATGAAACCCATGTATTTTCCACGCTCGCGGCGAGGAACAGCGGCAGCTAAGAGAGCTTGGGAAAGAACAACTAAGCCTCCGCCACCCATACCTTGAATAAAGCGGGTGATAACTAGCGCCGGCATGGAGTTAACGAACGTCCCATATACGCATGAAATGATAAAAACGATCAGTGCAAAAAGAAACAGTTTCTTTAGTCCGTATCGGTCACCCAGTTTTCCGTACATGGGGAGAAAAATCGTCGATGCGAGCATGTATGAGGTCGATATCCAGAGAATATGGTCGCCGCCGTGCAGACTTCCAACGATCGTTGGGAGCGCAACGCTCAGCATCGTCTGGTTAACCGAAAACATAAACATCGCTAGGGACAAACCGATGACGATGAACACTACGCTGCTCGAACGCTGACTCTGCTGAACCATAAAACCCCATATTGTGAGATGATGATTAAAAGACCGCGAATGGTTGACAACTAGGCGATAATTAAAGATCTTGCAGGGGACGCCAATCGAATCCATCAACGGAGCTTTTAATATTTTCGTTGGCCCTAGCGAGCTTAGTTTGTGAAAAATCAGCAACAATCGGCTTGTCAGGGAGCGGAGGCCATTGACGAGTCAGAGGGAGGGTGACATGGACATTCTCCATAAATTCAGCTACTGAATATGCACGAGAAACTGCGGAATTTGAATTCCAGCCTGCCTTGACCTCGTTCATCTCGGATATATCGAATCCAAGTTCGCGACTCACTTGGTCCTCCAATTCCTCAAACTTCGCCACATTTAAGTCGTAGATGTGCTTACGTCTGGCCAACTCTTGGTCTCGGAGGTTGTAATACTCCTGTAATTTTCTCTCTTGCCGCTTTTTTAAACGCCAATGCACGAAGAGACATACCGCCACTGCAAGAATTAGACAGAGTATTAAAGTAACTTTACTCGCTGTCTCTACTCCGGATTCCTCACCTGAAGAAACTCCTCCCCCGACATAAAAAGCCAGAGAAACTAGAAAGACACCGGCGGTAATGAGGATGAAAAAGCTTATGAGAAATAAGGTAAAATATAAAACCGCTATTAGCACTGTTTTTGCAGTGCTCTTATCGCCTTGATGAGGAGGCGCCGGGAGAGGAAGTTCCTCGTTATCGCGATAGATCGCTTTACCCTTAAGTAGGAGATCTTGTTCCGCTTGAGTGAGCCGATTAACAACGGTGGAGAAAGCAATACTTATTTCCCGCTGCCAATACTCGTTGAGTGCAGCTATAAAACGAATGCGCTTCTCGGCTTCAGGGCGATATGTGTACTCAAAAAGGTTTCCCTCTGGTGTGCTCCCCACCCAGATCGAATAATCTCTGTGCCCTTGGTTATCCCCGCCCTTTTCTATTGTCGCTATGAGCTGTGCACTTCGCTGATCGGCAAGCCTCTGCCCACGGTCAATTTGATCCTGAATATGGTGTAGCTCTTCTATCGACTCCTTATGGTGCCTCTGGGCTTGTGCGAGCCTCGCTCCCAGGAGCATCACGCCAGCCCATGCTGCCCGCGCCGTACTCCTCGTTGAAGAAGCAATGCTGTCAACATTTGCCGAGATCGTCCGGCTTCCATCTCCGTATGGCATGGTGTCCTCTCAAGTTCACAACTTAGTGGATGCAAGTTTAGCTTGGATCCTTAATCTTCTAAATACTTCAGAGACCCGCGATCCACGCATATAAATCCATCGCAAGACGATTTGTTTCTTCGGCTTGTTTTCTTCGCCGATAATTCACGTTGCCGACGATGACCCAGCGAACTTGCTGAAAAGTTCGGAAAAACGAAGCAACATGCAGCACTTACCCTCCCCTGCAGATACGTGTTGCGACGCCCCCTGACCTTAAGAAACGCAGCGCACACAGCAGAGAAGCGCACTTTTTGTCGTATAACCCCAGGAAGAACCCAATTCCTGGGGCGCGAAGCGCCGACGCACGAAACAAGGAGCCGGTAGACGGAAAAACCGCAGGAAACTACACCTAGAGCTCAAAAGTGCGGGGGAATACGCGGACCAAATAAAAGTATGGGGTTATATGGTCAATTTTCGGCCATTTTTCGCCCATATCCCCACGCAGTTTTCACAACCGACCCCTATATCCACCCGCAGTTTTCCGGCACGTGGACACACTTTTGTCGTATAACCCGACTTTTACTACCTATCCCGCTCCCCACCACAGAAGCAGACATGCGTAAACCCCCAACGGTTGATACCGCTGGGGGTTACATAATGCGGTGGCGGAGGGATTTGAACCCTCGGTACGGGGTTACCGCACACGGCATTTCGAGTGCCGCACCTTCGGCCGCTCGGACACGCCACCGCGAACTAGGTTAGCCTAGGACTCCAAGCAGCCAAAATCACGCACGTTTTCCCTGCTCACACAGGAAACCAACGTCGTTACGCAATAACGGCAATCCCGCATTAATAATTACTTGTCGAGAGAATCGAGGCCCTTCTTGACCCCTTCTTTCGCCTTATCGGCCTTGTCGCCCAACTTGCTGTCAGCAACGTCGTTAGCCTTCTCCTCAACCTTGTCGCGGTTGTCGGAAATAGCGTCCTTGGCCTTGTCCTTTAGGTTGTCAAGATCCATCGTTAAACCTCATTTCGTAGTAGATAAAACCTGTGATACCGACCGTAGCGATATTCGCGTTGCAATGCATCCCTTTTATGCGTTTTAGGCAAATTTTTTGGGAGGTTTCCTAAAGGAGCGCTCCATTACGACTGCACCACACCACAGCTAGGCCACCAGACAGCTTCCTCACTACAAAGCAGTTCACTTCCGACGCCGAGCAAAAAACTCCTCCACAAGCCCCTGGCATTCTCGCTCCAGCACACCGCCTCTGACGTCGACAGTCGGAAAGGGCCACGCCGGATCACGCACGACATCGATCACCGAACCACACGCCCCCGTTTTCGGCTCATACGCACCGAAAATAATGCCCCCGATGCGGGAGGTCACCGCAGCGCCCGCACACATCACGCACGGCTCTAGGGTCACCACAAGAGTGTGGTTTTCCAGGCGCCAACCGTCGCCAACTTTTCGAGCAGCCCTGCGCAGAGCGATGACCTCCGCGTGGGCCGTCGGATCCCCCGTGGATTCACGCTCATTACACCCCTCCCCCACAACATGGCCCGACGCGTCAACCACCACGGCACCCACCGGGACGTCGCCCGGCGGCGTCTGTTTGGCCACGTCTAACGCCATTCGCATCCAGCGTTCCGCCTGTTGCTCGGGAACAGGCCGCGGCAGCCCAGTACCAATCACGTCAGCGACCTAATAATGACCTAATAATCGAGCTGCGCTACGTCGGCAAGCTCCTCATCCGCATTGATTTCCTCCGCAATCCGGAGAAGCTGCTCCGATGCCCACAACTCATCGTCATCGCAGATCACAGCGAGCACGTCGCTCGGTACACCGAGGTCCTCGAGAATCTCCAGGTCCCCTTCCGGCCACGGTTCAGCATCGGCCCGCTCATCAGGATCCATATCGGGGACGTCAACGTCCAGCTCATCCAATACTTCCGCGGCGTAATCGTCTACAACCGCAGCGGTGGCGTCGGAAAGTAAAAGCTGTGTCCCCCGTGGCGTCGGACGGATGAGGACAAACCAGTCATCGTCCACGCATACCATGCCAAAACTTGGCCCTTCGGAGCGCAAATCGCGCACAGCCCGCGTGGCCGCATCAAGGTCCCACGTGGCTCGTTCAGGGAGGATCCGGCCCATCCACTGCCCATCTTGACTTGTCAGTGCAACGGCAAAAGTTGGAGTCTGGCCGTCGTCGTTCACACCCGCATTCATATAGATAACCGTAGTCGGACTGTGCCACACTTGTCAGAATGAGCACCTCCACACCCTCCGGCGTCTATCCCGACCCAGCCACAACCCCCGGCAAGCACCACATTCTCCACGAGGACCGACCCGTGTGCATCCTCGGACTGGGGCTCATTGGTGGCTCAATCTTGCGCGACGTGCAGGCTCGCGGGCGGCGAGTTTTCGGATGGGACCGCACACAATCCACAGTGACAAAAATTATCGACGACGGTTTCGACGCGTCGAATAATTGCGCTGCTGTCCTCGAACGGGCCGAAGATGAGGACGCTCTTGTAGTGATCGCCACGCCGATGAGCGCCGTGGGGACCATGCTCGACTGCATCGCGCAACACGCCCCCACCTGCGGGATTACCGACGTCGTGAGTGTGAAGCAGGCTGTCATACGGGAGGTTCGCGCGCGCGGAATGCATGACCGTTTTGTCGGCGGGCACCCCATGTCCGGCACCAGCCACAACGGGTGGGACGCGTCTCAGACCGGTTTGTTTACCGGCGCACCGTGGGTCGTTACGTTCGACAACGCGCCCACGGACGACAACGACGGTGGCCTGTGGCTGCGCGAATGGATGAGCGTGGTGAACCTCGCCTACGACGTCGGAGCCGAGGTCGTCCCGGCGCGGGCACAGTCCCACGACGCGGCCGTTGCTCGGATCTCACATTTGCCGCACGTGTTGGCTGACGCTCTAGCAGTGGCTGGCGACAATGGGGGCGCATTGGCATTGTCCCTGGCTGCAGGCTCTTTCCGTGATGGAACGCGCGTCGCCGGTTCTGATCCCGGACTGACCGAGGCCATGTGCGAGAACAATGTGGAGGAGGTTCTCCGTGCCATTGGGGAGGTCCAAACCATGTTGGACGAGGCCCGCGAGAGTTTGAGGGCGACGCCACCCACCGTCGCGGAACTTGCCGACGCTGGGCACCGGTCACGCATTCGGTACGAAGCGCGCACGGGGAAGCGTCCGGTTTTGCGGCTGCACCCCGGTGATGCTGGTTGGGTGGACCAGCTTAAGCAGGCGGAGAATCTCGGCGCGCGGATCGAAGTGTTTTAGGCGCGGGGTTGCGGCCGCTACGCCGTGGACCGCTACTGCGCTGCGGCCGCTACGCCTTCCACGACGACGACAAAGGCCGTCCTTCCGCGTACCCAGCTGCCGATTGAATCCCGACGATCGCCCGCTCACGGAAGGTCTCGATCGTATCCGCGCCTGCGTAGGTAAACGCTGAGCGCACACCGGAAACAATGTGGTCAACCTGGTCTTCTACGCCTGGGCGCTCCGGGTCAATGTACATGCGGGCCTGCGAAATGCCCTCTTCAAACATTGACCGGCGTGCGCGCTCGAACTCCTCCGTGTGCAGGTTGCGGTGCTCCACCGCCCGATGGGAGGCCATACCGAACGACTCTTTATACGCACGTCCATCGTTTTCTTTGATCAAGTCCCCCGGCGACTCCAAAGTTCCAGCAAACCATGATCCGATCATGACGTTGGATGCGCCGGCGGCCAAGGCCAGGGCGACATCGCGCGGGTGCCGCACTCCCCCGTCAGCCCACACATGAACACCCACCTCGCGGGCTTTATCCGCGCACTCTTTCACGGCAGAAAACTGCGGACGGCCAACCCCGGTCTGCATGCGCGTCGTACACATCGCACCAGGGCCCACCCCCACTTTAATAATGTCGGCACCAGCAGCGGCGAGATCCTCGACGCCGTCCGCGGTCACAATGTTTCCGGCGACAATGGGGACACCCAGATCCAGGGCTTTCACCTTGCGTAAAACGTCGATCATGTGCTGTTGATGACCGTGGGCAGTGTCCACAACGATGACATCGGCACCCGCCTCAACCAGCGCGGTTGCCCGGCCCGTCGCGTCCCCATTGATACCGATCGCCGCACCGACGCGAAGCGCGTTATTTTTATCGACCGCAGGCTGATACAACGTGGCGCGCAATGCCGCCTTTCGCGTCATGATGCCCTTCAACTCGCCATCCGCGCTGACCACGGGAGCAAGTTTCCGCGAAGCCTCGGACAGGCACGCGAAGGCCTCCTGCGGGGTGGTGTCGTCGCTAAGAGTAACTAATGATGTACTCATTAACCGGCCAACCTGGGTGAAATTATCGACGCCACGCAGGTCCTTTTCGGTCACCAGACCGATGGGTTTGCCATCATCGACGACGATGGCTGCGCCATGAGCGCGCTTGGGCAAAAGGTGGCGCGTGTAGCCCGCGGTGTGGTGCGGTTTCACCGTGATCGGGGTGTCAAAGAAGAGGTCGGAGGACTTCACGCTGGCGATGGTGTGGGCGACGATATCGGCCGGCACATCCTGCGGAATGATGGCCAATCCTCCGCGCCGGGCGATTGTCTCCGCCATACGCCTCCCGGCCACCGCGGTCATATTCGCGACGACGAGGGGGATCGTCGTTCCTGTCCCGTCGTTGGTGTGCAGATCCACTTTTTGACGGGATCCCACGGAGGACCGTGACGGAACCATGAAGACGTCGTCATAGGTGAGGTCGTACTGCGGGACCATACCGTTTAAGAAACGCATGGAGCCTATCGTACGGGGCGCACCCGACGTGTCAGTAAAATACCGCGGGTACGCTTCCCCAGGAAGACCTTGGAAGAAAGAACGTCATCGTGGAACAGAATGATTCCTCCGCCCATGTGACCCCGGAACTACGCGGCGACCACCAGAATGGTTCGCACGGTAGTTCGGCCGATGGCTCGCACGGTGGTTCGAGCAACGTGGCAGTGCAGCGAGCAGCATCAACTCGAGAATTCACTCTTCGGACTGTCATTCTCGGTGGCTTAATTACGCTGGTTTTCACCGCGGCAAATGTGTACCTCGGACTCAAAGTTGGGCTTACTTTTGCCACATCAATTCCCGCCGCCGTTATTTCAATGGCGATTCTTCGGAATTTTAAAGACCACACCATTGCAGAAAACAATATTGTTCAAACCATTGCTTCTGCGGCGGGGACATTATCTGCCATTATTTTCGTCCTCCCCGGTCTAGTGATGATCGGCTGGTGGTCAGGTTTTCCGTATTGGGAGACGGCCGCGTTGTGCGCAATCGGCGGCATTTTGGGCGTCATGTATTCCATTCCGCTACGACGCGCGCTCGTCACACATTCCGACCTCCCCTACCCCGAAGGTGTTGCGGCAGCGGAAGTCTTGAAAGTGGGCGATACCCATGCCCAAGATGCTGTTAACGACCAAAGTTCAATTAACGACGGTGACCAATCGTCGTTGGTCTCATCCGCCGAGGTCTCAGAGCCGACGACGTCATCTGCGGTGGACGAAAACCGCATGGGTCTGCGGATGATCATTCTCGGAGGTCTAGCGTCGGGCGGCTATGCACTGCTGGCCGCACTGAAGACGGTGGCGTCAGAGATTTCAGCGGCGTTCCGTATTGGTTCAGGCGGAACGATGATCGGTGGATCATTGTCACTCGCGCTCATCGGTGTGGGCCATTTAGTGGGACTTTCCGTCGGAATCGCCATGGTGGTCGGACTCCTTATTTCTTACGGAGTTCTGCTTCCGCTGCGCACAGCCGGTCATATTCCTCCGGGAACTGGAGCGTCGGGGCTAGAAAGCATCGTATCCGACACTTTTTCCAGCGACGTCCGGTTCATCGGCGCTGGCACCATGGCCGTCGCTGCTGTATGGACGCTGATTAAAATCACTGGCCCCATCGCCAAAGGAATTAAAGATTCCTTAGTGTCGTCGAGGGCTCGCCATTCGGGGAAAACAGTCGATATTACTGAGCAAGACATTCCGTTCCCCGTCGTTGCAGGTGTAACGCTTTTCTCCATGATCCCCATCGGCCTACTGCTGTGGCTATTCGTTAAAGACACGTCCATCGCGCACCACACCGGTGGGCTGATCGCAATCAGTATTATCTACACGCTGCTCGTTGGCCTCGTCGTCGCAAGTATTTGCGGCTATATGGCCGGGTTAATTGGGGCGTCGAATTCACCGATTTCGGGCGTCGGAATAATTGTCGTTATTTCCGCAGCTCTTCTGATTAAAGTGGCGATGGGTGCGGAATCACATTCTCATTCCGACGTATTGATTGCCTATACACTCTTTACCTCAGCCGTCGTTTTCGGCGTGGCGACGATCTCCAATGACAACCTGCAGGATCTGAAAACAGGGCAATTAGTTGGGGCCACACCGTGGAAACAGCAGGTGGCGCTCGTCGTCGGTGTTCTTTTCGGATCTGCGATTATCCCCCCTGTGCTTCAATTGATGATGTCCGGATTCGGTTTTGCCGGCGCGCCGGGCGCGGGAGATGACGCACTGGCAGCACCTCAAGCTGCACTACTGTCGTCGGTAGCCCAAGGTATTTTCGGCAACTCACTGGACTGGTCATTGATCGGTCTGGGAGCGGTGATCGGTGTCGTCGTCGTCATTATTAATGAGATTCTGAGCGCGACGTCGCATGGCAAATACTCGCTGCCTGGTTTAGCTGTGGGAATGGGAATGTATCTGCCCAGCGCTTTGACGGTCATCATTCCGATCGGAGCGCTGATTGGGTACTTCTACAACCGGTGGGCGAAGAAACAACGTAACCCGGAGCTTGCTCGTCGGCTCGGAGTGCTGCTGGCTACAGGATTGATTGTTGGTGAGTCCCTTTTCGGTGTGCTCAATGCCGGGATCATTGCGGCGGCTGGAGACAGCGACGTTTTGGCGATTGCGCCCAAGGAGTGGGAACCAGGAGCAGCTGTCTGTGGTGTTGTCCTCTTTATCGTGTGCATTGGTTGCGCGTACCGCTATTCCCGGATTCTGGCGCGGTCATCATCCACCCGAGAATCATAAGGGGCTTCACCCTCCATACAGGGGTGAAGCTAATAATTGATGTATCAAGGATAGGGCAGCCAAAACCTACGGTAGCGAAGGTAGAAAAGTACAGCTTATCGCATTTTCCGTAGGTGTGATACCGGATTTTTCAGAAAAATCAATCCGCAACGCCGCAATTATGATCGATTCACCACCTGCTTATATTTCCAGATCTAGTTGCAGCACATAGCGGGATGACTTAATCTCCGAATCATCCCCTGAACCACAGAGGTCGTTTACGGAAAGGGGCATTACCGACGTCAAACAAGCGCAAAACGTTTGATGTCAGAGATGCTCCGGACCGATGAAAAGACCTCCGCTCTGGGCTTGGACCTAAAGCTCTCCCGAAAGGACACCCGATGGACTTCCTCCTCCAAATCAACGAGATCACGCAAGGACCGATCAAGGACCTCCTCGTGGAGCTCAACAATGTGGGCCTCCCCGCACCTGCGCCGGCACCCGCACCGGCAGAACCCCCCACATTTAACGTCAATTTCCCCGAGCAGGTTGGCGACTTTGC
This sequence comes from Corynebacterium sp., assembly GCF_030530965.1. Taxonomy (GTDB): domain Bacteria; phylum Actinomycetota; class Actinomycetes; order Mycobacteriales; family Mycobacteriaceae; genus Corynebacterium. Next base: position 8,484 of record NZ_JAUMTY010000036.1, on the reverse strand, counting down.
TCCTCACCTCCAGGTAACAACGGGTGACATCAACATGCCGCTCTCCGGCGACACCGGTGACATCAACATGCCACTGTCCGGAAACGTCGGTGACATCAATACTCCGCTTTCGGGAGACAACCTGAACATGCCACTGTCCGGCGACCTGTCAGGCAAGATGCCGCTCTCGGGTGACCTCTCTGGCGACATGCCTCTGTCCAACAACAAACTGCCACTTTCTGGCGACACCGGTGACATCAACTTGCCGCTCTCGGGCGACCTTTCCGGTGACATGCCACTGTCCAACAACAACCTGCCACTCTCGGGAGATACGGGCGATAACAACCTGCCTCTGAGCGGCAACATCGCTCCGAACATTGGTGGAGACGCTGGCGAATCCAACTAGTAGAGCCATCCCGGCGATGGTTGATTAACAGGTAGCCAGCCTCGCCGTCGAAAAGTGACTTCAGCCTGGACTATGTCTACTTAGGTGTAGGGATAGTTCAGGCTTTTGCTTTTCGGTCTTTTTGAGAGGAAATCTCGAGGTCACAATTACTAGAGAACTCTCAATCCCCAGTCGGCTCAGGAGAGGCATTACTCCAGCTAAGAATGCGGTAACTGCCTAGCAAAGTACCTGGAAAATACTAGTTTCTTCCGCGTTCTAAGGGCATACTTCCAGTATTGTGGAGCAAGGATAATTGCGTAAACGGAAGGCTAGGGATCGATCATGCCCACTGTTGACTACAACTCCTTACGTGGCGTTGACGCTTACAAGGCAGCGTTCCCCAATGCATTGCAAGGTCTGGATGCGGAACACCTTCACGCTGTTGTGGAGGCCGTGCATAGCGGTGTTCTGGAGGGATGGAAACCCACCGAAGATAGTGTTGCAGCCATCGCTCAGTCGCCTATACACGAACAGATGACGTCGGAGCGTGCCCAGGCCATCTATGAGCGTGTGCGTTCTCGTTATCTTGAAAAATAGACAATTCCGGGATGTGAACACGAGAAAACGAGATTCCGAATTTGGCGATCACGCCAGCGTTAGCATGTCCATACGCCAACTTCACAGACTGTTAAAGCCCCTCTCCGCGATACTGCGATGAGGGGCTTGATTGTGCGCTCGAAGGGATTCGAACCCCCAACCTTCTGATCCGTAGTCAGATGCTCTATCCGTTGAGCTACGAGCGCAACAGGGACATATATTACACAGAGGCAGCCAGACCCCCAAATTCATTCATTTATCAGGAAAAATAGCGCACACGAACCCGAAAAACTACGGGTTAAACGGCTCCCTAACACCCTGCCCCGCACCACAAAGAGCACAGGGCACAATCGAAAAGCGCCTACCCCACGAACAGTGAAGTAGGCGCTCATCAAAATGGCGGAGGTGAAAGGATTTGAACCTTCGGACCCTTGCGAGTCAACTCCTTAGCAGGGAGCCCCATTCGGCCGCTCTGGCACACCTCCAGCGAAAGTCACGGCGCACAATGTCGATCGTAATCAGCTTCCCCTGATCGAGAAGACACCGCTGTCGCGAATTCCGTAGGCGATACTACAGAAGCCAGCTAGAGAAGACAAACACCACCACCTACGACGTCGGCACGCGAGCTACCCCTCAACGGTACCTCCAACGACCACCACAATCCCCGACATTTCCCCAGCGGCAAATACCGTACTTTTGTGCCACTTTTGCGCCGCATAATCCCCGGCTTACCATTACAAGAATGATCCGCCCCGACTTAGACCAACTTCCCACATACACGCCCGGTAAAAAGGCCGACGACGCGCTCGTCTTGGCCAGCAACGAAACCACTGAGCCGCCGCTCCCCGCCGCGATTGAAGCGATTACATCCGCAGCCCACACCCTCAACCGCTACCCTCACATGGCGACCTCGCCTTTACATCACGCCATCGCCGAACTCCACGGGGTCACCGTCGATGAGGTGGCGATCGGATGCGGCTCCTCGTCACTCCTGCAGCAACTGATTCTGGCCACCTGTAAAGACGGGGACGAAACACTATTCGCGTGGAGATCATTCGAGGCATACCCCATCCTCAGCAGGATCGCCGGAGCCACCCCTATCGCGGTCCCGCTCGATGCAGACCATCGCCACGACCTCGACGCCATGGCCGATGCCATTACCGACAAAACGTCGCTCGTTATTCTATGTAACCCCAATAACCCGACGGGCACGCTCGTCACAGAGGACGAACTGGAAGCCTTCTTCACCCGCGTACCCGACCGTGTCACTGTGTGTATCGACGAGGCCTACTTGGATTACACCGACGACGACCTCACGCCGGATTCATTGGGCCTCGTGCGGCGGCACCCCAACGTTTGCTTCGCTCGGACGTTCTCTAAGTGTTATGGCCTGGCCGGCGCACGCGTTGGTTACATGATTGGGTCTCCAGAGATCATTAGCGCACTCAACCGCACCCAGGTCCCATTCTCGGTGAGCACACTCGCCCACGACGCTGCTATCGCGTGCCTCAACAGCCCTGAAAGTAAAGCCGAGCGAGTCTCTCGGACGATTCCGCAGCGCCATCGCTTGCGTGACTACCTTATTAATGAATTCGTTCACTCCTCGCGGTGGAATCTGACCGAGGCTGACGTTCCAGAGTCCCAGGCAAACTTCGTCTGGTTAACTCTTGGAGATCAATCCGACGCATTCACAGAGGCCTTGGCGAAGGAACACATCCTTGTCCGATGCTTCAGTGGTGACGGAGTGCGGATCACCGTCACAAATACTGAGGAAACTGATCAGCTCATCAATACCCTTCGGTCTATTGCGTAGAGCCCTCCATGCGTCTAGCGTGCGGGGCTTTCCCTGCGAAGCCCCTGCAAGCTCCTGCATGGACGTCCCACACAGGGACGTTTTATGTCAGCGCTTTCGGCCGGTCGCCGCATCCGCACCTATCGAGCACCCCCAATATAGGGGCAAATGTAACAGTGTGAAAGAATCAACAGATTTAGCTAGCTACCCACTCACTGTCTTCAACATAAAACTCGGTTCGATCCCAGCTTAAATGGATTTTTGCCCAAAAATACTTAACATCTGCAGCCATGCAGTCGCTAACTTGAGCGGCTCAAATCCGCGAGATTCGGTTAACAGAAGGTGAAATAATCCCAGTTCTCCTTTCTTTTAACTTGTCACCCTCGTAAGTTATGGAACGGTAAGCCTGATGAGACTGACCGATCCTCTCCCGCCAGCGGGAAGACGGTTCCACAGTCTTCATCAGCTAGCGACAACACTTTGTCTACATCCCTGGAAGGATTGTTATGTCCGCTTTTTCCTACGCCGCAGAGGCAGCGCAGGCCGCTTCCGATTCCGCTTCTTCCGCTTCTGACGCTGCTTCCTCCGCTGCATCGACGGCTAGCGAGCATGCTTCAACTGCTTCCGACGCCGCTTCGTCTGCTAGCGAGCACGCCAGCAGCTTCTTCGACGGCTTCAACATCAACACCGTGACCAGCCTCATCGGCTCCGCCACCACCCTGGCTTCCGCGATCATGGGCCTGGTCAAGGGCCTCGCTGGCTAAAAGATTTACGTGCCGTGAAAGACCCCATCGGGGTCTTTTGCGCGCTTGTACGCGCAGGCAGATAGCCAGTCAAAACAATGACGACGGCCCCTGCCAACGCCTAATACAGCACGACACGTTTTCGACGTCGATAAGTTTCCCCCTACGTTGTGGTTGCTCCATCCGTCGTCGACAAAACTCATCACACCTGGAGGAAAGACATGGGTGCAGATACCAACCCGAACGCATATCAGCCACTCGATCCGCCGAACGATCCATACCCAGCATTTCACTGGATCACGGAAATTGGACCATACCTCATCGAAGCTGCTAACTCGATGATCGGCTTCGCAATCGGAAGGCTCTAAAGAATGAACTTCTTCACGTCAAAGATTTCCCGCATCGCAGCTGGAACCTTGGCAGCTACCGCCGTCGTTGCCGGGTCCGCCACACCAGCAATGGCATCGAGCGCCGACTGGCCCTCACGCTGGTGGGATCCTTCAAACGTTATCGAGTCCCCGGTCAACCCTGACCACGCTGAAGGCTCCTTGAACAACGTTTCCTTCACCAACGCGGCCGACGGAAGCCACACTGTCAAGGCAAAGAGCGGCGCTACCGTCAAGGTCAAGGCCGACGGCACCGGCTTCACCGCCGGGCAGTACTACACCGTCCGTGCCGGCCTGGTGAAGTCCACCGAGACCAGCAACATCGTGGTCTACACCTGGCAGACCTACCGTGCTACCCAGGACGGTAAGATCAACATCGATCTCGGTATCAAGTCGCCTAACAGCATCCAGCCCGGCGAGAAGGTCATCGGGACGGTCAACGTCTACAACGCCAACGATGTGCGCCAGGACGGACGTCCTCAGAAGACTGATAGCAAGTGTGCGTTGATGTGTGAGCGTGTGGCTCCTCTTGCAGCACACAGCGACTTCAACGACGCTAACTCCACTCTTTCCTACAACTAGTTTCCTCTGATCCCCTCCATGGGGATGGGGGTTTTACGACGAAAGGTCACTCATGCCTACTGGTCAGCAGCCTTTTCCCGGTTACTTTGACGTTGATGCAGCCCGCTACGCTGTGAACATCGTCGAGTTCATCCTGGACACGATCGGTAAGTTCGTCTAAAAACACGACGTTCTTCCAGCTACCCCGTACGAAAGGGATCCCATGAACTTCGATTACTCCCAGGCAGCCGACACAGCAGCGTCCACGATGGACGACACTGTTAACTCTGGTTCCAAGGCCGGAGATCTTGCCGGACAAATCGACGCCAACACCGTTGCAGGATGGATCGGAGACCTCTCCGGACTCGCCTCCAACATCATCAAGCTCGTTGGCGCGCTTATCAAGTAATACGCTTAATAAGTAATCGTGTGAGCGTTGCTTTTATCCTTTCCAGCGCTCACCATTCACCCCTCACGGTGGTCAATCATTTCTCCGCGAATGTGCCTCCACCGTGAGGGGTTTTGCGTGCGCATAGCACTAAAAGCGCTAACAAAGCACTAAGCGCCTCAATGGTCGGAATGATCAGGACAGAATCCCGCTCCCCATCGAGGCGCTGTGCCATTGAAAGGCTGTTTTACGCAGGCGGTTGGGCAGCTTTCTGATACTCGCCCACCACGTTCAGATTTACTTCACGTTTGAGGGTTACTTCGCGTGCGCAGTAACGACAGTCTCGCTATCGCCGCGGAAAGCCTTGGAATACGGGCACATCGCGTCGGCCTTCTCCGCGAAATCTTTCGCTTGATCCTCAGAAACACCGAAGATGGTGACGTCTAAAGCAGCCTTAATCCTGAAGCCGCCGTCGTTCTCATCTTTCACCAACGAGCACTCGACGGTAACCTCTGGGGCTTTGTCCAGATCAGCGCCGCCCTGCTTCGCGATCAACTGAAGCGCGCTATTGAAGCACGCAGCCCATCCAGCGGCAACCAGTTGCTCGGGGTTCGTGCCTTCACCAGATCCACCCATCGCCTTCGGCGGGCGAACATCCAGATCGATGTGGCCATCGTCGCTAGCTACATGGCCATCACGGCCGCCACCCGTAGAGGTCACTCGTGCGGTGTACAAAGCATCAGACATAAAAACTCCTAACTTCATCGTGAGTACGAAACACCACCCACGGTACGCGGAAACCCCGATCCCTTCACCCATGTGAAGAACGGACCGGGGCTAAAACCGAAGTCAGTGCGCTAAAGCTAGTGCGTCATGTCGGGCGTTATGTTGCCTTCGACATCCCTACTCCGCCATCACTACTTCGACGCGGTAAAGCGCTTTTCGACTTCCGCGCCCAGCCACTCGTCGACGTGGGTCCAGTAGTTGAAGGCCTGCTTAGCAACCTGGTCGGACACACCGGCCATCGCACCAACAATGTTGTTGGCCAGGCGGTCACGAGCAGCGTCGTCCATGACGTTGCGGACTAGGTCGCCAGCCTGGGAGAAATCGTCGTCCTCCGGGTGACGGACATAGGCACCACGAGTTAAATCTCCGCCATAGTTGTCGTCCCAGAGGCCGAGTTCTTCAGCAGCACCTAAGCCGGACTCCTGACCACGGCCGAAACCGTACTTGGACTCACCGGGCGCAATGTCCTTCTGCACAGCACCGGTGCCCTCAGCGTCGGTACCGTCGACGTCCATGTACCCGCCGCCGCGCTCAAAGCGGTTCGGCGAATACGTCGGCTCAGAAGCCGGCGGGAAGTCGTACACAGCGGCACCGTCCTTGGCATAGCTGTTCACCGGGCACACTGGCTTGTTCACCGGGATCTGGTCAGCGTTCACACCGAGGCGATAGCGCTTAGCATCGGCGTAGGCGAAAGCGCGGGAGAGCAGCATCTTGTCCGGCGAGAGCCCAATCCCCGGGACCAGGTTCGACGGCTCAAATGCCGCGGATTCGATCTGCGCGAAGAAGTTCTCCGGGTTCCGGTTCAGCGTGAAGTGCCCCACCGGAATCAGCGGGTAGTCTTTCTGGCTCCACGTCTTCGTCAAATCGAACGGATTGACCTTGTAGCCAGCGGCTTCCTCCAAGGGCATGATCTGCACCTTGACGTCCCACGTCGGGTAGTCTCCGCGCTCAATCGCGGCGTACAGGTCCTCGCGGTGGCTGTCAGCATCTTCGCCGACCAGTTTCGCGGCTTCCTCGTCGGTAAGGAAGTCCCATCCCTGGCGGGTCTTGAAGTGGTACTTGATCCAGAACCGCTCCCCTTTGGCGTTAATCCACTGGTACGTGTGGGAGCCGAAGCCGTCCATGTTGCGGAAGGTCTTCGGGATTCCGCGGTCGCCCATCAAGTAGGTCACCTGGTGTGCACTCTCTGGGGTGCGGGTCCAAAAGTCCCAACGCATGTCGGCGTCGATCGTGCCGCGCCCCGCGAGACGCTTCTGGGAACGAATGAAGTCCGGGAATTTGATGCCATCGCGGATGAAGAAGATCGGGGTGTTATTACCGACGAGGTCGTAGTTGCCCTCATTGGTGTAGAACTTCAGGGCAAAACCACGGACATCACGCCACGCGTCGGGGCTGCCTTGCTCTCCGGCGACAGTCGAGAAGCGGGCGAGCATCGGAGTGACGCGCCCCGGGTGGAACAGGTCCGCCTTCGTGTACTGCGATACGTCTTCCGTAATCGTCAGCTCACCGAATGCGCCCGACCCCTTCGCGTGAACAACACGCTCTGGGATCCGCTCACGGTTGAAGTGCGCCAGCTTTTCCACCAGCGACACGTCGTGCAAAGCGATGGGGCCTTCACGGCCGACGGTCACGCTGTGCTCCTCGGATGCGTTCGGAGCGCCGTTGACCCGGGTTGAGATGCTCCGACCGTTGGCTTGCGGGGCACCATGACCGGTAACGGGGCACACTCCGCGCTGTGCGACGTCGTCTGAGGTAAAACGCTGATCGTGCGAACTATCGTTCGACATGGATCCTCCTTCTCATGTGGTGAGCTCGTGTCGTCGTCATTCAGGGGTAAAGAGCCCACCAGTGGTGCGATACGTGTTTAACTGTACCCTATTAAAGTTCTTTCCGCCTAGAGGTTTTTAAGATTAATGCGGGACGGATCCATAGCCTTCCTACAGACCCCTGGTAGAGGTGACTTTCTCCATCAACTTGGTAAGGTGAATACCGTGACAAGACATGACAAGGACGACGCACGCGTCACAGCATTAGCTCTCCGTGCCGGCCAGGGGGATCGGGCCGCACTCACCGAGTTCATCCGACGCACCCAAAAGGACGTCTGGCGTCTCCTTGCTCACCTTGCCGACACTGACCGCGCCGACGATCTCACCCAAGAGACCTACCTGCGCATTATCTCTGCATTGCCGACGTTTGCGGGCCGCTCGAGTGCGCGCACGTGGCTGCTCTCTGTTGCACGACGGGTGTGGGTCGATAGCGTTCGGCATGATATGGCTCGGCCACGGTCCACCGGTACGGAATGGGAAACCGTGGCTGATCAGCACACGGCAACGAACACCGCCGCCAGCAGCTCCTGGTCGGACTGGGTGGACGTGCAGCTCCTGATGGAGAATTTGGATCCGGATCGCCGAGAAGCGCTTATCCTGACACAGGTCTTGGGATACACCTACGACGAAGCCGCGACAATCGTTGGCGTTCGTGTGGGAACAATCAGGTCGCGGGTCGCCCGGGCACGTGCCGACCTCATCGACGCAACATCAAACCACGCAGCGAAAAAACACCGTCACCTTAGCGCTGTGCAGGAACGGGCGCACGGGTAAGCGCCAGCGCTACCCGGTCCGCTAGCAGTATGAGCTAAATGGGGAGCCCCCGGCTCCCCCCAGCTCTCTACACCAGCAATTCAGCGATCTGAATGGTGTTCAGCGCAGCGCCTTTACGCAGGTTGTCGCCCGCCACAACAAGAACCAAACCACGATCATCGTCGATAGTTTGATCCTGGCGAATGCGCCCCACGAGGCAATCATCGATACCTGCCGATTCCAGAGGCGTCGGCACATCGACAACCTCAACGCCCGGGGCTTTATCCA